>CAZEYD010000001.1:0-168250 GCA_964516745.1 Candidatus Woesearchaeota archaeon
AAACATTAAATCCAAACTTTTGGAAATTCTTACATTTAGGATCTTTAGACATTGTAGGATCGGAACAATCTATAAATCCGAAATCAATTGAACCAGGAGTATAATAAGCTGGACCTACAGAATCAGAAGGACTTGTCCTTGAATCAAGTTCATCAGCACTTGTCATTAATATTCTCATATCACTTTTTTTATCATATTCTGAAAATGATTCTAAATCTTGTTTAGCAATAGCAATCATAACCCCACCAATATCTCCACAACCTATTTTTTTACTAGTGGTTACTAAAGCATTTGTTGGAACCCAATCATTATTGAAACATCTCATCATTTGTTTTGTCTCAACAATTCCGTTAGTAGAATTTCTTGAAATGTAATTAACCATAAAGTCAAATCCAGATACATTCACACCAGACTCTAATTGAGCTTCACAACCATCAGTAGAATTTCCATTTGTATCTAAATACCAGTAAAACTTAGTTGCCTTATCTCCAACTCCAAGAGTTTTAGCCCCACTAAAAGGATCACTAGTATTTACAACCATATATCCATTACACATAAGAGCATCACTAATATCATAAACACCAGCACCAAAATCAAATCCAGATTCGCTAACTTTCATTCCTATTCCCAACAAATCAACAAAAGGTTCAATTCCAACCTCATTAACAGGATGAGATTCTCCAATATTATTACTATCCATAATTAAATCTATAACTTCTCCCTCCATTCCTCCAAAATGCTCAAATTCTGCTTTATCCATACACCAACCAGAAGGTTCATTCTCAGAAACATTATTGTTTGCATAACTATCATTCTTATATTCACAAATAACACTCTGTTCACCACAGGCCGTCTCATTACCATTGTATTGCCAACAACCTGTTTTACCATCAGCATTAGGAGCACCCATCATCATAAACATTTCTGGTTGACAAGTTTGACTCATATCTTTCCACTCACATAGACCAGCATCTACTGCCATACAACTTTCATTCGTAGATATACTCCAATTAAAACAAGCCACATCACACCAACCACCTTGCATAGAATATTCATCTTGATTCCAGATACAATTGTTAGAAATATTACAAGAACCTTCTTCCAAACCCATACATGTTGCAAAAGGCTTATAGTCACACCAACCCGTAGCATTATTTGCCATACACCATGGGTCTGTCACAGCATTATCACCTTCTGCACACCACGGATCAGCTACCCACTGACATTCTGAATCAGTGTTACATGTTTCATTATCACTCCATTCCCAACAATTAGCCATATCTACTTTAGTCTTATTAATATCACATATTCCAGCCGAACCACCAAGAGAACTTGAATCATTAGTACATCCTGGTTCTAATCCACAAGCATTCATATCATTATCAAATTTCCAACAATTAGCACCAGGCATATCACACCATCCTTCTGGATTCCAAGTATCATTTATCCAAGTACAATTTAAATTATCAAAAGCAACAGTTTGATTACAATCACCTTGAGTAGTTTGAGCAAAACAATCACCTCCAAATGAACTACCACCACAAAAATTATCAAAGCCACAATCTGGATCATTACAATCTATCATATTATCATTATCATTATCAACTCCATCAAAACAAACTTCTCCTTCAAATCCTTGAGGTTGACAAAGACCATTTTCCCAAGAACAACTAAGAGCACTTCCTTGACAAGAATCTGTAGTATAACATGAAAAACAATCACTACCACAAGTTTTCTTTGTTTTATCAACACAATAATTATTATCACCTTCACTAACCCATTTACATCCGACTCCATCGTTTGCCATACTATTTTCACAATCAGATTGTGGATTGTTCATAAAATTACATCCTTCACATTCAAAATTACAATCCTTAGCACCACCATCTTCCATTTCTTGTGGAAAATCACACCAACCAAGACCATTAAAAGAAGCCGTTCCAGAAGAATCCACTGTCCATTCACAATATCCTAAATCAGAACCAATACAAGCAGATTCAGCAACACCAACACTAGCCCAATCAGAACCATCATCTTGAAATTCACAAGCCCAACAAGAAGTATCACAATTCATTTTATTATTCATACCAACTCCTGTATCAATATTAAACATTCCTGACATTTCACACCAAGAATCTTGCTTCAAAATAACTCCATCAACATAAAATTCTGTATTCCAAGTTCCACCCGCCGAAGTACAAGAAAATTGGCTATTAATATCTTCAAAATCTTTTTCTCCACCACCACCACCAAAAACAGCATTATTATTAAAAGTACAATTTTGAATAGGATATGTAGTATTCTGTCATATACAAGGCATCATATACTGCTCAGATAATTGCATACAAAGAGTATAATTATTCTTAGCCAAAGGATCTTCACAATATTGAACCGGAGGAGAAGCTTTTTTATCAGAAGATGTACCAGCAATACAATAAGCTCCGATATCAACAGAACTATTTACCCATTTACAATTGGGTAGCGGTCCATAATTACAAGCCGATTTAACTTCAATATCAGTACAAATTAAATTAGCAGAATTATTAGCATTATCATAAACACCAGTATCATAAGCATCATGTCCCTCACAAAGACCAATTGTTTTATTATAACAAATATTATTTGTAAAATTTAAAATTCCATATTCACCAGGACCAGCAACACAATAAGCACATCCACTAATATTACCACAAACATTTGGTTGATTATCTGCAAACCAACAATGAGCATCACCAGCGAACATAAAACCACCAGAGCCTTCTCCAAAATCATCACCAGATGGCATCATACAATCTCCATTTTGATCATACCATCCACCAGCATTAAAACACGAATCTGCATCTTCATAAAAATCAAAACCACCACCACCCATTCCCTCACAAAGATTAGTACTAATATTCCATTCACAAGGCATCATAAGATTTTGTTGTGAATAAGTACAATTATCTTCAGTTAATATTTCTTCACACCATTTAGTATTACATAAACCAATATTACTATCATAATTACAATTACCTTCAAATGCAGATTCACAATTACTCTGATTCCCATCATACATCCAACATCCCGAAGTTTCACAACAACCAATATCATCACTAACCGCATCAGAATTTTTGTTTTGAGCATCATTTAAACTTTTAATCCAACACCATGGTTCTTGGTTTTTATCATTAGCACTCCATTTACAACTACTACCTTGAGCACCACAAGAAGATCTATCACCATCATGTTGCCAACATCCTTCTTCAACTCCACCAGAATCTTCTCCTGAAGACATCCAATCCATCATACATCCTCCAACAGACTGTGTTCCATCTGGATACCATACAGGCATCAATGGATCCCAAGTACAATTTAATATATTATCCAAAATACTAACACCTTCATCACATGCTGTTGCATTACCATCAAATTGCATACAATTATTAGGAAAACAACAATGACCTATACCACAATATGGATCATATATATCATTATTAACATCTCCAACATCATTTGATGCCCATAAACATCCTGCAATATTACAACTATCCTTTGTTCCACCATTCATAGAATCTTCTAACATACAATTATCAAAAATCATAGAACTTGCAAAATTCAAACTAAATAACATACTAAAAACTAAAAGAAAAACTAAACTCCTCTTATAAAAATTAAACTCACGCACCATTGTATTCAATTTATATATCACTCTCATATTTAAACTTTCCCCATTCAAAGCAAAAACTTTAAATGTAAAACCTTCCTCTAAACAATATGAAAAAAGAGATGACAAAGTTTGAAACAGGAACTATTCGTATAAAGATAAATAAATTACAACCCGTAATAAAAACGGAAAGTTCTTGGAAGAAAATAAAATACAACACAACAAATATTCTAAAAATCGTTGAATTGTTCAAATCACACAATAATTTTGAAGAACTAAAAGACACTAAAGCCCCCACATTCCTAAAAGGACATATAACACCGGAAGGTTTCATAAGAGGACAAAGAGTCGACATACTTCCAAATGGGGAAAAACTTGACAAAGCATACTCACTCTTCGCACCACACCTAACAATCCACGACCAAACAACAACAACACATTGGGATGTAATATATCAAAATCCAAATGGACAATTCGCATATCTATACACACTTGAAAAAGATAAAAAATCAAAATCCAATAAATACAAAAAAGTTGAAGAATTCGAAAAACTTTTGCCAAAATTACAAATCAATCTAAACCTCGCACTACAAAACAACGAACCACTAGCATTACCAATGATAACATTATTACAAACCTATATGAGAATAGGCAATGAAATGTATTATAAAAACGATGGACACAAAGGATTAACCACATTAAAAAAATCAGATATAAAAATTAGAAACCCGAATGTAACATTCACATTTATAGCAAAAGATGGAGTCCCACAAAAAATAACTAAACAATTTAGTCCTATATATATAATAAAATTACAAAAATTACTCAGAAACTTAAAAAAAGAAGACTTTGTTTTTACAAATCAGCAAAGACATCCATTAAAAGACACAGAATTTGAAAAAGCATTCAAAAAATATTCAGGAAAAACATTCTATCCACATATTGTAAGATCGCATTACGCAACGAAAACATCACAAAATTTCTTAAAACAAAATCCAAACCCAACAAAACAACAAATTAAAGAACTTTATACAGAAATTGCAAACACACTAGGACACAAAAAATTCTCAAAAAAGAAAAACGAATGGCAAACATCATATACCGTAACAATCGCACATTACATCGAACCAAAATTAGTTAAGAAGATTAATTCAATTGTAAAATAAATCTTTAGGAATACAAAACTAATCATCAATCAACTCACTAGTCGCCTTCTTACTATCATCATGCTCTTCCATACCCAAACTAATCATACTAGCAATATCTTCAACCTCCTGACTAAAAATATCCAAATTCCCTTTCGATTCAATAAAAGAACTCATCAACCTATCTTCAATCTTACTTCTACCATCCCCATCTAATCCCAAATTAAACAAAATAATTGGCAACTCACCAATAACCAAACCAACACAACACATCTTATTAATAATTAAATCAACAACATTTTCTTCCATCGTTCCTTTTGTTGCCAAAGAATAAATATACATATCACGTTTTTGCCCAATCCTATCCAGCCGTCCAATTCTTTGTTCAACGCTCATTGGATTCCAAGGCAAATCATAATTAATCAAATTTCTACAAAATTGAAAGTTCAGTCCTTCAGCACCAGTATCAGTAGAAATCAAAATATCTGTCTCACCTTTTTTAAACTCATCAATACGAAAAGCTTTTTCCTCTCTAGTTAAACCGCCTAAAAATTCGATAATTTTTAAATTATAAGGTTCCAACCTCTCAACAATATATCTTAATGTCGTAGGATGTTTAGTATAAATTAAAACTTTCTCCAATTTGCCATTCCCACGTTCTTTAATCTCATCAATAATCTCTAACAACTTTTCAATCTTACTATCCTTCTTCAATTTCTTATAATCGTCAAGTATACCTTGAGCAATCTCTCTCGTTCCCTCATGATATTTCTCATTACCAACAATACCCTGCAAACTTTCTATAGCAGATCTAGAAGAGCTCGTAACCTTCGGCAACAAAGCATAAATGATAAGATGCCCGTTAATTTCATTTCCATCAGCTCGGAAATAACTTTCTTTTAATAACCGAACAGTATTATCATAAATCATTCTTTCTTCAACACTCAATTCAACAGGAATAATCTTAGGTATACGCTTCTTATATTCAATACCTGTTTCATCTCTCCGACGTCTAATCATAACTTCATCTAATCTTCTTTTTAACTCAAGCGGATTCATAGGATGCCTCTTATTGCCCTTATACAAAAACTTAGTTCTAAATTCTCTAAGCGTTCCCAAATGCCCCTTCTTCAATAAGTGTAAAAGATTATACAATTCTAACAAATCATTTTGGAAAGGTGTAGCAGTCAATAATAAAAATCTTCTCTTTTGTAATCTATCAACAAACCTCCACCGAACAGTATTCTTTTCCTTCAACTTATGAGCCTCATCAACAATAACCAAATCCCAACTAATTTCATGAGCACCTTTATGTTTAAATTGCAATTTTTTCTTATCAAAAATTTTAACTCTATCAATCGACGCAATACAAAAATCATATTTATTCCAATCATCAACACTTTCAATAATATGGAAATTCAAATCAAATTTATCCCTCAACTCCTGAACCCATTGAGTAACTAAACTTGGAGGAGTCAAGATTAAGCATTTATTAATGAAACCACGAACAATTCCTTCTTTCAAAACAAAACCAGCAGTAATTGTTTTCCCTAAACCAACCTCATCGGCTAACAAAGCAGTAGAATTCAAATCCTTTATTAATTTTAAAGCACCCTCTCTCTGATACGGCAAGTCATAAGACAAATTCTTCTTCACCAAATCATAACAAATCAAACCATTAACAACAACATCACTCTTGATCTTTTCAGCATCTTTCCTCAACTCAAAAAACTCACCATCGTCAAAATCCAAATTCTCCACATTATCAAATAGCGAGAAATCCTCCTCCTCAAAATCCTCATTGACAATTATTTCTACCACGTTGAAACTCCCGAAATAATTGGCCCATGGAATATTTTACATATTACTTTGACAATTACATCAACCATAAAGACCTCCAGATGAAATTGGCCCATGAAATATTTTATATGTTACTTTGACAATTACATCAACCATATATACCTCTAGACGGAATTAGTTTATGAAATATTTTATATATTGTTTTGATAATCATGTCAACCATTTTAATAATCCTTAAAAGATTTAATTTAAAACTTATCTTAGTCTTTAAACTTATTCTCTATATCCTTTTGTTCAGCTAAGAAAAATACACTATTGGAAGAATCTTGCTTTGCAACATCATCAATTTTATACTTTACAATCGCCTTTGGTAATGAGAATTTACCAACATAACCAACTCTAGAATAAACAATATAACTGAACACTCTCTCTTCACCAGCATCCAATTCCTCAATTTCCCATTTCATACTTCTAGTCGTTACATCAACACTTTCGGGATGAATATTAAATGATTTTCTATATAATTTGACAGTATTAGGAACTCTATCAATTAAACTCAATTCTTCAACATTCCATCTAGCCTTAATATTCAAAGTAACACGCAAAGCAAACTCTCCATTCTTTGTTTTAATAGGAGAAACCACCTTCTTCACGTAAACCTTAGTAGCAAATATCTTCTTAACACCCCAAATAACCAAACTAATCAAAATCACAATTAAAATAGGATAAAAATAGTTTGTAGTAACAGCAATTTTGTATTCTTCGTCAGGATTTAATTTGCTTTCCCAGCTATAATAAACACGACCACCCTCTCTATTAATGGATAACGGTTCTCTGTCAAAACTAGTAAATAATCTCGAGAACATATCCCTAGAAACTTTAATTTCTATCATCTCAACAGTATTCCCATCATTAACTCTACTCACCATTTGTCTTCTAACAAAAAAACCTTTGAATTCTTCACTGACTTCAATACCCTTTTTAGCATCTAAATACAATTTTCCTAATATTTCTTTTTTACCTGTATCACTCTGAAATTCGGCATCAATAACATAAGTTCCAGCCTTAGTCTTTTTCAATAAAGATTCATCAACTTCAACCTCAAAAACCTTAACTTCTTCACCATCTAAATCAAAAGTTGATTCAAAATTGAACAAAATAGAACTAAATTTAGCTGTTAAATTCTTCAAATCAACATCAACAGTATTTTCAACATAAATTTGGACAACTCCATCTTCAAAATCGATATTATTAGTTTCAATATTCACAACATCTTCAAAATCATAGAACTTTAAGGTCATTTTCTTACTAATTTTATCGATATCTCTATAATTAATTATATAAGTAAAAACATAACTACCCAACATATCTAATCTATCATAAGGTAAGATAGAAAATTCCATACTAGTATCTTTGCTCAACTTAAAAATCTCAGATGGAGATATATACAAATCAGCCAAAGTATACACATTATATTCACCCGAAACAACATCATTAAAATCAACAGTAAAATTCACTGGAACATTAAAATCATTAATAAAAATATCATTGTCAAATTCAACGTCCACATCCAAAGCAGAACTAAAAACCAGTAAACTTACCAATAAAACCATAAATACTCCAATTACGTTTTTCATAACATAAAAAGCCCTAAAAATTTTATAAACATTATTATAGTCCAATACTATCAAACACAGAATACTCGTCAATAATAGAAACCTCCATTTTGTCATATTTTGTCCAAAAAGACCCAATCCAAACAATTATAAACACAAAAAACACAAATAAATTATAACAAACAACCAATAGGTAAAAATAATGAATTCTTTAATAATAAATTTGGAGGCAAAAAAAAATGACAGGATATCAAGATAATGATTCAAGAGAAATGTTCAAAGCAACTTGTTCAGACTGTGGTAAAGAATGTGAAGTACCATTCAAACCAACAGAAGGCAAGCCAGTACGTTGTCAAGATTGTTTTAAGAAAAACCGTCCTAGAAGAGATAATAACTCTCGAAGAGACAATTTTAGTAGAAACAATTTCAGTAGAAACGATCGTTTCGATAGAAAACCAACAGAAATGCATAAGGCAACTTGTTCAGACTGTGGCAAACAATGTGAAGTACCATTCAAGCCAACTGGGGACAAGCCAGTATATTGTAGAGATTGCTACGCTAACCATAGAAATTAACTTTTTATGAATTAGAAATTAACTTTTCTACAATTTTTTTATTTTTTTATTAATCTTTTTTAAATTTCCCAACCCAAACATCCAAAATCTATAAAAACAAACAAATGCTCATAATGATATGAAAAAGAAGAGTGGTATTCTAGCAATTTCAAAACTAATAATATTAATCCTTTCTGTTACAATTCTAGTAATAGTAGCGGTCGGTTCTACACAAGGTTGGTTCAATCCTTTATGGGAACAGGTCAAAAGTAATGCTGATTCTCTTCTAATAACATTTAACATAAAAAAATTACCAACAGAACAAATGTCCGATGCATGTACAATACCGCAATATAAATACATTAAAATTCCCGAAAACGCAGAAAAAGATTCCAAAGTCTTGGTACATAAGTGTGTAGACCGTTGCACATTAGAGTCAGAAGGAGATGAATTTTTTACAGCAAAAAATGGAGAACCTATTAACAAAATAGTATATTCTAATGTCGACAATAAAATTAGTTATACTGCAGAGAATGTAAATTTAGACATCGACACAACAGAGCTCGAAAACTTAGATGAACTACAATCATTGTATGACGCACAACAATTATCAAAATTATTAAATGAAAATATAAAATCTATCAGATTTCAGATTAAAGATTATAAGGATGCTATATTAGATACTCCAAATAATTATGAAAATATGAAAAAATTATATGATATCCAGCAATTATCAAATAAATTAGAAGCAAATAAGGACAATATTATTAAAGAAATAAACGATTACAAAAAAGAATTAACACAATATACATTTGATGAAATAAACAATGATGAAATTTTTACATCTAAAACAAATCCAATCTTTATTTTCATATCAAGAAACAGAAACACCATATCTGGGAAACCTAGTATATACAAATTAGATTCAAATGGAACATATAGCAAAATAGATACTTCAGAAAAAATAGACATGGACAGTCTTAAAGTTATATCTGCCCCAATAGATTTAAATGACTACTTAAAAGATGACAATCAAATAGACAGTATCTTCAACACTAATGAAATTATTTCATGGAAAGAAACAAAAGAAAGCTATATTCCAACTAATTATGAAAGCGTCACTCAATTAGCTAAGCAGATAACAGAAGAGGATGCTTTCGAAACTTCGATATATCCACGTAAAATTTGGATTGGAAATTCTTTATCTTCCTACACTAAAAATATTGATAGATATGAAAGATGGAAATTTTTAGGAATAGTAGCATATTACTTTAATCCAATCGAACTAAGAGACAAACTATGGGAAGTCATAGGATTAGAAAAAGGACTTCAATTAAAAATCGATGGGAAACTTGTAGAAAAATTAAAAACATTCAACGAAAATATAGGGATTTTATCAACTCAAATTATTTTAGAATATGATAACAATAATAATCTCATTAAAACATACTCCGAACAAAATATCATCTCTTTAGCAAATAACCAGGAATATGCTCTCTTCTTTAACCCTGAATCAAAAAAATTTAACCTTATTGAAAGATATTATAACGATTGGAAAATAATCACAAAAGAAGAAATTACAATTGACAAATTAGAGAAATTAAAAGAAATAGAAGAAATAAAAAACAATCAATACTCTGATTCACTAACAAAAGAAAAATATACTTATGATGAACTATACACTTATGATGAATTGTTCAAATCAAACCCTTACCCAATATACATCTTATCAGAACTTTATAACAATGATGAAATAAAAAAAACCTTTATATGTCAATGGGCTTTTAATTCACAATTAAAATACCTAGACGCATCTGCACTAACTTCCAAAAAATTAAATCCAATTAAATGTATAGACGAAAATATAAACAATAATAATTTAGATGAATATTTTAAAAATAAAGATGTCAACGATTTATTAAATCCTATATATGCTCCAATAGGAAATCTGCTTTATGATTGGAAAAATGATGAATCGGAAATATTGAAAAACATATTCGAACTTATTAAGACAGACGGATGGGGAACAATAAACATAGACGAAATAAAAATATCAATAGGTTACCACCATTTTATATATCAATATAAAACAATATTATCAGAAGAGGAATTTTTAGATGATCCTTATATTCCCAAGGTTCTAAATGATTTAACAAGCATAATAGAGCATAATACTGTTTTGGAAACAGGCATCAATACAGAACTTGAAAGAGTAATTTTAGATTTAGATGAAAATATCGTTATGTCAACAAATCAAAAATTTGGTGAAACTTTTAATTCTCCTGATTTGATTTTCTCTAACAACAACATCGTGCTTCATTATAATAACAAATATGGTACTTTTTTCAATCCAAATATAAATAAATTTGTTACTATAAAAAATAATAATAATATTTGGATCTATCCAGAATCCGAAATAATAACAGAAAATAGACTCTCATTCTTACGAAGACTCTCAGACACATTAAGCATCGTTAAAGGAAATTGTAACTAATACATTGGATAATCTATAATTTTCCCGTCTCTAAGAACAACATTATTTTTTTTAGGAGAATATTGAGGTAACAATTCTTGGTTATTATATATTTTAGGTTTTTCTATCCATTCACCTTCTCTTTCTACAATAGTATTGAAACTATTCCAACATACTATTCTTTTACTTTCTGAAACAAACATTCCTGGAATACAAAACTCCATTGTGAAAATATCATCCAAACTTATCTTAAGCTTTTCATCATACCCCTCCCCTACACTTAAATTAAATACTTGACTATTTTTCTTTTTTTCATCAACAGAAACGATTTTATAATCTAGAACATGTACCGGGTCATTAATACCATAACCGACCTCTCCCCAAAAGCCAAGATCCAGAAAATAAGATAGAACTTCATCTCCATTTTCATCATAATTTAATAAAAAATCAACCGAACCAAATCTTAAAACTCCCCCAGACTTAAATGTACTATAAAAATCAGCATAATTCTTATCAGCTATTTCTTGCATCGTCATGTCTTTCTCTTCTGGTCTTCTACCAATAAAAGACTCCGCCTCAACAGCATCTTCCAAACTCTTAACACTACCATCAGCCTCAACACCAGGAACAGCATTACCAGAAACATAAGCATCTGGATTAAAACCTTTAATGGCATTAAACAACATACTATCAGTAGCATCTATCTTCCCACCACCAACTAACATCGCACTAACAATACCGGCAACACCAACATAACCAGCAACACGACCAATAACATAACCTAAACCTTTTTTCTCAGAAACATCACTCACAACTCTAGCATCACCTAAATCAACATCATCCGATAAAACAACACCATCAATACCATTTGAATAATCGGACATACTAACAACTTCATTATAGACTTCTTTCCCTAGAACCATGTCACCCCCCAACGCCTTAGCCATACAAAATATTATATTCACTACTTTATAAATGTAACGGATTTATTACTAGAGAGGAGAAACAAATAGATATATTTGTATATTATTAGAAAATATATACAATAAAATAAATTTCAAAACCCGAAAACAAAATCCACAACCAAACCTTTAAATTCCCTATCTAATTAAATTTTTCATGACAAACAAGATTCTACACGAACTAAAAGAACACATTCCATTCACGATAATTGCATCAATACTAGCAATTGTTATAGCAGTTATAATTTCACAGCTAACAAGATATCAATACTCAGAAAATATTTTTGAATCATTTCATGTTTTACACTTATTAGTATCAGCGTTTGCAACAACAACAGTATATTACAAATATAAAAAATCAATTCCAATGTCTATTCTTGTAGGAATAACCGGCGCAATAATAATAGGAACTTTTAGTGATGTAATATTTCCGTATTTAAGTGCATTAATTTTAAATTTACAACCAAGTCTACATATTCCAATAATAGAAAAACCCATCTTATTACTTTCAACAGCGTTAATAGGAACATTATTAGGAATCAAAATAAAACACAATAAGTTCCCACACTTAATACACGTATTTCTCTCAACATTTGCAAGCCTGTTCTATCTAATAAGTTTTGCAACAACCAACACTTTATTATTATGGATGATCGCAACATTAATTATATTCGTCGTAGTATTAATCCCATGCTGCTTAAGTGACATAATATTCCCACTACTATTTATAAGAAATAAAAAGAAATAAAAAATTACTTATTCTCTGTAACTTCAGTCGGCTCAACAGCATCCATAACTTCAGATTCCTCAACAGGTGCATCTGCAACAATCTCAGGATCAACAACATCAGAATCTTCAGTTTCAACCACATCACTGTCTTCTACATTCCCTTCGTCAACCGACTCTACAGAAATTTCTTCAACCGTCTCTGCATTACCTTCGTCGACTGACTCAGATTCAACTTCAACAGCTTCCTCTAAATCTGGCACTTGAACATCTTCCTCAATGCCACCTTCAACCATTTCAGGTTCAGAGAATTCAACTTCTTCAGGAAAATCTTCTTCTTTCATAAAAAAACAATTCTAAAATTCTTTAAAAACATATCTACTTCAAAATTAAGGACACTTCTTGTAAAGCAATTTTCCCTCTGGAGCACTATCATAACATTTCACTTTAATATATTTTCTAAAAACGGGACTATAATAATTATAATACGAACTTCCACCAACAATACCATATCTATCATCGACATCATCATCAATTTCATCTTGAATATTTTTAAACGCTGCCCTACTCTTAGCTTTCTTCTCATCATAATATTTAGCACGCCAATAATTTTCAGCATCACTTCTTAATCGTATAACATTATCAGATTCCTTTTCTACCACAACTTCCTTCTCAACAACATAAACAGAATGATGCCAATTGTCATAATCATCATGAACTTCATAATTATACTTATCAACAAAGTTAAATCTAACAAACCTTAAACCACCATCCTCTAATCTACTAACTTTATAAGAATTCACAACATCTCCACCATACATATTATATCCAACAGAGGCAGAAGCAAAACTAGCAAAAATCAATAGAACTAAAACGAATGTTAAGCTTTTCATAAAGACATAAACCAGAAAATACTTATAAGTATTATTATTCACAAGTATAACAATGAAAGAAGCAAAACACAGAGTAACAGGAGATGGATATAACAAAACAAAAGCATTTTCATATCTATCAAAGGTCTCAAACGAAAAAAAACTACAAAGCAAACACATACTAGAAGAAATAAAAAATCTAAAAGATACCAAATTATTACTAGACTTAGGAGCTGGTTCGGGAGATATCTTAAATAACATATTCAAAAAATTCAACAAAACCGTAGCAATAGAACCAGGAGATAAAATGTTTAATCTCTTACAAAATAAATTTAAAAACTATTCAAATTTAAATCTTCTAAATCTAAAATGGGAAGATTTTTACAAAAAATTCAACAAACAATATAAAAATAAATTTGATTTAATTATATTAGTTCATTCAATTTATTTCTTTGAAAATAAAGAAAAAGAGTTGCAAAAGATATACAACCTTCTAAAACTAAACGGAAAAATAATCATAATTATTGGAGCACCAAACGATAAACATAAATTTATCAGACACTTCAGACAAAAACATCTATACAATAACATAACACAACCAAACACATCATACGATTGGATACAAAATAATTTCGATAAAGTAAAAACTAAAGAGTTTAAATCCAAAATAAAAATAATCAATTTTGACAAACTAGAAAAGATACACAAAGAAGATCAAAAAACACCATCAAATTATTTCTTAAAATTTGCAATAAAAAAATGGTTTGATGAATTATCATCAGAAGAAATAAAAGAGATAAAAGAATACATCCAAGAATATGAGAAAATTGATAAAAATGGAAATTATATAATAACTGGAATACAAAAAATATTCATCATAACAAAATAATATCTTCTATCCAAATATTTTATTCCAATTCAAACCTAAAACCAAAGCAGCAATCAAAACCAATGAAGAAATTATTCCAAAAATAATTATATATATTTTCTTCATTCCAAGAATCAAACCTGTAGAATTTGATTTAACTTTCTCCTTTTTAATTTTAGATGACTTAACTTTCTTCTTTTTAATCTTAGACAAATGGACTTTTTTAGAAATTTTAGTCCCAATCACTGGTTCTAAATTATTCGTCGATTTTGGAATTACACTCTCAGACACTTTACTACCAATTTTTTGTGATGCCATCATAACATCATTAACATCATAACCAGCATTGACAAAAGTTTGCATAGCAACATCTAACTCCTCACCACGATTAAGTGCATTCTTAAGACCACCAACAATAGCAACAACAGCAAGACTTAATTCTTCTCCAGAATCATTAACAATCACCCCATCACTAACATTTTTAACATTCTTCGCTTTTTTCTTAAATAATTTCATAATTCTAAAACACCACCATCTATCATTAAATGGGCATTACGACCTCTCTTATAACCTTCCTCGACAAGCAAATTCATCATAGCCTCAATCTTAGGAGAATCAGCATGGGCAGGAATAACATGTTTAGGATTAAGAATTTCTAAAAAATCTCTTAAATCCTCTCTACTAGCATGACCAGAAACATGAGCATCTCGAAAGATTCTTGGTTTATGTTTTCTTAAACGTCCTTCCATTTTAGCAAATTGATCTCTATTAACTGGTGTTGGAATAACACTAGAAGAAAAAACAATATTATCATTTCTCTGTATATGAAATGGCAAATCATGTCTACTCAACCTTTCTAAGATAGATCCAGGTTCACCCTGATGACCAGTACAAACAATCAAATATTTATCTTTATCCTTCTCCACTTTTCTCAAAGACGATTCTACCTGTCGTCTGTATCTAGAAATTTTAATCCCCTGCGTAAAATCAGCCAAACCAGCAGATTGAGCAGCTCTACAATACTTATCTAAACTTCTACCCAAAAACACAATTTCTCTATTCAACTTCTGACCATAATCAACAATACTTTTTAATCTCTCAATATGTGAAGAAAATGAAGTTACAATTAATCCATTCTTTCCTACTTGATCGGGAGACATAACTTCTTTCAATAAAGCACGTGCAATTTTCTCACTAGGAGTTTTTCTTTCATTATCAGCATATAAAGAATCCACAATCATACATAAAATACCTTCCTTACCTATCTCTTGAAGCCGCTTATAATTAGTTTTCATATTATAAACAGGAGTCTTGTCCAACTTAAAATCATTACAATACAAAATAATTCCTTGAGGAGTATGTATTGCAACTAAAACCGTTTGCAAAATAGAATGTGTAACATTAATAAATTCAACACGATATTTTTTATTTTTACCTTGAACATAAAATGCTGTATTAGGTTTCACAGCATACAACTTATTTTTCAAAGTAATTTCATTATCAGCAAGCAAACTCTTTAATATTTCAATCGTAAAAGGAGTTCCATAAATTGGAGCATTATATTTATCAGAAGTAAATGGAACACCACC
The DNA here is from genome assembly GCA_964516745.1 of Candidatus Woesearchaeota archaeon. Classification (GTDB taxonomy): domain Archaea; phylum Nanobdellota; class Nanobdellia; order Pacearchaeales; family GW2011-AR1; genus JAGVXH01. Next base: position 16,252 of record CAZEYD010000001.1, read on the forward strand.
AACATGATCCAAATGGCCATGAGCAACTATTTGAGCACAAACTTTATGAGCTATTTTTTTAATATTTCTATCATCTGCCAAAGCTCCTACATTTCTTAGAGCTCTCTCAGTAGGATTTCTATCTTTCTCTTGCATACTAACAACAGCAGGCAAATAAAACCCATTATCAATAATAAAAGCATCTTCTTCTAATTCAATAACAGTCATATTTTTACCGACTTCAGTATAACCGCCAACAGTATGTATCTTCACCATCTTAACTCTAAATAATATAATAATAGGACTATTTAAATTATTCCAAAAATAAAAAACTATATTAAAACTATTCTTTCTTTTCGCTAGTATCTTCAGCAACAACAAATAATTCTTCGAACTTTTTCTTTCCCTCTTTCGATACCTTGGTATTAATTTGAATAGTTTCTAAAGAAATTTCTTTACCTCTAACTGTTTTTCGTAATCTTAAACCCTTTGGCGTTTTGTTCGTCCTAGCTTTTTTTCCTTCTTTCTTAGGTCTCTTGTGCATACCCGTTTCATAACTCAATAAAACCCTATGTAAAGCTGGACCATTTATATTTGACAAACCACAAAATCCAGACTTATCACTAGTACCGGTAATTTCTAATTCATAACCAGACAAATCTTCAGAAAACAACGATCCATCCACCTTATCACCAATAACATGACCAACTAAATCTTCATTTTCCGTGTCAACCTTGTAAGTCTTTCCATTATACGCAATATTAACTTTGAATGCCATAACCATCTGTAAGAATTTGCCTTTAAAAGGTTTTTGTATTTAAAAAAACTTTCAGAAAATAAAAGAAATTTACTTACAAAATAATAGATAAATTCACAAACAAATATAATAATATCAAACTTATAATCCCTTAATCGTCTCAGAAACTTTCTCAACTTTAATTCCAGCTAAAGCCAAGGAACTCTTAACATCAATCAAAGATTTTCTTAAACAAGAACCAATAATTCTATCAGGAAATTCATCGTTTTTTACTTTCATATACGCAGATTTTGCAAATCCTAAAACACCGATATAATTTAAAATTGCATCTTCTATTTTCTTTTCAGATTTTTCAACAATCAAAAGATATCTTCTTTTATCTCTTACAGACGGTTTTAATTTTAATTGTTTACTTTTTTTTATCATTAAATTTTTTAACCTCAGCTTTAATCTCTTTATTTTTTTTATGAAGCGAAATAATAACTAATATAACAACAACAAGACCAATTATAACATTTACTATTGAAACAATAAGCACCTTGAAATTTAAACCTGGAAGTTTTTCCACTATTCTATTTCTTATTTTATTAATAAACGAGATTTTTGTAGGCTCATTTTCTTTAAGAATTTCAGTTTCAGGAACAACAACACTGTCTTCCTGTTTTTGTAAAGGATCAACATAATAAGGATTGACCTCTTTAATTTCTTTTATCATTATATTAGCATTACTTGAACCAAGAGAAATAACTTTAATATATAAATCATAAAATTCTGCCGAAGTCAAATTCATCTTTTTAGATTCATTCTCATGAAGATATATTACAACAGGATCACTTTGAATCTCAATTTCAGCAGCATCATAAATTACATTCTTCAACTTCACTTTATGAATGTCATTATTAGAATTCTTAAAATAAGTCTCTTGATTAACTCTATATTCCTTAGAATAACCTTCTTCCAATTTCTCCGTCATAACGGGATTAGACAAAACACCCAAAGAGGAACTTCCACCACCACCTCCACCACCACTACTAACAACAACACAATCACCACAATCAGTTGAACAACTACTACAACTTTCACCGTTATTACAAGTTCCATCACCACAATATAAAGTAGTATTCGTTGTAAAATTAACAACATCTGTTTCATTACAATTCCCGGTCCTATCGCAATACAAAATTGTATAATTATAAACAGTACTAGAATTTAATTCACTAAAGTTTGCAGAATTACTAACATTAAAAACATCTGAAGTATTCAAAAGAACACTTTCATTAAAACTAACATTAACACTAAAATTGGTAGATTCCTCACTATCCCAATTAAATTCAACACTTTCATTAGTTGTAATATAACTAACATTTTCAATCGTCGGATAAGTTACATCATAAGAAATTGTATAATTCAAAGAAGTGTAATTTTGAGATGCATTATCAACAACAAAACAATTCCAACTATAATTTGTTTCATTTACAAAAGTGTAATTAAACACCGTCGTATTCGTCGTTCCGTTAATAGCATAAGTCAAATTATAAATCAAACCACTAGAATTAAATAAAGAAAAAGTAACATTATCTAAATCATAACTATCACCCGTTGAAGAATTACAAGTAAAGTTTGTGTCATTCACATTAGTATACGTATTATTACCAGGACTATCTATTTCCACAAAGATAGACATAATTGAAAAACTAAAATTATTCGCAGTAAAAGAATTGTTGTTTACATCATATGCAGAACACGTCCAATTATATTCAATCTTTGGTAAATCATTAACAGTCAAAACACTAGAATTAACAGAACCACTAACATTCCACGATGTCTCATTAACCAAATCAGTAGAATTCCATAAATGAAAAGTCATATTTTTCAACTGCCAATCACTAACATTACAAACAAAAGTCTGATTAATTTCAGTGGTTTGCAAACCATCAACAGGCAAAGTCAAAACAACTTCAGGATTCGTAACATCCAAACTCAACAACGCATCATAGACATTAATACGAGAAAAATTATTACCATTATCAGTAATATTTAAACCAGTATCATACAAAACATCTTCAATATCAGCAGGAGTTTTTATCTGCCCCGACAAACTTAAATACTGATTAATTAAAGCAATCGCACCAGCAACAACAGGCGTCGCCATTGATGTTCCTTGCATTGGAGTATATCCACCTAAATATGAAGTAGAATTAATTTGATTAGTGGAGATACCTCCAATACCTAACAATTTTAATAAATCTCCACGATTTGAATATGATGCAATATTATCTTCTTTATCGGTTGCTCCAATAGCTGTAGCATTAGTAATACAAGATGGCCAAGTTATCCCATAATTTTTATCATCATTTCCAGAAGCTATTGTAACAGAAATATTATTAGCAACAGCAGAATTAATAAGATTAGTAATCACAGAATTACCGTTTTCACAAATATTTTGATTAGTAGTGTTATACCAAGAATCTGGATCGCCCAAACTAGCTGTAACAACACTAATATTATATGTCGCAGCATTTTCAATACACCACTGAATCCCATCCTCCAAATCATTAACATTCCCATGACCTGTTCTATCCATCATTTTGACAATTACCAAACCAACATCCGTCGCAACACCACTAATTCCACCACTAGCACCAACAATACCAGCAACGTGTGTTCCATGACCAGCATCATCTTCAGCACTATCATCAGAAATATTATTATTTGGACAACAACCACCATTACCATAATCGGTTTCAGTACAAAAACATTTTTCATCCAATATTCTACCACTAAAATCAGAATGACTTGTATTAATTCCAGTATCTAAAATACATACAGATTGATGAAATCCCGTTAAATTAATATTACTATTCTGTAAATTCCAACTATCATTAGCTTCAACAATTTCAACAACATCTTGCATAAAAACTTTTAAAGGAATATTCCAATCAATTCTCTTAAAATTAGGATCCAATTTTAGTAATTCTAATTCATCTCTAGTAATTTCAATAACAAACTTATCATCTCTTTCTGCTATCTTATCAAAGCCTTTTTCCAAACTAGAAATAGAACGCATACTATGAAAACTATTAACATTCAAATATTCATCGTTATTCCTTCTAACAATAACCTTAACAGTATCCTGATTATCAAAAGCATCATAAACTAAATCACTAACTTCCGCCCCCTCAACAAAACCAATCACAACTAACAAAAACATCAACAGAAATACACACAATAAACCCTTATTCATCCTCATAAAAAAACAACATCATTATTTATTATAAGGTTTGTGATTCTTAAAACAATAATATCAATCTTTTTAATTATTATCTTTATTGTAAAAAACTTATCCCAAAACCGCCATGGAATTGATTGCATTATCTAAATGGTAATTCAAAGCAAGAATGGGTGGGTATTTGCAGGTTTACCTGCAAAATAGTGGGCATTTTGCAATCAATGATTAAAAAACAATTACCACCCTTCTTACCAAAACCTTTCTTTTCAAAGGAAACAATATCCTTCCAATCGACAAACCTTAAAAACCCTTATCCATTTCTAACAACATGACAATAGACCTTTCAAAATTAGAAACAATAAACATCGGAATAGTCGGACATATCGACCACGGGAAAACAACACTTCTACAACAACTATCCGGAAAATGGGCAGACACACACTCTCAAGAACTAAAACGAGGAATCACAATAAAACTAGGATATGCCGACGCAATTATAAGAGAAGAAAAAGGAGCTTATACAATAGACCAAAAAAGCAAAGGAAAACCTATAAGATATATAACATACATCGACGCTCCAGGACATGAGATGCTAATGGCAACAATGTTATCAGGCGCAGCAATAATAGATGCGGCAATATTATTAGTAGCAGCAAATGAGGGAATAAAACCACAAACACGAGAACATCTAGTGGCTCTCCAAGCAAAAAATATCAAAAATATAATTATAGCACAAAATAAAATCGATTTAGTAACAAAAGAACAGGCATTAGAAAACTATCAACAAATCAAAAATTTTGTAAAAGGCACCATCGCAGAAAATGCACCAATCATCCCAATCTCAGCACAACAAGGAGTAAACTTAAACAAACTCTTAGAAGAATTATGCAAATTACCAATAAAAAAAGTAAACAAAAACGATGAACCAATATTCTTAATCGCACGAAGTTTCGACATTAATAAACCAGGGACCAAAATAAGTGAATTACATGGAGGTGTTTTAGGAGGTATACTAAAACAGGGTTCATTAAAAATCGGAGATACTATAGAAATAAAACCTGGATATTCACAAAAAAAACATAATGAATTTGTGTATAAACCTATCACATCAAAAATAACATCAATCTACAAAGGAATTATAGAAGTAAAAGAAGCAACACCTGGTGGAAGTCTTGCAATAGAAACAGAATTAGATCCATCACTAACAAAAGCCGACGCACTCTCAGGGGGAATCGCATCATCAGAAGGTAAATTACCAGAAATAACAAGTACGATAAATCTAAAATATAAATTATTCCCAAAAGCAATTGGAGATAACAACAATCTAGAAATAAAACCATTAGCACAAGGAGAATTATTAATGTTAAGCATAAATACATCAATCACAGTTGGACAAGTATCAAAAATATCGAAAGATAATCTAGAAATGTCATTAAAGATACCTATCGTCCCATTAAAAGATGATTCAATAGGAATCGCAAAAAACTTCAACGGTCATTGGAGATTAATTGGATTTGGGAAAATAGAATAAAAAGAAAACAATCTCTAGTAAATTTCTCAATTATTTCGATGAATAATCTTCTCAATCATTTCTTCTAAACCTACTCTATTACATTCCAATTGTTCCATTTTAAAAAAACCATAATTATCATTATCATCAGCAATCTCTAACTTTTTTCCAACTTCCTCAAACTCTACCGAACTAATTAAGTCTATACAATTATGTTGTGCAATCTTTATTCCCACATTTTCTTCTGGTATATTATTTCCCAAAACATACAAAACATTTTTTTCCCCTTCGATAGCTAAATGAAGATAATCATATTTTCCATTGTCTTTTTTTATATAAAATAAATAACTATCTGAGAACCCAACCTGAAAAACTACATTAGCAAATTTATCGGCTATTCCAATATAATAATCTTTTTTCATACAAAGCGCCTAAAACATAAACAGTTTATAAAAAAATATATTATCTAAAACACACATTAAACCTTCAACTTTCTCTGCCCACTAATCTCAATCTTATCTACAGCCTCATCAGTAGGAACTCTTGCAATATCACTAACACCATCATCACCAGTCAAATTAATCATCCTCACTCCTTGAGTAACACGACCCATCACACGAATCTTACCCAATGCCATTCTTATAACAATTCCCTTAATCGTTGTAACCAAAACAGCATCATCATTAACAACACTAGTAGATTTAATCACTTCACCAGTTTTATCAGTAACTTTCATATTAATAATTCCTTTCCCAGCACGACCAGTTAATCTATAATCATCAATAGCACTTCTTTTTCCATAACCATTTTTAGTAATTGTTAAAATAGATGATTTTATTTTATTTTCTAAAGGCAAAACTTCCAAACTAACAACTTTATCGCCCTTATGCATCTTGACTCCAGTCACACCATAACTAGCACGACCCATTGCTCGAACTTCATTACTATTAAATCTAATTGCTTGACCATCCTTAGTAACTAGCAAAACCTCTTGATTCTCTTTAATTCTCTTAACTTGTATCAAAGTATCATTACTCTCGGCCAGCTTAATCGCCTTTATTCCACCCTTACGAGGAGAGCTAAATGCAGATAATTCAATCTTTTTCACAATACCTTTCTCAGTAGCCATCATTAAATAATTACTAAATTCTTTAACAGCAATAACACTAGCAATTTGTTCATCCTTTAAATCCAATACATTAACAATAGCTCTACCTTTTGCACTTTTAGAACTCGCAGGAACCTCATGAGCCTTCAACCAATGAACCCTTCCCTTATCAGTAAAAAACAACATATAGTCATGAGTAGAACAAGTAATCAAATCAGCAACGAAATCTTCTTCGGTTAAATCAGAACCAATGACTCCCTTTCCTCCTCTTCTCTGTTCCCTATAATCATTAACATCAATTCTCTTAATATAACCCTTATCTGTTATTGTCACAACAACATCTTTTTTATCAACCAAATCCGCTTCAGAAAAATCATTGACATCACCAACAATTTTAGTCCTTCGTCTATCACCATATTTCTCTTTCAAACCTTCCAAATCTTTCTTAATAATTTTCAAAATCAATTGTTCATCACCTAAAATATTTCTTAATTTCTCAATTATTTTTGTTAACTCTTCAGATTCATCTTTCAATTTATCAAATTCTAGAGACGTTAAACTAGATAATTTCATATCTAAAATTGCTTCAGTTTGCTTTTGAGATAATTCATATTTAGCAACCAAAACATTCAAAGCATCCGTTCTTGATTTAGACGCTCTAATTAATCTGATAACTTCATCTATGTTTTTCTGAGCAACTAATAAACCCTCAACAATATGTAACCTTTTTTCAGCCTTATCCAAATCGAATTCCTTCATTTTTCTAATAACATTTTGTCTATGAGTTACATAAACACCAATTAATTGTTTTAAATTTAATAATTGTGGTTTCTTACCAACCAAAGCCAACATATTTGCATTAAAACTAGTTCTCAAATTAGTATACTTATATAAACGATTAATAGTAAATTTCGGTTCCGTATCCCTCCTCATTTCAATAACAATTCGAACTTTTCCTTTACTGGATTCATCCCTAATATCATAAACATCAGGCAATTTCTTATCCCTTACTAAATTTGCAATTTGTTCAACTAAAACAGATTTATTCACTTGATAAGGAATTTCACTAATTACTATTTTTGATTTATCTGTTTTCTTTTTAGACTCCTCAATATCAACCTTACCATCCAAAATCATTCGTCCTTTTCCTTCTTCATACATTTGTTTAAACTGACCAGACACACTACCACCAGTTGGAAAATCGGGAGCCTTAATCAATTTAGATAATTCTTTAATTTCACACACAGGATTATCAATATAATATAAAATCGCATCACAAGTATTATTCAAATTATGTGGTGGCATATTAGTAGCCATACCAACAGCAATACCGGATGCACCATTCAAAAGTAAATTCGGAATCTTACCAGGCATCAAAACAGGTTCTTCCTCTTCATTAGAATAATTAGAACGCATTTCAACTGTTCTTTTTTCGATAGATTCAAGCATCTCATCTGTAATTTTTTCCATTTTTGCTTCGGTATACCTATCAGCCGCAGCACCATCACCATCCATAGAACCAAAATTACCTTGACCCAAAACAAGCGGATATCTTAAAGACCAAGGTTGAGCCATACGCACCATAGCATCATAAATAGCAACATTACCGTGTGGATGATATTTTCCCATTGTATCACCAACAATACGAGCAGATTTTTTTGTCTGTTTACTATATTGAACACCCATTTTATACATCGCCCACAAAATTCTTCGATGAACTGGTTTTAAACCATCTTCAGCACTTGGCAATGCTCTTCCAACAATAACACTCATAGCATAATCCAAATAAGCCTGTTTCATTTCAGGAGAAATTTCAGCATTAATCAATTCTTTAGCTTGAACATCTCTTTGCAACATTTTTTGTTTATCTTCATATTGTTCTTGTTCTTGCTCTGCTTTATCAATATTTTCAACATTCTCAACACCAACAGCCTCTACAACATCAGTATCCAATACCTTTTCTTCTTTATTATTATTCTTTTCGTCTTCCTCTTGCTCTTTTCTTAATTCTTCCAATAATTTTTTAGTCTCTTCTGGCATATCATCATCAAAATTATCCATGTTTTGCCCCCTTACTCTCCAATTTGGGGTACACCGAGCGGTGCGTCCCTTTTTTCTTTTTTAAATTCTGAGGTTTAACTACAACAATCGGAAACTCAAAACCACTATTACCACACTTGGTACATTCAACTCTTGGAAGCAATCCAAACAAATTCTTCATTTTAAATACAAATTTTACTTCAGTACTTTTACACTCCGGACAGAACCTAACTTTAATTGGCTTCTCATTTTGACAACTACATTCCTTTTTAGAATCATTTTTCTCTCCGCATAATTCACAAACAGATTGTTTCTCCTTTACCATTACAAATCCACCTCTGCATGTTCAGCATTTTCTTCAATAAATTGTCTTCTAGGAGCAACAGCATCTCCCATTAAAAGCGAGAATGTTTCATCAGCTTCAACAGCATCTTGAATAGATACCTGTTTCAATATCCTCGTTTTTGGATTCATCGTCGTATCCCATAATTGCTCATCATTCATTTCACCTAAACCTTTAAATCGGCCAACTTCACCTTTACTGTTTAATTCTTTTACTTTAGTCTTTAATTCGTCGTTAGTATATACATAATATATCTTATTACCCTTTTTTATAGAATATAGAGGAGCAACAGCAACAAAAATTCTACCGTCTTCAACCAATTGAGGAAGATATCTAAAAAAGAATGTTAATAACAAAGTCTTAATATGCGCACCATCTACATCAGCATCTGTCATAATAATTATCTTACCATATCTCAACTTATTAATATCAAATATTTCACCTACACCTGTACCTATCGCTGTAACTAAATTAGATATCATCTCACTACCTAAAGCTCTAGATGGGTTACTTTTTTCAACATTCAATATTTTACCTCTTAACGGTAAAATTGCCTGAGTTTCTCTATCCCTACCAGATTTTGCAGTTCCACCAGCAGAGTCTCCCTCAACAACATAAAGTTCAGTATTCTCAGTTTTTCTCGAAGAGCAATCAGCTAACTTCCCTGGCAAACCACCACCAGACAAAGCATTTTTTCTTCTAACTAAATCTTTAGCTCTTTTTGCAGCTTCTCTTGCCTTTAATGCACTTAAACATTTATTAATAATATTTTTAGCAACACTAGGGTTCTCTTCAAAAAACTCAGTCAACGCAGTCGTAGCCATAGAATCAATTAAACCCTTAACTTCTCCATTACCCAACTTTGTTTTCGTCTGACCTTCAAATTGAGGCTCAGCTAATTTTAAAGAAATAATTGCAGTAATACCTTCCCTAACATCATCACCAGAAAGTTTTTGATCTTTCTTTAACATACCTTTTTTGGTCCCATAATCGTTAACGACCCTCGTCAAGGCGGTCTTTAAACCAGAAACATGAGTTCCTCCCTCAACGGTATTTATCGTATTAACAAATCCTTGTATATTCTCATTATAAGAATCTGTATATTGAATTGCAACTTCAGCAATAGTAGATCCTTCCTGTTTTTTAAAATAAATTATTTTTTGATGAACTGAATTTCTTGTCCTATTTAACCATTTAACAAACTCCTGTAAACCACCTTCATAATGAAATTCGTTTTTCTTAACAACTTCTTTACGATTATCAACAAAAATAATTTTCAAACCAGCGTTCAAAAAACACATTTCTCTAAAACGAGTAGCAATTGTACTATAATCAAATTCTACAGTCGTAAAAATAGTGTCATCAGGCATAAACGTAACCTTCGTCCCGTTTGGACCATTACTATATTTTCCAATTACTTTTATATCTGCAATAGGTTTTCCAATACTATAACTCTGAGAATAGATCTTTCCATCCTTTCTTACTTCAACTGTCATAAGACTAGATAATGCTGCGACAACAGATATTCCAACACCATGTAAGCCACCAGAAACAGCATAAGCCTTACCATCGAATTTTCCACCAGCATGTAATTTCGTCACAATAATTTCCATTGCTGGCCTCTTATATATAGGATGCATATCAACAGGCATACCACGACCACAATCCTCAATAGTCATCGAACCATCCTTATTAATTGTAGCTTTAATAACATCACCAACTCCAATCATATGTTCATCAATAGAATTATCAACTACCTCCCATACTAAATGATGTAAGCCAGGCTTATCAGTAGAACCAATATACATACCCGGTCTTTTTCGGACTGCTTCCAATCCTTCCAAAACCTTAATATTTTCTGCAGAATACTTTCCTTTACTCATAACAAATTTCCTCTTTCACAACTAGAAAAACATACTCTTGTTTATAAACATTTCTATGCTAAAAACCCGTTTTACCGACGACAAAAGATAAGATATCCTCTCTATTTAGTAATTAAATAACTTATTAAAAAAAGAAATAATAATTGAGACTTTTTACAAATAAATACTTATTTCTGTTTCTTTTATTTCACTTTCACATACACAAATAAAGACTAAACAACATAATAAAACCACACCCTTTTATACCCCTATTATTAGATAATATTATGAAAAGTAAAATAGATCCAGTTTCTGCAAAATTTAAAGTATTATCAAAAGACTTTATTGTAGAAGAAATGACGCGAGACGAACAAATCTGTAAAATATCTGATAATTGGGAAACAGAAACCAAATTGGAAAACATTGATTTAGAAAATAAGAAAGATTTTTTATGGTGCCAATTTGAAAAAAAAGACATAGACCAATTCAGAAGTTTAAGAGAATTCTCCTCACAATTAAATACAGGAATTGACGCAATAGGATTTGCAGGAACAAAAGATAAAAAAGCATGGACCTGTCAAAGAATTTCCATATTCAAACCAAATATTGACTTAATAAAAACATTCCAACACGACAATATACACATAAAAAATTTCAGATGGAATAAAAGAAAAATAAAAATGGGATATCTGGATGGAAATAGATTCACAATAATTCTAAGAGATATAGACAGAAAAGACGCCATGAAGATTACGAATCAAATCAAGAGAACGAAAGAATTTCCTAATTATTTTGGGAAACAAAGATTTGGAAGTGTAAGAGGAAATAATGATAAAATCGGAAAATTAATAATAAAAAGGAAATTCAAAGAGGCTATTTTTGCAATATTGACAGATACCAGTAACAAAGAGCGAAAAGAAGTAATAGAAGCTAGGGAAAAATTAACAAATGAAAAAGATTTCAAAAAAGCATTAAATTATTTCCCGCCGTTCTTAAGATTTGAACGAAATATTTTAATGCACTTAGCACAAAACAGAAATGATCATATTGGAGCACTAAAACGAACAGACAGAAAACAAGTTTTAATGTTTGTTCATGCAGTTCAAAGTAGATTATTCAATGATATCTTAGAAAACTCATTAGCAGAAGGAATTGATTTTAGTATAGAGGGACAGAAAAAAATCCCACTAATCGGATATAAGACCAGATTCGATCCAGAAGAGTTGGGAGAAATAGAAAAAGAAATATTAGCAAAATATAATATAAACACAAATGATTTTGATGTAAAAGAAATTCCATTTTTACGGATAAAGGGACAATTAAGAAATGCCCTAATAGAAGTAAAAAATCTCACAATGGAAACAGAAGATGACGAATTATATGAAAACACTAAAAAAATCACATTAAAATTTGATTTACCAAGCGGAGTTTACGCAACAACGTTCTTAGAGAACTTCTTTATTTTGGAAGAAGTTAGAAATTAAAACTCTCAATATCTACCAACGATTTTCTTGAATCCATTTTTAAATAAAGGATAATTTACTAAAATTCCAAATATCGAAAAAATAAATAATAAGACAATAAAAAATCGCGTTTTAGAAACTCCTTTAAGAATATTTGAAGAAATATCTGTTCCAATAATCGCATTATCAACGACTTCTACATCATCCGAAACATCATCATCTCCATTAACATTACTATTCGACAAATCTTCCTGGCTAACAACTGATTCATTAATTTCTTTAATAAACAATTCAACCTTTCCATACCTATTCAAACTCAACACCTTAACATAAATATCGTAATATCCATCCAGATCTAAATCTTTCTTAACAAATTGATTAATCCCTAACAAATAATAAGTTGGTATAGATTCTATACTTAGGTTAACTTTACCCTCTTCACTAGATTTATAATTTTTAATCAAATGTTTCTCTGAATTATATTTAAAATTAAAACTACTTCCAACAGTCAATGTTCTATCAACTCCTTCACTAGTCAAGACAGAATAAGTGATACCACCACCTCCTCCACCACCAGAAGAAGAAACAACAGGAGTGTCTACAACAGGATTATCTACAACAGGAGCAGTAGCTCCCAGAAGATTTAGTGGAAAATAATCAGTATTATTTGTTGTTAAATTATAAGCAACATCACAAACTCCAGTTCCATTAGAATCAACACACGACACAGAATATCCAGAACCACCTAAATCATACCAATAATTACCTCTAGAAGAAGAATTCCATTGGTTGGTCAGATTGTCTTCAGAAACAAATAAGTTTATGGATTTAATGATATTTTCATAAAGTAAATTATTATAAGATCCATTAAAATAAATAGCAATACCAGAAGAAGAATTGTTAGAAGTGAAATTGTTAAAAGTGAAATTATTTCCAACAGCATCTTGACCATACAAAGCAGAAGCATTCTCCATGAAGACAAATATATTATTATAAACAAACGAGTTCACAGAACCAGATATGTTAATACCGGAAGAAGACATATTATAAATTGTATTATTTCGTATTGTGTTATTGTCGGAAAATAATTTTATACCAGTTGAAGAATTACTCAAAGTGTTAGAAGTTAATATATTATTTGTAGTAGTATCCCCGATAGCTATACAAGAATGAGACATTGTTGATATTATATTATTAGATATTGTACTATTCAACGAAATAAACAAAGATATGCCGGTAGAAGTATCACTCAAAGTATTGAGAGTCAGTATATTATTATCACCATCAATAACGATACCAGAAGCAGACATGTTAAAAATTATATTACTAGATATTATACTATTATCAGAATACAATCTTATACCAACTATAGAATTATTCAAAGTGTTATAAGTAAAAGTATTGTTAACACCATAAGTAACGATACCAGAATTAGACATATCATAAATTGTATTACTATTAATAGTATTATTTGAAGAGGAAATATTCAGACCAACAAACGACATATTCAATATATTATTTTTGAAAAGATTATTAGAACCAACCATAACAACTGAAACATCAGAATTATTAAATACAGTATTATAATTTATTGTATTATTATCAGATAAAATATTAAATCCTATTGAAGAATTACTTAAACGATTATAAATAAATTCGTTATCGGGACCAGAAACATTTATGGATGTACTTAATATATTATATATATCGTTTTCATGTAATCTATTATTTGAAGATCCAATGTTTACACCAACACTAGAATTATACACATTATTAGAAAACATATCATTAGAAGATCCTAGAATATTGATTCCTAAAGAAGACATTCCATAGATAGTATTAAAATTTATTGTATTATCATCAGATAAAATATTAAATCCCATTAGAGAATTACTTAAACGATTATGTTCAAACGAATTATAAGAGCCTGAAACATTTATACAAGTTCCAGATATACTTGTGCAATTATTATAATCAAAAACACTATCATTAGAAAGAATTGTAACACCTATACTAGAATTGTAAAAATTATTAGAAGAGATATTATTAGAAGAAGAATTAACCCAAATAGTAAATGAAGAAATATTGTAAAAATCGTTATCAGTAATAAGACTATCATCGCCAGAAACGTTTATTCCGACTGAAGAAATATTGTAAAACACATTACTATCAACACTATTATTATCTCCTATTCCAATTACCATACCATCATTGGTATAATTTAAAACATTATTAGAAAATATATTATTAGAACCTAAAACGTTAACACCAACAGAAGAGATATTAGAAAATATATTATTAGAAAACACATTATTATCAGAACCTGTAACAACAGATATACCAATAAAAGAATTATCCAAAGTATTATTTGAAAAAGTATTACTATCACCACTGACATTTATACCAACAACAGACATATTATAAATAATATTATTACTAAAGACACTATCATTTGAATATTCACCAACAAAAAGACCAACCAAAGAATCGCTAAAATTATTATTTGAAAAAGTATTATTATCATCACTAACATTAATACCAACAACAGACATGTTGAAAATAACATTGCTATCAATAATATTATTTAAAGATCCAAGATCAAAATAAACTCCAATTAAAGAATCATTCAAAATATTAGAAGATAAAATATTATTAGATTCTGAAACATTAATACCAACCAAAGACATATTATAAATAATATTGTTACTAACAATATTGTTCTCTGAGAACACGTTAATTCCGATAGAAGAATTGCTCAAATTATTAGCAGAAATTGTATTATTGTTTCCCTCAATACTAACAGCATAATTTGATATATTATATAGGTAATTATTACTAATAATATTGTCAGAAGATTCCGAACCCAAATAGAAACCATCTCCAGAATCATTTAAAATATTAGAAGATATATTATTATTAGAGGCGCTCATATAAATTCCAAAAGATGATATCTCTGATATAACATTCGAATTTATTATATTATTGTTAGAATTAGTATTCAAATAGAAACCAACATTAGAAACACTTATATTGTTACTCGAGAAAGTATTATTATTAGAATTCGTAACGTTAATACCAGTAAAAGACATATTGAAAATAATATTTTCTGTTATTAAGTTATCAATGGAAGTACTGTTTATATCAAAAGCAATTTTGGAATCATTTAAAATATTATTTGAAAAAGTATTATTTTCTGCAGAAACGATTTTAATACTAGAATCATACATATTATAAAGAATATTGTTATCAATTAAATTATTATTATCGTAAACAAAAAATCCAACACTTGAATTACTCAAATTATTATATGAGAACGAATTGTTCTCTCCATAAACATTAATAGCAGAAAAAGATATATTATAAATCAAATTATAGTGAATAACACTATTGTATGCATTTATCCCTAGCTCAATACCTATGAAAGAATTACTTATATTGTTATCTCTAAACGTACTCTCTCTTCCAAATACTTTAACAGCATAATTAGACATCCCAGAAATTACATTCGAATTTATTATATTATGATGAGAGGCTACATGATCTAACATCAATCCATATTTTGAATCGTTCAAAATATTATTAGAAAATGTATTATTATAACCAAAAACTTTAACAGCATAATTTGACATATTTGTAATTATATTATTATCGGCAATATTATTGAATGAGATGCTCTTTAAATAAATACCAGAATAAGAATCACTAAAATTATTATATGAAAAAGTACTATTATGACCAGACATATTAACACCAGAAATAGAAATCCTGGAAAAGATATTTGAATCGACTGTATTGTTATATGAAAAAGAATTCAATACAATACCCATCGCTGAATCTGTTAAGGTATTATTAGAGAAAGTGCTATTATAACCAGAAATAGAAAAGCCAGAAGAAGACATATTGAAGATTGTATTATTATCAATCATATTATTATAAGAAGCATTATCAAAAGATATACCAATTACTGAATCTGTTAAATTATTATTCGAAAAAGTATTGTTATATCCAGAAACATTAATACCGTAAACGTCCATATAAAAAATATCATTATTATTTACAATATTGTTAGAAGAGTCAGAATTAAAGAATATACCAATCCACGACTCACTTAAATTATTATAAGAAATATTATTCCCTGAACCAAAAATTTCAATCCCCGGGGCAGTCATATTAAATATTATATTATCTTCAATCGTATTATTATACCCTTCCAAGAAAATTCCATATTTAGAACTAGATAAACTTATATTTTCAATTACTGAATTATTAACATTAAAAAGAAAAATTGGGTAATTCAATATATGCCCTTCAACATTTACATTGTCACTATTTCTTAAAATTAGAAATCCTAAATTCGAAACCGTCACGGGATCATAATCATGATTAGAATTAAATTCATCGAAATAAATAAGTTTTCCACTACTAAGATTATTTACACCAGAAATATCAATACTACGAAAAACATCTATACTATCATAATCTAAATCTAAATCGTTATTAGAAAATGTAGTATTAATTAAAGTCAAATTATCACTGCCTGACAAATATAAACCAATTGAAGAATTACTTAAAATATTATCATTAAAGATACTTTCATTTCCAGAAACATTTATACCAACATCAGACATATTGTTAACTATATTATTTGAAAAAGTATTGTTATTAGAAAGAACAGAAACTCCAATAGAAGAATTATCTAAAATATTATTATTAACAGAATTATTAATACCAGAAATATTCATCACAATAGAGAATGTATCATAAAAGTTATTTAAATCAATCAAATTATTTTCAGAGATTATTTTCAATCCAATTCCAGATTTATTAAAAACATTACTTGAAATATTATTAGAATCACCACTAATATAAATTGAAATTCCATTAGAATCTAAAATATTATTATTTATTGAATTTGAAACATTTTGAATTGAAATCCCAACTGTAGAATCACTGATATTATTATAATATACGGTATTGTTTGTATCATTAACTACTATCCCATAACCAGACATATTAGAAATAACATTACTATCAATTGTATTATTTATCGCTCCTATATCAAAATAAAATCCGAGTACAGAATCATTCAAAGTATTACTCAAAAAAGTATTATTTTCTCCTGAAACCCTAATTCCAGAATCCGAAATATCGAAAATAACATTACTATCTACTTTGTTATTATCAGATGAAAGAATTATCCCATTTCCAGAATCATTCAATATGTTAGAATATAAAAAGTTATTAAAAAATTCCGGAATTGAATAAATGTAGGCGCTTCCACTCGCACTTCCAAGATCATCATCACCATAAGAACCAACAACCAAACTATCGCCATCTATACTAACACTACCGCCAAAAGAATCACTAACATTCCCATCACTGGCAACTAATTTTTGAACTTCATTCCAACTACCACTACCATTACGCTCAAAAACATAAGAACTACCCTGATTCATATTCCCACCAATATCATCACCCATAGCTCCAATTATTAAATTATCACCATCTATACCAACATTATAACCAAAATAATCACTTGTATTACCATCACTGGCAGTTAATTTCTGAACTTCATTCCAACTATCGCTAGAATTACGCTTAAAGATATAAGAACTACCCTGACTAGCATTTACACCAATGTCTTCCCCCTTAGCTCCGACGATTAAATAATTGCCATCTAGACTAACACTAAAACCAAAATAATCATTTGCAACAAGATCAACATTAGTTACATTTTGAATTGAATTCCAAGAACCACTAAAATTACGTTCGTAAATATTAATTGTTCCGTTATCAGCATGTGCTTGTATCGCTAAATAGTTACCATCCAGACTTATTGTTCTAGCTGGAAGATTTCCATCGTAATTAAATGGATAATCTATCACTTGAGTTTGATTCCAAAAACCACTAGAATTACGTTCGTAAATGTAGATATCAGATTCTGCCCTTGGAATAAATTCAATAGCATAATCATCATAATCCACAACAGCCAGATAATCTCCACTCACATCAACATTACTACCAAATCCTTCATTCCCAATTATTTTTTGAGCTTGATTCCAAAAACCACTAGAATTACGTTCGTAAATATAAATACTATCATTAGATTTCGCACCAATTACAATATAATCATTGCTAATATCAACACTTTTACCAAAATAAGCGTTAATTGGATTATCACTAGCTGTTATATTTTGAATTTCATTCCATCTATTTTCCTCATCTTTTTCAAAGATATAAACACCAGCATTTGGAGCATTATTCCCAACAACTAAATAGTTACCATCTAAACTAACATCATAACCAAAATAATCAGTAACATCACCATCACTCGCCGTAAGCTTTTGACTCTCATTAAAATCCTCGTCAGGAGCATAATTTAAAAGAAAAAAATCATCTTCTGAGAAATAAATACTAGAATTCGAAATGTTAAAAATTCTGTTATTATTAACGACATTTCTAGAAGAGTTATAATTAAAATACAAACCATAATCAGAACCATTAATAATATTATAAGAAATTGTATTATTTACTCCAGAAATATAAACACTATAATTTAACACATTCGAAATATTGTTATTATTTATAACATTATTAGAAGAATCCACATCAGCATCTATTCCATAAAAAGACATATTAGATATCACATTATTAGACATAGTATTATTATTTGAATCCTCTAAGATAACACCTTCTTCTGTATTAGATAGACTCACATTATTAATAATTGAATTACTAACGTTAATAAAAATTATTGGCAAATTCAATTCAAAATCTTCAACATTAACACTATCACTATTTCTCAAAATCAAAAATCCTAAATCTTCTGCACTAGTTAGATTGTAAACATAACTTACGGCTGAATCGTTAAAATATATTTTCTTTGCACTGCTCAATATGTTTTCCCCACTAATATTAATAGAACGAAAAACATTTATCGTATCATAATCTAAATCTAAATCATTATTATTAGAAAAAGTATTATTAATTAGTGTTATATTTTCACTCGCAATTAAATAAAGACCTACAGTTGAATCATTAATAATACTATTTGAAAGAGTATTATTATGAGAATAATTAAAAACAACTCCAGAAGAAGACATGTTAGAGATTAAACCATTGTCAATTGTATTATTAAAAGACTCACTCATAAAATAAAATCCATATTTAGAATTAGTTAAATTATTATAAGAAAAGATGTTATCATCACCACTAATATTAACAGAAATATTTTCAGAATTAGAAACCACATTATGGTCAAAAATATTATCATCAGCTAAAGAAGTAATGTGAACACCAAAAGAAACATCTTCCAAATTATTATAAGAGAATGTATTATAATCACTAGCAACATAAAAACCATAAGAATACATGTCAGAGATATTATTATAATCAAAAAGACTATTATTAGAAAAAGAGCTAATATAAAAACCATAACCAGAATTGCTTAAAGCATTATCAGTAAAGTTATTATTATCACCAGAGACATAAAAACTAGAATCAGAATTACTTAAAATATTATCAGTCAAATTATTATCATCACCAATAATATAAAAACCATAATTAGACATATTAAAAATATTATTATTCCTAAATATACTTCCATTGCTAGTAATATAAAAGCCAGAGACAGAATTGTTTAAAGCATTATCAATAAAATTATTATCATTACCAGAAATAGTAAAACCATAATTAGATATATTAAAAATATTATTATTTTCAATAGAATTTCCATTACCAGAAACAGAAAAAGCATAATGAGACATATCGGAAATATTGTTATCTGTAAAATTGCCATTATTGGAAACTGCAGCAATATAAAAACCATACTCAGAATTGTTTAAAGTATTATCAGTAAAGTTATTATAATCACCATAAACATAAAAACTATAAGAAGACATATCGGAAATGTTGTTAGAATCAAACCTATTTTCATCACCAGAAATAGTAAAACCATAATCAGAATTATTTAAAGTATTATTTGAAAAAGTATTATTTGAACTAGAAACATTAATTCCGACAGAAGACATATCAAAAATTGTATTATCATTTATGGTATTATCAACAGATCCTAACCCGAAATAAAGACCAATAGAGGCATTCTCTAAACTATTATTAAACAAAGTATTGTTACTAGAGTTAGTGATACCAATAGCATAATCAGATATATCAGAAATTGTATTGTTAATTATAGTATTATTAGTAGAATTTTCATCAAAATCAAATCCAGTAGCTGAGTTTGTCAAATTATTATTAGAAAAAATATTATTAGAACCATTTACATTAACGCTATAAAAAGAAATATTAAAGAATAAATTATTATTTATTGTATTATCATCTCCTTCTAAAATAAATCCGTCATTAGATTCAATTATACTCATATCACTAAAGTTCGAACTACTAACATTAAATAAAACAATCGGATAATGCAATACATAACTTTCCCTGACAGTTATATTAAAAGCATTTCTCAAAATCAAAAATCCCAAATCAACTGCACTCCTAGAATTATATGTATAATTAGACATTGAATCATTAAAATATATTTTTGTACCATCACCTAAAACATTGATTCCAGTAATATTAATTGTACGAAAACTGTTCACATTACTATAATTTATATCCAAAGTATTATCAGAAAAAACAATATCAGATAAAGTTAAGTTATCACAATCAAACAAATAAAGGCCAACAGATGAACTAGAAAATCTATCATTAGAAAAATTATTAGTATCACCTGAAACAAAAACTCCATTCGAAAATAAGTTAGACAAAGTGTTATTGTCCCCGCTAACATTAATTCCATAAGAGGACATACTAGAAATTGTATTATCGTCTATTATATTGTTGTCAGACGATATAATAATCCCCATAACAGAATCATTCAAAAAGTTATCAGACAATGTGTTATTATCTACCGATATATTAATAGAAAAATTAGACATATTCAAAATTCTGTTCCCAGATATAATATTATTCGCAGAAGCTAAATTTATTCCTCCTAAAGATATGCTTAAATTATTATAAGAAAATGTATTATTAGAAACATAAACATCAACACTATAAGAAGACATATTTGAAATCACATTATTGGATATGGTATTATTAGACGAATTAACAATAATTCCTTTCACAAAATCATTCAAAGTATTATTTGATAGGGTATTCCCCCATTCAATCAATCGTATACCATAAGAAGATGTATTAAATATTATATTATTAGAAACAATATTCGCAATACTTTCAAGATATATGCCGCCAGAAATCATATTAGAGATTGTATTGTTAGAGATTGTATTGTTGTAAGAAATTTTATCTTGCCAAAACATTGGTATTACTTTTTCAATAAAAACACCATAATCAGAATTCTCGAAAACATTATTAATAATTCTAGTATTATTATTTTCACCATAAGAATAAAATCCATAAGAAGACATATTAGAAATTGTATTATTATTAATCACATTACCTAAAGAGATATTTTCTAACTTAAAACCAATACTAGTATTACTCAAAAAATTATTAGAAAAAGTATTATTATCCCCATTATACGCTAAAATACCATAAGAGGACATATTTGAAATTATATTGTTATCAATCAAATTTATATTAGAATACACATCAAAACCAATCTCCGAATTACTTACATTATTTAATGAAAAATTATTATCATCATCATTAACCCGTATTCCAAAAGAAGAAACATTATCAAAAATATTACTAGTAATCACATTCTCAGAACCAGAGACATTCATACCATAAGAGAACATATTTAAGAAAATATTTTCGTTAACAGTATTATTTGAAGAAAAAGAACTAAACGAAAAAGCAGAACCCAAATTCATTAAAGTATTATTAAAAAATCTATTATTAGAACCAGAAACATTAATCCCGAGAAAAGTTATATCAACAATTGTATTATTTTTCACGATATTATCAAATGAACTAGCACCAAACAAGAATCCATTTTCAGAATCACTCAAACGATTATTAAAGAAAGTGTTATTAGAACCAGAAACATTAACAAAAAGCGATGACATATTTTCAATACTAACATTCTCTATAGTATTATTTCTAGCCTCAGATTCAAAAGAAATACCAACACTAGAATCATTCAAAGAAACATCAGAAATATAGCTATTAGAACCTGAAAGTTTTATAGCAGTTTCAAATCCACTTATAGAAAGATTATATATTATCGTATCATTATAACCATTTGTATCAATTCCTATGATTATTCCCGTTGAATTTATTAAAGTTCCATTTCCATTAATTCTCACATTATTAGCTTCGACAATAAGGCAAGCGCTCATCTCCGATCCAGTAAAAACGAAATCTTTATTAATAATATAATCCGAGTCAGATCGATTCAAATATGCACAACCATCAACTTCTGTTAGAGCAGAAACTACTGGAATTAAAAAAGACATTAAAACAAAAGACATCGTCACTAAAACAAATAATAACCTCCCCTTTTCCATCCTAAAATAAATCATTTGTTATTTATAAATATACCCACAAAATCAGCAATCACCCTCTATTATAACAAATATTATTCACAAATATCGTTATATTTTACAATATATTTATTACCCCAGAGTAATCTTTTTAAGCTCTCTTTCTCTTTCCCTTAACTTTATTCAAACTTAGCTTCTTCAATCTTGAATAAAGCAGAATAAAACCAGCGCCTGATATACCTAATCCGAATAAGAAAATAGGCCAATTAAAATAAGATGGAATATAATTTGAGACAATTTGAGCGAACTCTACATTATTTTTTAAACCAAAAAAGTCCCTAGCAAATCCTCCCCCGAAAATAATCTTACCAAAGTCATACAGCCATACAAACAAACAAACTAAAACTCCGAGAATCATCAAAGACCATTCCTTCCAATTTATATTAACTTTAATACCCAAATCTTCAAAGTGGATAATAAGAACAGTAAAAGAAATAAATGCAATACACCATAACAATGGAGACAAAACAGGACCAATCCACGTCCAGGGAATCAAAAATAGAACGTCCCATGTCAATAAAGAGGCCGGCCAGTCCAGAGCCCATTTCAAGGTAATATAATAAAAGATATCCCATATCGCAAAAGCATAAATAAAATATGCAAATCTTTCATACGCTTTCTTCCCAGCAAGCATAGCTATAGTCACCAACATAATAATCGTCGCAATTTCTCTCACAAACTCCACACTAAGTACAGAAGGATCTAGAAATCCTCTCAAAGGGAACAAGGGTACATTATTGTAAAATAGTTTACGTATATATACAACAACAGCTCCTTCAACAAAACCAAAAGCCATAGCAAAAAAACCAACTATCAATAACTTATTCACACTCTCTCTCTTCATATTATTCTAATATTATTCTCATATTTAAATATTACCAAACAGATAAATATATTATAAAAATAGGAAAATTAAAACTTATACGATTTTTTGTAATAATTATATATTTCTGGAATAGCATTTAACAAAGCACCACCAACGCCACCAACAACACCCAATAAAACACCCGAACATGCATCAACAGTATATTGTATTGTAACAGGGGATTCTTTTAAAACTTCAACATAATCATTAATGTTTTCTCCCAAAACAACGCCACCAACAACACCCAAAACAACCCCAACACCAGCACCAATACGCGCCTTTTTTTTTATCTTTTTCCAAACCCCAAATTCCTCATAAAACATTTCAAAATGATCATCAATCGAGTTTATCTTTTTTACTTTTTTATTTTTATACATATTACACCTTTAATTTCCTATAAGATAAAAAACGCCTTTTAAATCTTTCATTGAAAAATTAAAAAATATTATATAAAAATTCAGTTCCTCCACCCGAAACGGAATAAAAGTGTTCATTTAGAGTAGAATTAATTTTACTTTTAAAAATTAACCATTATTGGTTTTTGGCTTTTAGCTTGTTTACGTAATGTTCTTTCAACCTCACCTATCCTTCCCTTTTGCCTTAAGTTTTCTATTTGTTCAAATTGTATATTCGTTTCATGAGGTTTACATCCTGGCGGGCACATAATACAACTTCTTGAATTAACATAATCTAGAACTTTATCCCTATTTCCAGATTGCCAAATTTCGCTAAAACTATTTTTTGTTAAATCTCCCAATTCATATTTCGGATTTAGATTTCTATCACAACAATTATATAATTTTCCACTTGGACCAACTTCAGCATATAATCCTGTCCCCCGACATTCACCATAGTTTCTCGTATTCTCTTTTAATGCATCATACCTACATTTTACATTAATCACATTAACATCAGTATCTTTCAAAATACCCTTTACTCCAATTTCAACAGTTTCATAAGCCTCATCCAAAAGATCTTTCGTTAATTGATTATCAGTATAATTATCAAAGCAAGGTCTGTACATAACAAAATCAATTCCCCCTCCAGTTTTATCAACAATTTCCCTGATTCTTTTTCCTGTTTCAACTAAATCACCCTTATTAACCTCATTCATTATAACACCGACGCCAATTTTCGTTTCTTCTTTATTCAATGAGCCTCGTGCAAGCGTTTCTATAGTTCTTAATGTTCGATTTAATGCTCCTTTTGCCAGAGGTTGATGAAAAAGATCATAAACCTCATCAGTTCCACAATTCAAACTAACTCGAACAAGTTTTGGAGAGGCTTCCAAGGTTTTGTATATTCTTGCTTCAGAGACAGCATTTCCATTCGTATAAATCACGCTATCACAATTTCTTTTTGTAACATGCGCAACCAAATCTTCTAATCCCCTAAACAAAAACGGTTCTCCCCCTCCTGTAAATATTATTCCCTTTACTCCCTCATCAATTATTTTATCGAGCATTTCTTTCGCGAAATCAACACTTTGCATATGTGATTCTGGATCCTTAAAATCATTTCTTTCCCAAACCCCCGTTAATTTTTTTATCAATTCATAAGAACAAGACGGACATCTATTCGAACAATTTGTAGTCGGTACAAATTCGGCACAATAAGGTTTTATATTCATATAATCTCCTTCGAGCACTTTTTCAACAATATCATCATGAAAAACCCAATTAGTTGGTGATAAGAAATCAAGTTTATCTTGTTCTTTAATTTTAATTTCAGTCTTCATATAGTATTAAACGTCGTAGAGAATTTAACAATTGTCAATATATTTATTTTCCAAAATATAATGAATAATGAAGAATATTGAACTATCCGTCCCTTGTGAATATATTTAGATATACTTTCACTAGTGTATATATTGGAAAAGCTTTAAATATATTTATAACATATATATATAAGGTATTAGTCAAAATGAAAAGAAAAATAATCAAACAAGGACATAACACATTAACAATTACATTACCTAGCAAATGGGCCAAAAATTTTAATCTTAAGTCTGGAGATGAAATTGATTTAAACGAAAGGGAAAATGGATTAATATTATCAACAGAGCGAGGCAATAGAGATTCTAAAACCGAGATAGATATAACTGGTTTGGATATACCTTCCATATGGAAATATTTTATGGCTGCTTATCGAGAAGGATATAACGAAGTTAAGGTTAAGTTTGATCCAAAAGAAACATATGGCAATCCGTATAAATTTGCAACGGCACATAAATTCGATACCAAATATAGTAAAAAGATTATGGGATATTCTCCCGTTGAAACGATTCAGGGAATAACTAGTAGATTTATCGGTTTCGAAATTATGGAACATCATGCAGATTATTGCATTATCAAGGCGATGTCAGAACCTACTAGCAAGGAATTTGATACATCATTAAGAAGAGTTTTTCTTTTGATTCAGCAAATGGCTGAAGATAGTGTAGAAGCTTTGAAAACAAAAAAAGTAGAGATATTAAAACATATACATGATGTTGATATTAACGTAGATAAATTTCATGATTATTGTTTAAGAGTTCTAAATAAAACTGGTTTTAAAGGATTTAAAACTCATCTAATGTTTCCTAGTCTTTATATTTTAGAGTTATTGGCCGACGAGTTCAAGAGCATAGGAAATCATATCTATAAGGACGTTGCAGATATCGAATTAAACAGTATACTTCCAATGGCAGAATTAGTCCTAGAGCAGTTTGGAATGTATTCTGACTTATTTTACAAATTTAACAAAAGTAAGGTTGTTGAAATTTCCAATAAAGATTTTCAGATTCATTCCTATTTACCTGAATTCTATAAAAAAAGTCATAAGAAAAAACCCAGCCTAAGCGACGACGAATTAGAAATCTTCACCCATTTTAGAAGAATCAGTAAATACATTAATTCCTTACTTGAATTAAGAATTGAAATGGAATTCTAAGATCCCATCCACCAGGAACGGAATAGAAGTATTCATTTAAAAAAAATCTAGGATTTAATTAATCATCACACAAACCATTAGTTTTACAAAAAGCATCTACTCCTCCAGTCCCAATACAGGCTTCCCCAATATTAATTGGTTTTATCTCGCAATTTCCTGTGATAGCATTACAAGTATTCTTCCTGCAATAAGTATCATCAACACTTTGACAATTAATAGTTGTTGCAGGATTCAATTCGCATGTGTTTGTTGACTTATCACAATAAAGAGTTCCATTACATATATTTCCATCTTCAAATTTTTTACAATCAACAGTTTCCCTACACTGACATTTCTTATAGGATAGTGTCTTGTTAAAGTTCCAGTTACCTTCACAAATACCTTTTTCAGTACAAACAGAATCAAAACAACCATCTTCTTTCCAACAATCTTCTCCAATATTTTGTGCCTTCATTTTACAGTTTCCAGTTGTAGCATTACATGTATTCTTAATACAGTAAGTATCAGACACATTTTGACAATTTACTATCGTAGCTTCATTTAAGATGCATTTATTTATCACCTTATTACAATAAAGGGTTCCATCACAAACATCTCCATTTTCTAAAGCATCGCAATCAGAATTCTGCTCACACTCACAAACATTTTCCTTACCTGAAACACAAAGTCCTGCAGTACAAGAATCTCCCGATGTACAACTATTACCATCGTCGCACAATTCTCCCTGATTAAGTGGGTTCAAACTACATTTTCCTGTCTTAGGATCACAAGTATTTTTCATACAAATCGTATTTGCACCCTTCCCACAAGAAACAATTGTTGGGGGAGCTACTTCGCACTGGTGATTGAATTTATTACAGTAAAGAATTCCATCACAAAGGTTCCCATTTTCTAAAGCATCGCAATCAGAATGATCTTCACATTGACAAGATTCAATTTCATAATCGAAAGTTCCCCTCATACATTCCCCCTCAGAACAAAAGTCTTTATTTCTACAAGAAGGATCCCCTCCCTTCTCACAAATTGTCTTCTCCGGAAGATCTACAACCTCACATTTCCCATTTTTAGGATTACACGAATTAATTCTACAATCTTCTCCTAAGCCATAACAATCAACAACGCTCGAAAAATTTAATTTGCATCTCTGGTCTCTTGGAGCAACATTCCCTCCAACCTCACAATAATAAATCCCCGTACACAAATTTTCATCCTCAAATTGATTACAATCTTTGTCAATATCACAGACGAAAGTATCTATAGGGTTAATTTTCCTTTCTTTCTTAACTAATCCAGACCACCAAGGTCTTTTCTCTCTTTTTTCTTCAAGGCTTGTTGTATTTACATAAATTTTTGTTTCAATATCTACCCGAAAAAGCCAAAAAAGTTTTCCTTTATTGATTAATGTAATAACATAGAATGGAAAACCTTCGTCTTCTTCAACTTCAACATCTTTTACTTCTCCCTCAGAGGCATATTTTTGGTTTACGGTTCCAATCTTATTCTGAAATGAGAAATCTTTTCCAGGAGTTTTATACTGAATAAAAAGTTCATTACCTTTCACATTAGGTAGATTAAATGAAATCTCTGTAAAATTAGATGGTTTTTTCTCAGCAACAGTCCCTTCCCCAGTTGAACCAGTAACTATTGGAAGATTTTCAATATCTACTTGTTGGTCCTCCACTGTATCATCATTTTCTGTTTCTGGAGTAGGTTCTGCTTCGTGAACCACCGGTTGAATACATCCTGTTTCAGTACATCCCTCAGAGCATTCTGTTTCAGTATAATTGCATATTTCTGCTTCTTCAGTAATTGGAAAATAAAAAATCCCATCATCACAAATACTCTCACATGTTTGAAGAATTATCTCAGAAGCACAATCAAGATAACTTAAATCACAGCCATTATCACAAAAGGTTCGATTACAGTACTCACATAATTCACTTCTTACATTAAAGGTTCCATTAGAATAAAATATATCATCGATGCAGTAATCATCACAAGCAACTTCCACAGCACTAGAAAATACAAGACTAAAAAAGAAAAGTAAAAATAACAATACCAGACCCCCTTTGTTCAACATAAGTATACTATGAATATTATTATATATAAAACTTTTCTAAAAAAGATTCTCTAGAGAAAGTTCAATTCCCTCCGCCCAAAACGAATTAGAAGTGTTCGTTTACGAATAGAATTAATACCCTAACTGATAGTAGCTTCCTTACAATTATGAGCATAGTCTTAGCACTTAATTGCCCAGCAAAAATAGGATCCTTTGCCTTCACTCTTGTAAGCATTATATTTTCAATGTAGGCTCTATCAACCAAAATATATTCTGGAAGTCTCTCAAGTAATTTAGAAATGAAATTTAATTTTGTTTTCTTAATTCATCTAAGAAATTTACAAAAACATTTCTTCGAACAGATGAAGGTGAACAAAATTTACATTCTTCTCCAGTTAAACAACCCAAATCTTTAATTCTTTCTTTACTTGTCCAAATATCTTTAAAGGATTTTTCCAAGATATTCCCATAAGGGTTAATCCCACTATATGTTTTATGTCCACAAGCATAAACATTTGCATCTGGACCAATACAAGCCCAAAAATGCTTGTTATAACATTTTAATCCTTTAGAATTAAATGCTGAACTATCTTTAGAAATATCCTTATCAGTATAAACTGAATTTACAGTAAATTTTCCATCTTTTAAATCTAAAGCTTCCGCTCCTTTAAGACCAGCTTTAATTTCTGGAGATATTTTATGAATAAAATCTAAATTAGTAAAATCAACACGATATCTTATTTCATCAACTCCTACTTTTTTCATTAATTCTGCTGTTTTAAATATTTCACCATAATTATCAGTTCCAATAACATAGCTCACAGTTAATCTTGGATCAAGACCTTTTGAAGAATCTCTTTTTGAAACCATCTCTTCAAGGCTATGTACAATTCTCTCAAATCCCAGTGCTCCCTTCAAATTTTTAAAGATCTCTTCTGAACCTGCATCTAAACTTACATTTACCTTATCTGTTTTAAGTACATAGTCAAGATATTTTTTTTTACCATAAAGTAAGTCTAAATTAAGCCCATTTGTAAAAACAATTATCTCTTTTCCCAAATCATTTAATAATTCAATTCCTGGAATTATTGCAGGGTTAACAAGAGGTTCTCCAGTAGTCCCACAAAATTTAACAGTTTCTACTTTAAAATCATTCACTTTAAATTCGTTAAGTTTATTGATTATACTAATCATTTCAGAATTTCCAATCCCGTTCGGCAAATTTTTATTTGTTAAAACTTTTCCAAAACAATGTTTACAAGCTAAATTACAAGAAGAACTTGGTTGAATTTCAACTTCGTAAGGAGGAACAATTTTCCCATCCAAAACAGTAGATAACATTTTTTCATGATTTTCGAGAAGTTGTCTCTCATAATCGCAAGGAGGATCCCCATTATTCATAAAACTTTCAAATTTTTTTATATTTGCAGTTTCTTCAAAAGGTATGTTTATGGAAATGAGCCTATCTAATTCTTTTAACATATTTAATATAGATTAATCTTAAATATAACTTTAGTCAATATCTTTTCAAGAAAGCATAGGGCATCCTATCCAATATATTTAAGGATATTTTCCTTATTGTAATTTAAAAAGGTTTAGAAATAAGAAAATCATCCCTCCACCCAGAATCGAACTGGGACAACGCGGGCTCTGCATAACAGAACCGTATTATACGGGCTCAAACGTTATCATCCTTATGTGCAAATAGCACCATGTCAAACGCACTTCTACAGCCACGCGCTCTACCTTTGAGCTATGGAGGGAATTTATGACCTATATAGTTCTTTATGAAGCAACTCGTTTGCTACTTTGAGCTATGAAGGGATAATAATCAAAGATAAAAATCGTTTATAAAGTTTGTTCTATATTGTAAATATTAGAGAAAATATTATCAAAATATTTACCAACTCCTTTTTCTCCAAATCCCCACATCTTCTTATTTCTTAATGTCCCTAAATTAGTATATCTTGATTTACCATGATGTAAATACAAATTATCATCTTCATTAAAATCTGTATAATAATCCCACTCTTTACTGAAATAAACAAAAATATTATTCTTGGGCAAATTATCAGAACCAAAAAACACTTGTTCAGAAGTTGGGTCCAATATAACAAACGCTTTCTCATTTTCTCCAATAACAAATGAAAACCCTATATGCGCATGACCTAAATCCTCATTATAAAAAACAGTGGCATTAGGATGTTTGTTTTCTATAAAAGTTAGAAGAAGATTTTTAGATGCTCTCCCACAACAAATGTATGGGAACGTCTTCTTACAATTAACACCTTTCATAAAGGCATAATGCATATAAGCAAATCCATAAATATCCTCTATTTGCTCCATTAATTCTTCCATAGATCCTACTCTAATCGTAACGTAATCTGCAAGATCCTTATACTTATCTAAAATTCTTTCTTTAATCATTTTACGATTATGTCTTCTACCACCCGTAAAAAAAACATTCTCACTTACTCTATCATGAATAGCACTTTTCTCTCCATTCTCAATATCAGCCAACTTAATACCAAAAGTATCATCTAACCTATCTTCTAAAACACTCGTCCTAACAGAAAAAGGAAAATTAGCAACATTCAATTTTTTAAAATAAGTTTTCATCATAAATCATATCACTCTAACTTCTTCCCACTCAATAACTCTCTCAACTTCTTCCTCAACTCCTCAATCTTAACTCGAATCTGCTTTTCACTATCCCTATCACGAACAGTAACAGAATCGTCTTCCAGGCTATCAAAATCAACAGTAATAGCAAACGGTATACCCTTAGTCGCGCTCCTCAAATACCTCTTCCCAATACTTCCACTAACATCATAATCAACAATAAAATCTTTCTCTAATGTTTTCTTGACTTTTTCAGCCAATGTAATCTGCTCAGGCTTCTTCATCAAAGGAAAAATACTAACATCAATCGGTGCCATATTATATGGAATCTTAAAAACACTCTTTCCATCATCAGCATGTTTCTTATCATAAAAAATATCAATCAAAGCATAAGTCGGTCTATCAGTACCAAACGCAATTTCCAAAACATGAGGAACAAAACTTTCTCCGTTCTCTCTCTTGGCTTCTAATTTAACACCACTAGCCTTAGAATGTTGTTTCAAATCATAATCTGTTCTATCATGTACACCACAGACTTCAGTCCAACCATAATTGTTCAACTTAATCTCAACATCCCACGCATCATCAGCATAAAACGCTTTCTCATCTTCATGATGTTGCCTCAATCTAATCCTCTCAGTAGGAATCCCAAAATTTCTAAACTGACTATAAGCTAAATGAATACACCAACCATAAACCTGAGATTTAATATATCCTTTTTCTAAAGCATCAGCAATACTAATATCCTTAATATCTTTCACTTTTTTCTGATCGTCTTCAGACCAAAATGGTAATTTAACATCTTTAATTTTATCATATCCAGACCAATCATTTTTTAATACTGGATCAATAAACATCTGCCCCTCAGCCTGTGTAAACTCACGACCACGAAGAACACTTTGTCGAGGAGAAATCTCATTTCTATATGCTTTTCCAATCTGAAAAACACCAAAGGGAACTTTTTTTCTAAAATAATTATAAAATCTTTGAAAAGGTAAATATGTAGCAGTAGCAGTTTCAGGACGAAGTGATGCATCTTTACCAGCAACAACAGTCTTCATCATCAAATTCTGTTTAGAAATCTTTTCCTCAAATCGACCTTTACAACTAGGACATCCAATCTTTTTTTCACCAATAAAATCCAACAATTTCTTATCACTAAATGCATCAGCTGAAATATCAAATTTTTCCTCTATCAATTTATCAGCCCTAAAAACAGCATCACACATAGAACACTTAATCACCCTATCAGTAAAAGTATCCAAATGACCCGACGCCTTCCAAACACTATCAGGCAAAACCGTCGGCGCTTCAACTTCCATCAAACCATTAGCATTAAAAGTTTTCCTAACAGAATTCTCAACCTTATTTTTTAGCAATTTACCTAAGGGACCATAAGTATAGAACCCAGCTAAGCCACCATATATTTCAGGTGATGGACCCCAAATCAAACCAGCTTCCTGAACAAAACTTATAAAATCTCTTGTTTCAACCATACAAAAATATAGTATAAGCAACTTTTAAAGTTTTCTTAATTAATTAAAAAAACCTACCAACGAAATGCCCAACAACATAAGTAATAACAACCACAACAAAACCAATAAACAAATGCTCTAACATACCTTTCCAAACAGGCTCTCCTCTTTCCTTCGCTAACCACCAACTAAAAATTCCAATCAAAACAAAACCATAAATTACACTAACAATGATCGCCATACGTAAATCAAAGAGAAACAACAAAGCCAAAAAACTACTAGCAATAAAAAATTTAGTGAAAAAGGTTGAAATCGTCGCATCCCAAATATATTTCTTATTATTTCCCTTAATACTCTCCTTACTTAAATGAATACCTAAAGCATCCGAAAAAGAATCAGCAATTGCAATCATCAAAACACCACCAATAACAACCAACTTATTATCAGTAGAAGCCCACAACCCGACAAGTAATCCTAAAGTTGTAATTACACCACTCGACAAACCGAAACTTACACCACTTTTAACCACATCTCTCATAAGAAACAAAACCTCCTTAGATATTTAAAACTTCTGACATCGGACATCAAACTTCAAGCCTCGGATATCTGAAGCCGAGGGATCAATCTTCAATTGTCAGTCCTCAGGAACAAATATTTATATAGTCAATTTTATTTTTGATATTGCAAAATGGAGTACCAAGCAGCATCGCTATATAGTAAGGAGACAAGAGTAGCCTGTCGAGATGTTGATGAATTACGTCTTGTCACAGAGGAATATATCTTAGCACATACCGTTAACGGTAAGTTCACTGGAGATTCATCATATTTAATAAAACATAATGAATTGATGAAATATCTTAATGAATTTCCAAACACAAAATCATTAGATAAAAAAGTTGAAGCTTACGCATAATCTCAAAAATTATTATACACTCAATTTATATTGAATCTCTACTCTTTCTTTTCTTCCTTAGGCAAATCCAACTTAATATGAACATCTTTCAACTGTTGCTCACTAACACCAGATGGAGCCTCAAGCATCAAATCACGACCTTCCTTATTCTTTGGAAAAGCAATAACTTCACGAATAGATTCAGCACCTAAAATCAATTGTAAAACCCTATCAAGACCCCAAGCAATACCACCATGAGGAGGAGCTCCAAATCTCAAAGCGTCTAATAAAAAACCAAACTTCTCTCGCTGTTCCTCAGCACCGATTCCTAAAAACTCAAAAACTTTTGATTGAATTTCAGGATTGTGAATTCTAATTGAACCACCACCTAACTCACTACCATTCAAAACAACATCATAGGCAGTAGCATTACATGTTTCGGGGTTATCATTAAACTCTTCAATCTTAGGACTTGTAAAAGGATGATGAACAGCATTCCATTTTTTCTTATCTTTAGAATATTCAAAAGAAGGAAAATCAACAACCCAGCAAAAAGCAAATTCCTTAGAATCGTTTTTATCTTTTCTTAAATCAGGAGAATCAGTTCCATATTTTTCTATTGCTTCAACATACGGAATTCTAACAAATGGAGTTTCAATATCAACATCTAAAATTTCTTTCCAAATTTTCTTCAACAACTTCTCAGACAAAGCAATAATATCATCCTGATTAATAAAACTCATTTCCATATCCAATTGAGTAAACTCAGGTTGTCTATTTGCTCTCAAATCCTCATCCCTGAAACAACGAGCAATTTGAAAATATTTCTCAAAACCAGAAACCATCATCAACTGTTTAAACAATTGCGGAGATTGTGGTAAAGCATAAAAACTACCGGGCTGAGTTCTCGAAGGGACAATATAATCACGAGCACCCTCTGGAGTAGACTTCGCTAAAATCGGAGTTTCAAATTCATTAAAACCCTCTTCAACCAAAAAATCTCTAATTAATTTAATAATACGACTTCTCAAAATCAACTTCTCTTGCATCTCAGGACGTCTCATATCTAAATACCTATATTTCAATCTCAAATCTTCGTTAGTATTTTCATTCTTAATATCAAAAGGCAGAACAGGACACTTATTAAAAATATTCAATTCCTCAATACCAACCTCAACACCACCAGCAACAGATTCTTTATTCTCAGTTCCCTCAGGCCTAGTCTTAACCTCACCAATAATCTCAATACAAGCTTCCTTACTCAACTCAGCAATTTTAGAAAAACTCTCTTCATTCTTAGCAGTCACAACAGTTTGTACAGTCCCACTAACATCCCTTAATTCAATAAAACTAACCTTACCATGTTCACGAATCGCATCAATCCAACCCTTAATACAAATCTTCTCACCAACTTTACTTGGCAAATCTTTAATCATTGTCCTTTCCATTATCATACAAACAAATTCCTAACTTTAAAAAGATTTTTATGGTGTAAGCCGATGTCTATCTCTAGGAAACATTGTAACATCACGAATATTCTCTATATTCAACATCAACATTGTCAACCTTTCAAGGCCCATACCAAAACCACCATGAGGAGGAGCACCAAATCTAAAAGAATCAATATATCCTTCAAAATCCTCTGGATTCAAATCATTAGCTTTCAATCTTTCAATTAATAATTCTGGAATATGAATTCTCTGACCACCAGAAGTAATTTCCATACCCCGCCAAATAGCATCAAAACCACCAGACAAACCATCTCCCTTGGGCATAATATAAAATGGCTTACCTTTAATTGGCCAATCATGAACAAAAACAATATCATTACCATAAAGTTCTCCTAACTTCTTTTCTGCAGCAGAACTCAAATCGTATTTTTCCATTTCAACCCCTTCCTTAATCATAATTTCTTTAACCTCTGCAAATGTCAAATATTTAGATTCAGGAAGCTTCAAATCTTTAACACCAAGAATATCCAATTCCTCTGCTCTTTCTTCTTTAACCTTACTAATAATATATCGAACCGATTTAGAAAGAACACCCATAACATCCTTATCATCAACAAAACATTCTTCATAATCCAGTTGTCGTGCCTCATTCAAATGACGATTAGTATTATGTTTTTCCGCTCTCCAAACAGTAAAAATAGTAAACACTTTTTCCATTGAACATGCAACCATTTGTTTATATAATTGACAAGACTGAGACAAAAAAGCTTCTTTCTCAAAATGTTTTAACTTGTATACCTCAGTACCACCTTCGGAACTAGAACCAATAAGTGATGGAAAAACAGCTTCAATAGCACCCTCCTTAATCATAAATGCCCTAAACGCTTGCATAATAGTTGATTGAATCTTAAAAATTGCCTGAGTCCTCTGACTATGTAAATCAACAAATCGCCAATCTAACTTTTTCGGCAATTCAGTCTTAGAATAATCAGAAACATCGATAGGTAAAGGATCTTTAGCATCAGCAATAATTTTAATCTCAGTAGGCAAAATCTCTTTACCACCAGGAGCCATATCAGTATTCTTTATTTTACCCCTAACCTCAACAGCACTCTCACGCTTCAAATTGTCCATCAAAGAAAACAACTCAGCATCAGTTTTACCATTCACACCAGTAACCTGAACCCTACCAGATTTATCTTTCAAAATAATAAAGCGAATCTTCTTTAAATCTTTACTATTATGAACCCAACCCCTAAGTAAGACATCCTCATTCTCTTGCATGTCAAATAAATCTTTGATATATATTCTGTCCTTCATCTTATTAAAAAGTAAAGGGAAACTTAGTTTCCATTATTTAAATTATTAGAATTACCATTAGCAAAAACATTCAAAACCATTTCAACTAATCCATTACTCATAAAAGAACTAAACAAAAGACATATATAAAGTTTTCTAAAATCACGACAGTTTCCCCAAAACTTTTTCTCTCCAACAGTTTTCCCAACCAACAGTTTTCCTTCCTAGAGTTATCCCAACCAACGTTTCTTTTTCCCAGGGCTTTTTCTTTGCCCATAGGGTACTCTTCGAGCACAAAGAAAAAGGCCTAGGCCATATTATTCCCACTAAATCTAGAATTATTCTGTGGCATCTGACCACCAAATTCCATTGGCAAAGTTGTAAATCCATTACCATACAAAGAAAGATGAGTTGATGGACTCGTATTATTCCCGTAACCACCAAAATAGTTGCCATAAGCAGTTTGAGCCTCACTCCAAGGGATTTGCATCTTAGCACCATAAATTTGCGACCCCATAGCCGCCATAGTAAGAGGAAATGGCGATTTTTTAAAATGTCCAACAAAAGCACCGGCCTCAATAATTTTATTCATCTCATCTAATCTTCCATTCTTCTCTAACTCTTCTAAAATTCCTTTAAATGGGACATTCCCCATTCCAGGAGCAAGATGAGTATCAGCATAACCAAAATTATCAGTCAAATGCAAATGTTTAACATATGGGGCAACAGTCTCTGTTTCTTTTACAATATCTTCATCAGTAAAACCCGTCTTTTTCAACATATTAATATGACCAACATCCCACGTCATTCCAATTTGTTTTTCCGCTATCTTATTGGCCTTTTTACGACTCATATTCTCTTTATCAACAAGTAAATCTGAAAATTGTTCTCGAGATTTTTTAACAACATCAACCATTTGTTCACCTCTAGTAAAAGCCATACCCTGAGGCATATTTTCAATTGCAATAATTGGAGCTTTATTCGAAAATTTTTTATAAGATCTCATCGCTAAATTACCAAAAGTTTCAGCCGTTTTATTTACAGCAAAATCTTCAACATCAGTATATATTTGAGGAACCCCATGCATCAATTTATCTGTCTTTCCATCCTCTACAGGCATTGAAGTAATCGTTCGTAATTTCTGAATAGATTGATTTAGTAATTCTTGTTTTCTAACAGGTGCCATAATATCTGAATTTTGCCATATTCCGTCACTTTTTTTAATTGTATTAATACCTTCAGTATATTCTTTAGCTAGTTCTTTCAATTGGACTCTTTGATCCTCGCTACAAAATTCAAATGCGGTTTCAAATGTACTATTAAAGTTTAATTGAACATTATCTAAAAAAATATCTGCTTGTTGAATTCTATCATAAGCAATAGATGACATACTCCCTTTCTCAAAATCAGGTTCTCTCGTACCTGTCTTTGGGTCAAAGATAACATAATCATTTGAATATTCTTTTTTAAGTATATCTCGTTGATTTTTATTTTCTAATACTTCTTTAGGTATACGAAGTTTATCTTTATATTTTGCTAATTCAATTGGCATACGATCAATCAATTCACTAGCATGCTTATCAAAAGTAACAAGTTCAGTTATCTTTTTATCCCAATCGGTAGCATTCGCCGACATTATCTGATCTTCAGGTTCAAAATATTTCCCGCTCTTTTCCAAATCTGTTGGATTTAGATTACTAGGATCTAACGGACTATATTTTTTCTTTCTCTTCATTGGAACCAATTGTCCACTATCTTGATTAATTGCAATCAAACTCTCCTGATACCTTTCTCCATCTTTATCAGGTCTCCATTCACCACCAGGAATACCACCACTAGAATGAAACACAACAGGAACATTCCCATTTGGATTTAACTCATGCGCACTTTCAATACTTCCAAACATACGACGTTCATTATCCATCATTGCTTCTTTTCCTCCCCAACCTTTTCCTTCCGGTAAAAAACCAGCAGCATCAATCACAGGGCCATGAAGGCTAGGTCTTACTCCAGATAATTTCATCAACTGCCTCATTTCCTTAAAATGTTGTTTTGGAACTGTTTCAGCTAATTCCGATGTTAACGTTTCAACTTCAAACGCAGTTACACCTTGCTTAATAGCATTAACAGCTTCACCTAATTGATTTGCTGTCTGAAAACCTCCAGGAAAACCTAAACCAGCATTAGAAAAACGATAACCTGAGAAATTCCCATCTGGATTCAACGAAGAAGACTCACCATAATAAAACCCTTCACTACCATAAATACTTTCACTCATAATACACCTCAAAAGAATAAAGATTAATCCTTATATAAAGATTACGAAAAAAATACTAAAAAACCAGACCTCAAACTCCAAAAATTAATTTCTTATCTAAACCGAACCGTTTCCAAATTTTTAGGAACTATAGTTTCAATTTTTTGAGTCCTATGCAAACTTGATGCTAAATCTAAACACTTTGATTGTTCACCATGATTGATTAAAATCCTTCTAGGCTTAGGTTGTAAATTTCCAACAAAGGCCATCAATTCATTTCTAGAAGCATGACCAGAAAATCCATCGAGGCTTATAAATTTCATCTTAACATCCACAACCTCTTCCCTACCATTAAATTCAAAAACAACATGTCTAACCCCATCTTTTAGTTTACGCCCTAATCCACCAGTGGGCTGATAACAGCTCAAACACAATCCATTCCTAGGTTCCCCAGCAAATTCTTTAAAATATTCAACAGAAGCACCACCAACAAGCATACCAGAGGTAGCAAGAACAATACAAGCACCACCATCAATAACTTGTTTTCTTTCTAAAGGAGAACCAATACGATGAAAAATATCAGATAAAAACGGATTTTTGTCCGAATAAATATTTGCTCTAACAGAATTACTCAAATAATCTGGATATGCAGTATGAACACCATTAATATCCCAAATCATACCATCAATATAAATCGGAACTTTTGGTATAAGCCCATCTTTCATTGCAGCATCTAAAATCATCATCTTTTCCTGAGCATGACCAGTTCCTAATTCTGGAAACAATAATTTACCACCTGCAGACAAAACACTATTTGTAAATTCAATCATAGCATCTTCTGACTCTTTTCTAGAAGGATAATTATCATCCTTCCCACCATAAGTCCCTTCTATTTGCAAAGTTTCTAATCTAGGGAAATACGTACTTGCCGGATCTAAAAGCCTAGTTTTACCAAATTTAATATCTCCAGTATAAAGATAGTTATGCAAACCATTACCAATATTGAAATGAATCATTGCACTTCCTAAAGTATGTCCAGCATTATACAAAGTAATTCTAATATCCGGAGTAATATCTGTAACCTCGCCAAAATTTAACACAATAGAATGTTTAACCATATCACGAACATTTGAGGATTTGAATAATGGTGCCACAGCTTGTTTATATGCAACACCAATAAAATCTAAAGCCATCAAAGCAGAAATATCTCTCGTAGGGGCCGTCATATATACAGGACCTTTATATCCCATTTTATATAAGTAAGGAATTAAGCCAGAATGATCTAGATGAGCATGAGATAAGATAACAGCATCAATAGCAGATAAATCCAACTCGGGAGCATCTAAATAAGGAAATTGTTCTCTACCCTTACTAGAAACACTAACTCCACAATCAATTAAAACCTTTGAAATTGGGGTTTGTAATAAAAAACAACTACGACCAACTTGCCTCGCTCCACCCAATGCAGTAATTCTTATCCATTCTTCAATTTTATCAGAATTCCAATCAGCATAAATCTTCTCTCCAATAGAATTCAAAAATCTTTTTCTATAATTGTTATCCATATACAAAACATCTCTAATTTTATCAGTAATTTTAGATTTAATCGCTGCACTACGCTGAACGATAGGGATCCACATTGTAGCATTTCTAACATCCTTCAATAAACTACCTGATTTACCAATAGCAAGACCCGGTCTCTTTGCTTCAATAACAACAACACTTCTTTGAGGATCAAATAAAATTTTCCCAATCTCTGCATCAATTGGAATAATTTCCCTAATACGTTTTTCTGTTGCATCATGATCCATCAAAATACTTTTATCTGCTCTCAACTCTACTCTTTTTTTTATTTTATTTACAACACCCTTAATATCAGATTCACCATTCCTAAAATAACTAACATCGCTTGTATATACAACTATATTCGCTCCTTCAAAGATTATAGATTTAACCACACCTTTCGGAAGTTCTCCTTCTATTGTTTTTAAAATGTCTACCATCGTTTTATTCTTCTTCTAAAATTAT
Organism: Candidatus Woesearchaeota archaeon; assembly: GCA_964516745.1. Classification (GTDB taxonomy): domain Archaea; phylum Nanobdellota; class Nanobdellia; order Pacearchaeales; family GW2011-AR1; genus JAGVXH01. Next base: position 56,939 of record CAZEYD010000001.1, read on the forward strand.
TAATCAAATTTCCAAGTCTTATCTTCAACTTTATCAATCTTTTTTGGTGTTATAGTCCAAATTTCATATCCAATGCCTGAAGCTGGATCACGTCCTGTAGACCCTATAATACATTTTTTTGCCAATTCAATACCTTCTTTTAATGTCAAATCTTTATTATATTCAGTATCTAATATAGCATTAACATGCATCATTCCAGATCCACTTATTTTATACGTATCAATATCTACTAACATTCCATCCGGAGATATTTCATAAAGTTGCGTTTCTTTCCCATCTTTCCCAGCCATAATGAAACTAACGGTTCCACCTGATTGTAATAATTGAAATGACACTAATGAAAAAAGACTTGCAATCTCTTTTATACTAGTTTTTTTCTTATCTCTTAATTCTTTAAGTTTAATTTCAGCTTTCAATTGTTTTATAGTTTTAAGACAAAGACTTGCATGACCAGCAATTGTCAAAATAATATCATCATTAAAGGACTTAACTTTCTCAACTTTACCAGCAATATAACTCACACCACCATCACCACCATAACTTCCTTGCTTATCAGCCGCAAGAACAATTCCACCTTTAGTCACAATCCCGATTGTCGTTGTTCCCGTCTTTAAAATATTTTTCTTCATTTCTTCATCCATCTTCAAAACTAAGAATTAGTTAAAATAGGTAATTAATCTGCATTTATAAATTTTTTGCTTCTTATAATTTTAACTAAACTCTTAAAAACTAACAAAAACTCTTCATTTTATGAATTATGAAGAATTATTAAATGATGCATACGATAAAGTTGAGATAAATTTAGAAACAAAAACCAGTCGATTTGAAATTCCAAAAGTAAAGGGGCATCATATAAAAACAAAAACAATCATAAGCAATTTCCTACAAATAACAGCACAAATAAGAAGAAACCCCACTCACCTTTTAAAGTTTTTAACAAAGGAATTAGCAAGCCAGGGAGAAATGCAAAATGAGAGATTAATACTTTCAAGAAAATTATCTAGTAAAGAAATAAATGAAAAAATCAATAAATACGTTGGGCTCTTTGTATTATGTCCCAAATGTAAAAAACCAGACACAGAAATAATAGAAAAAAACGGAGAAAACTTTATCCACTGTTTAGCATGTGGAGAGAAAAATCAAATTCACAAACTTTAGTGAAACAAATAAATTTGGAGGAAAAACAAAAATGGCAATTGAAGGACGATGTATGAGATGTAAGGCACAGAAGGTAATGAAAGATGTAAATATGACACAAACTTCTCGTGGTGGTTACATGGCAAAAGGGAAATGCTCAGAATGTGAATGTGGTATGTGTAAAATCATGTCAAAAGATAACGCATTAAAAGCAATTTCTGATGGTGAAGCTAAAAAAGCTTTCTAAATCACTCTTTTTTTTATTTTTTTTATTTTTTGATAAAGTAATAAACAAACCTTTTCGAACATATCGTTTTTATCCAAGATATAGAGGTTTACATTTTTCCTTCCTATAAAGAAAAACCGCCAAATCTTCATTCATTTCTTTAGGACAAACAGAGACAACAAATTCACCTTCATCATATCCTTTAACTAAAAACGAGGATAAAATATTTAATATACTCCAATTTTTGTAAAAATGCCCTCCCATTGTTTCAGAAGCATAATCTCTTTTACTGTCCTTAACATCTATCGCGATTAAATATTCATTACCTTCCATTTTTAATCCTCTCAATATAAATCCTTGATCTTTACCTTTGTCATATTCATCTCTATTACAACCATACACTCTCTTAAACGTAGATGTTAAAGATCTAGGTGCCTTAATCTTTTTTATATCTCCTTCATTAAATTTAACAATATCTTCTATATTCATAGAAAAAAATAAAAGAATTCTCTTTTAAGTCTTTCTATATTATTAACTGTGAAATAAAAAAAAGACTTCACACCAACTTTAAAAAGAATTTTATCATCTCATTAATATGAAAAAGGAAATTTTAATAAAAATACATAAATCATACCGATGGGTTGTTGCAATATGTGATAAAGATATTTATGGACAAAAACTAGAAGAGGGAATAAGAGAATTGGATTTAACTACTCAATTTTTCCAAGGTGAAGAAACAGACGAACAAGAGTTAACCAAAATGGTAAAAATGTGTTTATATGAAGACGCAACGTTTTACGTTGTAGGAAACAAATCAATTGAATATGCAAAAAAGATAAAGCTTATAGAAAATGAAGGAGTCACTTATATTCAAGGTATTCCATTCGCATTAGTTTTACTATAAATTCTACACTCTATCACCTTCTTAAACAAGGAACATAAAGTTATTTTTTTTCAAAATATTAACAAATCGCTTTCAATAATAACAGTTATAAACTAACATAAACTCCGATAATTATGGCTGGAAAATTTAAGGATAAATCAAAAAAAAATAAAATATCAACCCCAACAGATACTGGGTTCATACGAGTAAGACTCCCAAGAAGAAACGAAGTAATTGGAATAATAACTCAAAGATTAGGGAGCTCAAGAATGTTTGTTTCGGGAATGGATGGAAAAACTAGAAATTGTCGAGTTCCAGGAAGTAAACGAAGGGGACTATGGTTAAGAGAAGGAGATGTAATGTTAATCAAACCATGGGAATTCGATGATGAAAAGGCAGACATTGAATACAAATATACACCAAATGAAGCAAGAAAATTAAAAGATCTTGGACATCTACAAACAAACTCTGAAGAATTCTAATGGTACGAAAAATAGACGTTTTGCAAATAAAGAAAATAAAAAAGGCAATCCCTTTAATCGAGAAAAATGTAAAAATACACTTCTCTTTCGGAAAAAGTTATGTTGTAATAAAAGGATCAGAACAAAATGAATATATCACGGAACAAATTGTTATAGCTGTAGATTTTGGATTTGATCCAGAAGATGCAATTCTATTATTAAAACCAGATTTCTTACTAAAATTCATAGATGTAAGAAATCATACAAGAAGAAAAAATTTGAAAGATGTAAGAGGAAGAGTTATAGGACGAAAGGGAAAGGCAAAAAAAACTATTGAGAATTTAACAGGTGCAAAGATGGTAATACAAAACAATAATATTGGTCTTATAGTAGATACTATTCATTTAGACACAACAATACAAGCAATTGAAACACTAATACACGGAACAAAACATGGAACCATTTTTTCATATTTAGAACGACAAAATCAAAGTAGAAATTTAATTGACTCAGACGATTTAGGATTAAAAGATCAAAATAAGGATTTAGAGTAAATAACAAACTTTAAATACGAAAAATAATATCAAACAATATTGCTCCTGTAGCTCAGTAGGTAGAGCACACGGCTGTTAACCGTGTTGTCGGAGGTTCGAGCCCTCCCGGGAGCGTTTTCTCGAACTGTAGACAAGTCGGAGGTGAATAATTCGCTTTGAATAAACATATTTAATTTTACAATATTTATGAGATGCAAATTATGAGTAGAGCCCTCCCGGGAGCGTAAATCTACTAGAACCTAGGTTTATTCCTTTCCGAGAATCTTTGCTCGAATTTTTAGATGAATCTTACGTACATATTATATACTACTTTTTCTTAATATAATTACAAAGAGTTGAAAGGAGGTATGATAAAATGCACAAAACACAATTAAATTTCTTAATCATGAGTTTCTTATTAATTGGACTTCTAGGGAATGTCTTAGCAGAAGAAATAGTAACTGCTTCGCCTACATTATACAACGAAAAATCTGTTGAATTAACAACAGAAACAGAAAATAATGTTATTCTACCAAAAGCTCGAAAAGTTGGTTCATTTGGTGATTTCGCAGACCGAATGAGATTAGCTTTTACTTTCAACCAAGAAAAAAAGATAGAAAGATCTCTAGAAATGGCTGAAAAGAGATTAGCTGAAATAGAAGCTTTAGCAGAAGAAAATCCAGAAAAAGCTGAACAATCCAGAGAAAGATACGAATTCTTTTTAGGAAAAGCTGAACAAACTGCTGAAAAAATGGAGAATAAAAAAGAGGGAGAAAACGCTTCAAAAGAACATGTTAGAAATATTGTTAACGCCCAAAAAAGATTAGAAGAACATAAAGCAAAAGCTAATGGAATCTATAACAGAGCACTAACAAACATGCAAGAAAATAATGCTAGTTCTGAAAAAATTGATAAATTAGAAGAAATTTACCAAAAAGTAAACGAACGAAACGCTGAATTTGAAGAAAAGATAATTGCAAAAAAAGAAAATGCAAAAACAACATATAAAGTAAAATCTGAAAAAAGTGATGATGATTTAAACGCAGAATGGACGGAAATGGAAAAAGATTTGATAAAGATTAAAGAGAATAGACAAATAAAAGAACAAGAAACAAAAAGACATCTTGAACAAATAAGAACAGAAGAACGAAACAAACTTCGAAACCAATTAAGAGAGAATACAAATCTTTCTCAAGAAGAAAAAGAAATGATTCAAAACAGATTAATAAAAGTTAATAAAAAGATGATTCAAAATCAGGAAATGATTCCACAGATAAACGTCATAGATAGTGATATAGATGAACAAGAAATGGAAGAAAATAATGACGAGACAGGTAATGGCAACATTAACTCTTAAAATCAGAACAAAAAAACAACTATTTTATTTTGCACAATTAGTGCTATTTTTTCTTTTTATTGATATTCCAAAATAATATCTTTTTAATTATTTTTAAATTCATTTTTAACCTTAGAAAATGCGGTTGCTCCGACAATAATTACGGTAAAAACAATAATCAATATATTTTTAACAAGAGGATCTATAGATATCAAAGCTAAATTTAGCGAATATACTCCAAACACATACAAAACAAAATAATATATATATTCTGACAATACTTCACATCTACTAACATTACTATCTTCAATTACCTCTCTCAAATAAACAGCAATAGCAAAACCTATTCCAATTAAAACTAGTGCAGTAGTCAAGGCTGGAACTACAACCAACATATCAACAACCACAGAACTTAAACCATCAATAGTAAATTGATTCAACGCCAAATTAATAAATATAATATAAACAGACCATTTAATAACCGTAATAATTAGTTTCACAAAACTTGGTCTAATTCTTTTTTCTATATCTATAACCTTTGCAATTTTTGATAAAAGAGATGCAATAAGTTTACCTAAAAAAATCCCAAGAAGCAAAAGAGCAATAGCCAAAAAAGCATCAAAAAAGATAGGATTCCTCATATTATCTAAGATCATTTGTAAAGCCATATTATGTCAACATCGATATAGTTTAAAAGTTTAATTATTCAGAATATTAATCTAAACCATAGCAAATTTAAGAATACTCTTAACTGCATTTTCCCAAGAATATTTTTTTACTTCCTTTCGTGCGGCTTTCCCCATTTTCTTTCTAAGTTTTTCATCAAACAACAGCAAGTTAATTTTCTCCATCATTTCTTTTTCATCTTTAACCAAAAAACCAGTTCTCTCATTTTCAATAATATCCTCTGAGGCCGTTACAATATCTTTTCCATCTGATCTGAATGCAATACAAGGTAATTCGGCAGCCATAGCTTCTATTAAAACAAGTCCAAAAGATTCATGTCTCGAAGGTAAAACAAAAACTTTGGCATTTTCATAATAACTTTTTGGATTATCTATTTTTCCAACTATTTTAATATCTTTAATTCTTGGAGATTTCGAAATCTTTGTTTTTAATTCATCCAATCCAGACCCTCCACCAACAATAATCAATTTACCAGAATTAATCTTCTCAAAAGCAGAAATTAAAGCCTCGATGTTTTTCTCTGGCGAAATTCGTCCAACAAACAAAACTTCATTTTTTCGTTCTTTTTTTAAATCATAATTAATGTCAACTCCTGGAGGAATAACATACACATCATTAATTCTACCAAAATGCTTTTTGTAATCATCTTTTAAAGATTTACTAAGAGTAATAATTTTAACTCCTTCTATATCAGATATCATCTCCTTTTTTCTTTGCAGAACAGTTTCTTTATCGTGTGAATTTAAATCGATATCTTGAATCCCAGGACTAATGTATATGATTTTATTCTTATCAAATAACCTCTTTAATCCTGGAAGAAATATATCCCCTCCAGATATTATTAGGTCAAAACTTTCATTCCTAAGTTTTTTAACTTTCTCATATGCTCTTTCACTATAATATTTCTTACTTTCTAAAAGAGGAAGCCCTGATTTAGGCTTCTCAAATATAATTAAATCCATGTCCTCATAATTCTCTCTCTTTTCTTGTGCTCCTCCAGCAACCATTGTAACCTCATGACCTTGCCTAATTAATTCTCTAAAGAAATTTCTAAAATATACTACCGTACCATTAAGATATGGTAAAAAAAGACCATTAACAATAAGAATTTTCATTTTAAATAATCACCATTTCTTACTTTATCTATAATTATTTGATCCGAAAGATCACTTAAAGTAATATTTTTGGTTTTTTGATCAGAATGTAATTTATAAACAAAAGTACTTATTCGTGGGATTCTTTTTATACAGTGCCCTGCCGAAAGAAGTTTGAAAAAGAAATCATAATCTTCACATCTTAGTTCTGAATCCATTATAATACCCTCATCAATAATATTTCTTCTAAACATTATACTCCCTATAGAAACATAATTCTCCTTATCCAAAATATGCCAAGCATATTTGATTTTTTCATTACTCCCTACAAATCTTTCTAATTTTTCTAACGGCTCGGATATATTAGAAAACTTAACAGATTTTCTAAATTTTATTTTCCCATCAGGAAAAAGTTTTTGAAAATCTCCATAAACCAAATCAATCCTCTTATTCCAATCAAGAGAAGCTACTTGTTTTTTTAGTCTGTCAAAAGTAAATAAGTCATCAGCATCCAGGAATGTCAAATAATCCCCCTTTGCAATTTCAAAAGCACGATTAACAGAAGCTGCTTTCCCTAAATTCTTTTTATTATTGATTGTTATTATTTTCTTATTATTTTCTGCAAAACGACTAATAATTTTTTTAGTCTTGTCTGTAGAAGCATCATTAATAACAATCAATTCATAATTCTTATAATTTTGATTCAGCACTGACTCAATAGATTCTTCTATAAATTTTTCAGCATTATATGCTGGCATAATTATAGAAACCTTGGGATATTCTTCTTGCCTCATTTCCAATTTATTTTTTTTGTTCACTTGTTTATACAAATTTAGTGTTTTCATCCCAACATCTGCCCAATCAAACAGTTTAGATCTTTCTATAGATCTTCTACTATATCTCTCTCTTAATCTGTAATCTTTTAGTAAATTCAAAATTTCTTTTACAAAAAGTCCTGTTCTTAATGGGATAGATTTACCAGCATTCTCAACAACTTCCGGTAATCCCCCTCTGTTAGAAACTATCGGAACACATCCACAAGCCATAGCTTCAAGAACAGTCAATCCAAAGCTCTCATACCTCGATGGTTGTATTAATATCATGCATTTATTATAAAAATCAACTAAGTCTTTTCTTTCAAATGCTTTTTTGTGCCAGATTACTCTTTCGGGAAACTTTTTAATCAAATTATTCATTTGTATCTCAACTTTTTTTAATGTTTGTGGAATTTTGTCTATAGGGGCAATCATTTCAAAAATAGCCTCATCATTGTCTTCTAAAACTCCATCTATAATTTCCGGTATTTTATCTATGCCTTTTTCCAGACTGAATCTTCCAACATATCCAATTCGTTTATCTTTATTCACATTTTTTTTCGGATAAAACATTTCCGGACAAACAGCATTAGAAATAACTCTAATTTTTTCTTTTTGAATTTGATAACTTTTTTTAATCTCCTCTTTTAATTCACTGGATACCGAAATTTGTGCATCAGCATATTTAACCGAAGTTTCCATCCATCTAGCAACATCTGTATATTTTTTTTCTTCCTGACTAAGCAAATCTAGTCTTCTTTTTTCAAGAGAGTGAAACGTATGCACCCAAGTAATTTCATTAAAATATTTTGATATAAATGCACTACCACCGCCTACATTATGAGTATGAATAACGTCAAATTTTCCCTTAGAATGTTCTTTTGAGATTTCCTGAACTACCGCCATTTCAAAGAAAGCGTAAGATAATCGTTTCTCCGCTTGAGAATTATTTGTATTTGACATAACATCACTCTTAATCTCATGCACAACAATCTTTCCTTCGCCAATATATTTTTGCCTTACTTGGTTTTTGACCCCCTTAGTAAAAACATGAATTTCACATCCTAATTTGGATAACTCTTGTGACAATTGGTAGACATGAACTGCAACACCATCACTTTTATATTTTCCGAAATAATTAACAGCGACAAGACCAACCTTGAATGGTTTTACAAAAAGCTTGCGAATATTATAAGCTATCTCATCAAACATTAGAAATACCTCCACTGTCGATTCTAGCTAAATAAGGACACCCATCAATAGAGATTTCTTCTACGAAACCAACTACAATATTACCACAACACTTGAGGTCAGGGTCATCTTCATCAGATAATGTACTAGACATTTCCATAAAATAAAAAATTCACACCCCATTAAAAAGCTTCCCCATCATAAAAAAACGCCTATAAGTTTAAAAACCCAAAATAAACAAAATTTCATCATCGCCAATTCGATAGTTTTAAAAATCGAAACAAATTTAAGTATAAATAGCGGGGTGGAGCAGTCTGGTCAGCTCGTGAGGCCCATAACCTCAAGGTCACGTGGTTCAAATCCCGTCCCCGCTATTTTGATTTGGAATAAATAATCAAGAAGAGAAATTATAATAAAGTTCACAAACAATTTATCGTAAACTATAAAAATTTAATCAACCTTAAAATCCTATCTTCTCATTAAACTCATCAGAAATATTAGTAAGCATCTTCTCTTTAATCTTCTCAGAATCATAATACCAAGCTTTATGTCCCAGGACCCAACCTAACTTAATATACGCAGTCTCAGATAACATATCACCCAAATAAATAACCCCACAATCAGCAATATCTCTACCTCTAGAATAAACATTAGAATTCAATCTACCATAAATCGTCTGAGCAACTGCAAAAATCGCCATACCATCATTTATCAATTTCTTAATCTTCGGCAACCAATTATAACGACCATCTTTACCAGGAATCTGTCCAATACCAGCAACCTCTAAAATAATTCCCTTATATCCTTTCTCCTTATAATAATCCAAAACATCCGGATCCTGACCGGGCACAATCTTAACAACAGCAACCTTATCATTAAACTTAGAATCAATCTTAACAACCTTCTTATTATCCCTCATCTTAAATTCCTTCAAAATATCGAAACGATCTAAATTAATTCTAGCAATAGGAGAATCATTAACAACCTTAAACGCATCACGACGAGAAGTATGCATCTTACGAACTTTGGTAGCAGGCATAGCCAAACAATTCTCATCATGTAAATCTTCGTGAGCAATCAAAGCAACTTCAGCAACATCACTCACAGCAAACTTTGCAGCACAAACCAAATTCAAATCAGCATCAGTACTCGCCCTATCAATAGACCTCTGCGAACAAGTAAGAGCAATAGGCTTATTCAGGTTCTTAATAAAAAATGATAACGCAGAAGCAGTATAATGCAAAAAATCAGTTCCATGAGTAATAATCAAACCATCAACCTTTTCACTATTCAATTCTTTTTCACAAATCTCAGCAAGTTTTTTCCAATCAACAGACGACATATCCTCAGACCATTTCATAAAAGGTCTTACAACCTTTACAATATTACAAACATTCTGCAAATCCGGAGAAATATTCAAGATTTCCTCAGCTCCCGTAAATAAAACACCACCTGTCTTAGGATCTAACCGAGAAGATATCGTCCCACCAGTAATAATCACAACAACATTTCTTAAATTCTTATTTTTTTCAATCTTAAAATTATCTTTAACTTTTTTTCCTGCTTTTTTAATCAACTTTGCAGATAAAACACTCTCTTCTCTAATACCAATATTATATCCCGTCTCTAATTTTAACAAAAGAATCTCAGGATTATAAGATTCCAAAATAAAACCATCCCAACTTCTATCCTTTGTCTTTAATTCAACAAAATCGCCAGCATTAAATTCCTTAACCTTCATAAGAATAAATTTCAATCTAAATATAAAAATGTTTGTAAACTATTATAAATCTTTAAAACCAGATATGTATATGAAAAAAAAAGGAAATGATTATTATAAACCAAATTTTCATTTTCTTGCACCGTCAAATTGGATGAATGATCCAAATGGATTAATTTATCACAACAAAGAGTATCATATATTCTACCAACATAATCCAAAAACAAAACACTGGGGGAATATTCATTGGGGACATGCAAAAACAAAAGATTTCATCAACTGGGAACATCTACCAATTGCGTTATCTCCTTCAAAAGAGAAAAAAGAAAAACATTGTTTTTCCGGAACATGTATTATAGATAATAAAATACCTAAAATCTTATACACAAGTATAAATTCACTTACAAATGCAATAAAAGGTTCAAGAATAAATCTAGCAATAGGTGATAAAGATTTATTAAACTGGAAAAAATATGAAAAAAACCCAGTTCTAATAAATAATTCCAAGCAAACAAAAAAATATGTACAATGGCGAGATCCATTCACATGGAAAGAAAAAAATACATGGTATACAATAGTCGGATGCCAAAAATCATTAATAGGAAAAGGAACAATACTTATTTACTCTTCAAATAATCTAACACAATGGAAATATGTCAGACACTTTATTGATAAAAAACTAGAATTCAATAAAACAATTGAATGTCCAAACCTTTTCAAAATACAAAGTAACTATATTCTTTTCGCATCACCAATGAACAAAACAAAATATTCAATTGGAGAATTTCAAAATAATAAATTTCAATCCGAAAAATGGGAGACATTAGATCACGGGAAAGTATTCTACGCAGCAAACGGATTCAAAAATATAAAGAAACAATTAATATTTTTAGGATGGATTAAAAAAGGAGGGGAAAGTAATTGGAACGGTTGTTTGAGCATCCCAAGAATATTAACAACAAACAAAAAAAATCAAATTATGATAAAGCCTCACCCAAATCTTAAAAAATTACGAAAGAACAGAGAATATATCAAAAACAAAATAATCAGCAAAGAGCAGCCATTAACACTAAAACAACAAAGCAACTGCTTCGAATTAGAAATTAAACTAAATATACAAAACGATAACATAATCAGAATATGTCTTGGAGAAAAGCTTCTATTTAAATATAATAAAAAGAGAAAGAAAATATGTTCCGGAAAAGAAACAGGAACAATAGCTCAAAATAAAAATAAAATTAAAATTCATCTCTTCTTCGATAAATCAATAACAGAAACATTTCTAAACAACAAAGAAACAATCTCATCACGAATATATCCAAACAAAAAAGATTCAAAAGATATCACAATAAAGACAAAAAACAAAACAATTATCTCAGAGCTTAATTTCTGGAAAATAACACCGGTGACGATAAAAAATACAAACTAATATACTAAAATAAAAATCTACTCCTTCCAACTTCTTAACTTTTCCTTAAATTTCTCCAAATCTTCTTTCTTAAACTGAGCACCAGCAGCTCTCTTATGTCCACCACTTTTAGCATCAGTACATTCACTCAATGCAAACTTCAACAATTTAGGCATATCAAAACTATCATCTTGCAAACGAGCAGAAACACTCAACTTTCCATTATCCTTAGAAGAGACAAAAATAAATATCTTGTTCGTATATTTCATGCTCAAATCATTTAACAAATAACCTTTAATTGGAAACCTAGATTCAAAATGAAAATAATTTATAACACCTAACTTCTCAGCCTTCGTTTTATACAACTCCCTTTGCTTCTCTAACTCTCTCCTAATCTCCTCAGAGTATCCTCTAGCACTCGATAAATCATCGTACCTATCAATACTAAATAAAATATCAAAAGCCTTATCTTTTTCTTTATGGAAATAATTAATAACATCACTCAAGACATAAACAACATTAATCAAAAACCAATCCAAATCAAAAATCTTATCATCCAAAAACGAATTAATATATTCATTGTTCTCAGAATACTTATAACCAACATCAGACAAAGTTCCAACAATACCCCACCAACTATCTTCGCCAATCAACTCATCAACAATTCTACTAGCAGGAAAGTATTTACCATCAGCAACATAACATCCAATAATCCTCTCATCCAATTCTCCATCAAACTGATGATGATCAATATATAATATCTTATTTTCAAAAAGTAAACATTTATCTAAAATATCGGATATACTTTTTTTCGATAAATCACAAAAAATAATCTTATTTGAATCTTTAAATAATTCGAAATCAAAATTATCACCATGACCCTGTGTAACATGAGATACTTTAGCTTCTTTTTTCAAACAAAAATTATACAATAAAATTCCAGAAGCAAAACCATCCAAATCATCATGATGAACAAGTAAAACATTATCACCCTGTTTTATATCATTTAAAAATCTCTTAGCATTTTCAAAACCCTTCACTTTCATGATTAATATTACCCAGAACCTCTTTTTAAGAGTTTAGTTAAATCCTTTACTTCCGAGAACGATTTATTTTAATATATCCCCATTCTACTTCATGAAAATCAGATTACTCAAACTCTTTCCCAATTTCCAAAATCTTTTTCTCATCAAACCGCCTACCAATAACCTGCAAACCTACTTCCTCATCACCATGTCTCAATCCAGGTATACTAACAGCAGGCAAACCAGAAATATTAGCCAAACAAGTCAAAACATCATAATTCATCATATCCTCTAAACTCACTTCCTCGCCAATCTTATGAGCCACTCTCGGAACAGTAGGTAAAACTAAAAAATCACATTGTTCAAATAACTTATCAAAATCTTGCTTAATTTTTTCCCTAGCTCTTAAGGCATCATGATAATATTTACCCTCAAATTCAGCCTGAGAAACTTCCTTACCACCTAAAATTCTTCTCAGGACTTCGGGACCACCGAACTTATCAATATTTTTACCAAACCTACGACCATCAAACTTTCTTGTCCCAGAAAAAAACTCACAATAAACAATAATATAATATGTCTCAACCGAAATATCAAGTGGTAACTTTACTTTTTTAATTTTATATCCATTCTCCTTAGCAAACTTTTCTGCCTTAGTATTAATCATGTCAGCAATTTCAGAATTACAAAAACCTTCGACATCAACCAAGCCAAGAATTTTATTCTCACCACCATCAAAAACTTCATCACTAGTAGTATTATCAAAATTATCTTGTCCCTTAATAACATCAAAGATTAATTCAACATCCTCAACACTATTAGCTAAAGGACCAATACAATCAAAACTCATACACATATCAATCAAACCATAACGACTAACAACACCATAAGACGGTTTCAAACCAACAACGCCACAATGACTAGCAGGGACACGAATAGACCCACCAGTATCACTACCCAAAGAAAAATCACACATCCCAGCAGCAACAGCAGCAGTAGAACCAGAAGACGAACCACCAGCAACCAACTCAAAATTTCTAGGATTCTTCGTAGGACCAAACGCCGAAGTCTCACCACTCCAACCACAAGCAAACTCATCCATATTCGCCATTCCAATAACAATAGCATCCTCAGCCAACAACTTATTTATCACACTAGCATTAAACGGCGAAACATACCCTTCCAAAACCTTACTCGCACAATTAGTTTCCATTCCCTTAACAGAAATACAACTCTTCACGGCAAAACACAAACCAGCCAACTTCCCAACATCACCACCCTTCTTAATCCTAGCATCAATTTCCTTAGCAAGTTCAATAGCCTCATTATTCAAACTCAAAAAGATATTCAAATCAGTATTTTTATCCTCAATCTTCTTCCCAAAATCCATTACATTCTCAACAGCACTAAACTTACCAGATTTAATATAATCAATTTTTTCCTGCAAACTCTTAAACACCATAAAAGAAATAACAATTAAACATTTTTAACTTCTTTGGTTAAAAAACTCATTACATCCAAAAATTTATAAGCCACTTCTTTCTTGTTGGTTATATGTGGGAGTGCCGGAGTGGCCAAACGGGCTGGACTTAAGATCCAGTGGCTTATGCCTACGGGGGTTCGAATCCTCTCTCCCACATTTTTTAGAACCACCATAACGAGAGTTTGAGTATCTTTACTTGAATTTATATGGTTTTACTAAATTTCAGAATGAAGTACGAAAAAAATCTTATTTACTACATAAACTCAAATATATAAAAGAAAATAATTTTAATTCTTCAAATCATAACCCAACTTAAAAATGAACCTATCCCATCGACCCATCTTTTTACCATTATAAGGACCACCCATTCTATTTGTACGATAAGCATTAACAATTTTCATAATATCTTTAGCAGCTATTTCAGAAGCATTAGCTCTTCTTTTTTCTGTTTTTCCATTATGTTCAATACGCTCGGTTAATGCATAATAAAAATTTTGTATTTTATATGATTTTCTCAAATATCTAACTGCATCAGGTATAGACCATTCAGTATAATTTATCTTTGGTAGAACTTCATTCCAACTACCAAGTTTTGCTCCATTCTCATGGGCAAAATCTAAGATACGACTACAAGCAGTAGCTCTAGCATTCTCACCATACACTGGATCTTCATTCTCTTCAATATATCCAACATATTCATCAAGATATTTTTTCATTTCACGTTTATTAGACATATTTCTAACAGTATACGCAACATTAACCATTTTAGAATAATCCCCGAACCTATCTTTATCCAAATTTTTTTCACTCATTATTAGAAATATTATAAAGACTTTATAAATATTCTTGGTATTGTCACTTTATAATTAATATAACGTCCCAACCGGATATTTCAAAAAAGTTCAATGTTCTTAACTAGCCTATATAAGATCTTGACACTTTTTAATATTAATATTAATACTAATATTACGTTTATAAATTTAGTCTTTAGTCAGAATTTGAAAAATTATTATAGAAAAGATTTAAATATCAACATTTGTATTCATTTGTATTCATTTGGAGGTTTTAATGGAAGAAAATAATAAAAAAAATGTAACTTTATATCTTAATTCTAAATTATATGAAGATTATGCTGAATATTGTAAAAAGGAGGGTCTTGCACTGTCAAGACAGATAGAGAGATTTATCGAGTCTTCATTAAAAGAATAAATGGCCATTAACAATTATAATGTAGCAGATTTATTCTCTGGTGTAGGGGGATTATCCCTGGGATTTAAAGAAAATGGATTTGACTTAATTTTTGGTAACGATGTAGATGAAAATGCGGCAAAGACATTTCTTCATAACCATCCAGAAACACCTTTTCATTTAGGTGATGTTAAGGAGATTGATGAAAAATTATTGAATAAAAAACTAAATGACAAAAAAGTTGATGTATTAGTTGGGGGTGTTCCTTGCCAGTCTTTTTCGATGGTAGGATATAGAACTACCAAAAAGGATGCAAATCTAAATGACCCAAGACATTACCTATTTAGAGAATTTATAAGAGTTGCAAGTATTTTAAAACCAAAAGTTGTCATAATTGAAAATGTTAAAGCAATATTATCAAGTCATGATGGAAAAATAAGGGAAGAAATTATTAGGGGCCTAGAGGAGCTGGGCTATGAAGTAGATTGTAAAATATTAAATGCGGCAGATTATGGTGCTCCGCAACTTAGAGAAAGAGCAATATTCATAGGTAATCTTCTGGGTAAAAAAAATATATTCCCAAAAAAAACAAATACCTCAGAAAATTGGGCTACTATTAAAGACGCATTTAAAGAGCTACCAAAAGAAAATCACGAACCAAAAAAATTGAGCGGAGTTGTCCTTGAAAGAGTTAAGATTATTAAACAAGGTGAAAACTGGAAATCGTTACCCAAAGAACTTCAAACAGGATCAAAGCATAGTGGGGCCTATGGAAGATTGCACCCAGATATGCCTTCAAGAACATTAACAACAAGATTTGATACACCTCCAGGAGGATATGTTACGCATCCGACAGAAAATAGAGCAATTACAGTTAGAGAGGGCGCAAGAATACAGGGGTTTCCTGATGACTTTGTTTTTCTCGGAGGTCGTTCATCACAATATAAGCAGGTAGGTAATGCCGTTGCAGTAGATGTTTCAAGGGCACTTGCAAAAGAAATTAGGAGGATGTTGGATGAAGTATAATTCATTCATTAATTTAAAGAAAGATTGTTATATTTCTAATGGAGATTCGTTGGAAATAATAAAAGAAATTGATGATAATTCAGTGAATTTAATTTTAACAGACCCGCCTTACAACCTAGGAAAATTTATGAATAATAGAGGAACAAATATGGGAAAACTTAGAGAAAATCATTTTTCAGCTACAGACTGGGACCATCTAACTTATGAAGACTGGGCTAAAAAAATGGATCAGTTTTTAGAGAACTCTGCAAGAGTCATAATGAATGGAGGTTCAATGATTATTTTTATGTCTCTTATGAAGGTTGAATCAATAATTAAATTAGCAGAGAAACATGGGTTTTACTATAAAACTACAGGAATATGGCATAAAAAAAATCCTATTCCGCGAAATATGAATCTACACTTTGTTAATTCTACAGAAGGGTGGATTTATTTTACTTACAAAAAGAAGACGGGCGTATTTAACAATGAAAAAAAACTAGAGCATGATTTTTTTGAATCTGGGTTAACTCCAGGTTCTGAAAAGCGCCATGGTGGACACCCAACACAAAAACCTGAAATTTTGATAAAACATTTTATAAAATTATTATCAAATGAAAATGATGTTGTACTTGATCCATTTATGGGAAGTGGGACCACTGGTAAAGTAGCTTCTGAAATGAATAGAAAATTTATAGGAATAGAGCTATCTGATAAATATTTTAAAATGTCTAAAGAAAGGATTCTTGGTTAATCTTCATGAAATTTCAATAAGCTTTTAGAAGAATAGAGCATTTTTTTATAACCCGAATCATCATCATCTGTATAAGTAATTAAATTTCCACTTTTTATAAGTTTATTAAATTTTTCCACTTTTTCTGATAGCTCTTTATAATACTCTTCCTTTAGAATAATCTTATCTTTACTCCAACTAAAATATTTATTATATATTAACACATTAAAGAATCTCTTATCGGCCTTATTTTTTTGATTAAGGAGTTTTTCAATCTCAAGTTTTTCTTCATCCTCCCTATATAATACAATCTTCTCAACAACTTCATTTATCTCATTATGTTTTTTAGCTAAGATTAAAAAGTTATTTATCTCAAATTTAGATAGTGAGGGATTTTCATATCCATATTTATCTTTCAACAAGGTTAGAACTTCATACACAAAAAATAATGGATATAAATTAAAGTAAACATTTATTGGTTGCCTTTTACTTGCTTCTACATGACGGTTAGTTAAACTAAATATATTATTCCAGAAATAAAACTTTTCAAGTTGATTTGTTAAAACTTCTTCAATATTTTTATCATTAATTGATTTAAATGCATCACTTAATTCCATGGGCTTGTCATTTTTAAGGAATCCAAATAATTTACTTAGGAATAAAGCCCTAACTCCCTCAAGAGTTTTAGAGGGAAATTCTTTCTTAGATTCTTCTCTAAGTATCTTGGATAATTCTTCAAAAGAACCTGTTTTTAATTTATCTTTAATAAGATTCAAACCCCATATTTGAACTTCCATATTCCCAGTTTTATTTCCAAGTTTCCATATTAACTTAACTCCTTCTTTCGTGTTCTCTTCAACAAAATCCCCATAATTTTTCCATTCTTCGTCAAGCACCTCTGTCCTAACTCTCTTTGTAGCCCTACTAGTCATAATTCTAAATATTTTTACAACTTCACCTTCAAATATAACTCTTCTCCCATCATTATCAAAATAATAAATATCTTTTTCTTTGTCATAAGTTAGATCCCCTACCCCCCCTATTCCCAACGCTGGTAAAATTTTATGAGCCGTTTGGTAGTTTCCAATAAAATCTAAGATTAACACCCCTCTTTTTCCTGGAGAAATCCTTAGTCCCCTTCCTATCTGCTGGGTTAATATATTTACAGATTCAGTTGGTCTTAGTAGGAGTAAGCATTCGACATCTGGGAAATCTACACCCTCATTAAACATATTTACAGTAAATGCTACCTTGTATTTCCCATTTGCAAACTCATCAACTAATTTATCCCTATCTCTTTCATTAATTTCAAGATCTGGATTATCTAATTTAGAATGGATTGCTACTGCCTTTATGCCTGCTTCATTGAATACTTTTGCGCACCAATTAGCATGCTCAATTGAACTACAAAATCCTATAGTTTTTTTATCACTAGCAAGCTCCTGGTATTTATCAATAATTGCCTTATCTCTTTCCTCTATCATTAATGCCTTATTCAAATCGTTTGCATCATAACGAAAACCATTGAAAAATATATTTGTATAATCAACATTATCCAAAAATCCAAGATAATTAATATTTGTTAAAAAACCCTTTTTTACCGCTTCTTCTTGGTCCATTTGAAAAACTAGATTATCATCATAAAAATTAAGAATATCTTGCTGGTCTGTTCTATCTGGTGTTGCTGTTAATCCAAGAAAAAATTTGGGATTAAAATAATTAAATACTTTTTTATAAGTAGGCGCTGCAACGTGGTGCGTCTCATCAAATATCATATAGTCAAAGTGGTCTTTTTTAAAAGATTTGAGATGTTTGTCCTGAGTTAGTGTTTGAATTGTCGAAAAAAGAATATTTTTATCTTTATCCAGGTTGCCTTGTCCAAGAAACCCCATCTCCGTAACTCTCCCAGGCATTAATTGTTCAAAAGAGTTTCTAGTTTTTCTTAATATTGTAAAGTCGTGAACGATAAAACATATTTTCTTAGATTTCATTTGCAGTGAATCAAAAATACTCAGAAAGGTTTTCCCCAGTCCAGTTGCTAAAACAACCAGTCCCTTATCTTTTCCATCTTCCCTGGTTAAATCTAGCTTCTCTAAAACTGTTTCTTGAACTTCTGAGGGCTGAACGCTTCCCTTATTTCTTCTTAAGAATATACCGTAAAGTTGCTCATCTGCAATAAAATCCCTCCTTAATTGGTAAATTGCTTCTTCTGGAGTCTCAACAATTTGGTCTCTTGAAAGTTCAATGTAAATATAACCCTGTCTCCTAATTTCATTAGACTTTCTGAGTAATTCATTATATCTATCCCTGTCAACTCTCCCAGGAGCATGATAATTAAACCCGTTACATTCTATAGCATATTTAGCAAACTTTGTTTTTATCACAAAATCTATTCTCCAAAGTTTATCTGAACCATCATTTCTTGAAATATTAACTTCAGGTAAAATAAAGTCCAATCCCTTGTCTCCAAGATCTCTGTAATAAATGGTTTTTAAAAATAAAGTCTCCAAGTATCCCATCTTCTTGCCATGCTTGCTCATAAATTCTATTAATTTCATTTTTTGTTTGTTAATCAGTCCGTTGTCTTAAGTTTACTGCACTATTTAACGATTCCTCCCTTTCTCATCAACCTGAGTTGTTTTCATTATATTTTTAAAAATTTCAATTACCTTATCACTTGATTTGACTATCCCCATATTCCCATCATAATCAAAGAAATTCATGTCTGTATGAGGTTTACAATCTGGATATCTTGGGGTATTCCAGTGGGGGAAAGTTATCAAACTTATTAGATGTAATTTCATGCCAAGAAACATATTGTCTATATATTGGTTGATATTTTTTTTATCAATTGCTTCTTTTATTTGTGAATTTCTTATTCTAAACTTTGTTAATCGATTTAAAACTTGTTTTAAGAAATTCATAGATTTTCTTTTTCTAATTTTTTTGTCTATTTTTTTAATTGAGTCCTCAGTTTTTAATTTTTTTTCTAATCCCTCAATAAATTCGATTAATCCTAAAATTTCATGATCTTTCATGTTTCTTAGCTCATCTTCGTTCTTTTTTATAATTTCTAATTTTTCCTCAAATCCATTAGTTGAAAATTCTTTATTATTTAATGAATTGACTAGTTCAAACAATTCATTTATATCATCTATTTTTGTGACTTCTTTCTTTAATCTATTAATAATAAATTCATGCCCCCTTGCTTCTTCGGGAGACATCCTTCCAGAATCTATGTAAAATCCTTTCGTTATTTTTTCAAAGGCTTGTTCAATGTGATAGATTCCTCCTGCGTAGTATTCCTTTTCAAGAAGAATTTCAGATATTTCAATATCGTTTTGTGCAATTGCATACCATTTATCTGCAATTTTCTTATTTTCAATAGAAACCTTTGCATATTGATTAATTTTCTGCATAAATTTTTCAAAACTTACATATTCAGATTCTCTGAACATCATTTAACGACCTCTCTTAAAGATTTCACAATTTCAACTTCAGCAAGAGTATCCAACTTACAATATTTCTCCAAGTCTTCACGAACTTTCTTTTTATCTTCTTCAGAAACATCTCCAAAAGTAACTCTTTCATACTCCAAACTTGCAAGAATCCCATTTTTTATGTCCAAATCAGAATAACTCAATTCACTTAATATTGGAAGAACGTATTTTATTGATGCTGACCCGTTTTGTTTTGGATCATAATAATAAAAATTACGAAATACATCCCATAAATCTTTGATTCTAGGCAAAATATTTTCATCATACCACTCCCTAAATTCTGGCAACAAAATTACAGACTCATTTAAGACCCCTTTTTCAAAACCTTGGTTATATACAAGAATATCTCCTTTGTCTCCTAAATTCTCTCTTAGAGAGCTTAAAAACTCCCTTTTTGTGTCTTCTATACCCTCAGCAAGATAAGAAATATGTTTCAATTTTCCGTCTTTTTCTTCTTGAACATGTAATGAATATTGAAAAGGTATTCTTTGATATGGTTTCATTCCATCAAACTTTGGAATCGCAGGGTTAATTGTTTCAAAATCCAAATAATAAATTGGATATTGTAAATTATCTAAGAAATTCTTAATTTCCCTTTCATCC
The DNA here is from genome assembly GCA_964516745.1 of Candidatus Woesearchaeota archaeon. Classification (GTDB taxonomy): domain Archaea; phylum Nanobdellota; class Nanobdellia; order Pacearchaeales; family GW2011-AR1; genus JAGVXH01. The sequence continues at coordinate 77,967 of CAZEYD010000001.1, forward strand.
TTGTGGATTCCACCGTCAAAAGCTAATCTTCTTTGAATTTGTTGTTTTTCGTTCAACTTAACATTTTCAGGAACATCATTCAACTTAGTAATCCCAGAATCATATAATTCAAACTTCTTCTTTGACAACATCCTATAAAGATTAAAAATACTTTCTTTCGGAATATCTTTCCAACATTCTGATTTTAAAGGACAATCGTAAGGATCAGAGCAATAAACTCCAATAGAAATTTTTGGTTCCTCTTTAGATTTAATGATTTTAAACATATTTTCGATTCTTTCTTCAATTCCTGAGTTAAATTCTTCAACTTTTTCAGTAATGTCTTCTTGATGGAATAATTCATTCGGGTCAATTTCGCCATTTTTTATATATTGGTTATTAATGTGCATAAGATAACATTTTCTAATTTTTATCCCAGATTTCTCATAAACATATTTTTGAAAACTAACATCGTGAATATTAACATCTTTTATTTTAGTCGCAGACTTAACTTCAACTATATCCCATTTGTCTTCTTCAACTGGCACAAGAATATCTCCCCTAGAAAACAAATTGTCAACTAAAAAACCACATTCAAATATTGGCTTTCTTTCTTTCAAAGATTCAGTCGTTTTATCAATATTTTCCTTAAAATCTAGTTCAGATAAATCAATTCCGTCTGTAAAAACCTTTGTTGCGAGTTCACCGATCAAAGTTCCCATTTCAAAATTGTGTTTTGCCGAGATATCTGGTTCTGGAATTCGTTCTTTTTGATTTTTAGTTATCCATAGTAGTTTTGGACACTGTAATCCGAGAAGATAATTTGATTTGGTTAGTAGTTTACTTGCCATGGGCTAATTATCTTCTTGTCTTTTTAGCTCGTCAAGAGTCTTACCTTCTTTATTTCTCCATCCTGTCCACCCATTAGCAGGCCTTCCAACAACTACTGCAGCAGCAGCAGACGGAGAGTTAAAAACAAAATCTTTGGTAAAAATCATAGAATCTCCATCATCCTTTAATGTTCCTTCAGAAATTAACTTGTTTTTTATATTTAAGACCCATGCACCAAGACTAGCCGTGTTTTCCTTGTTTATTCTAGAACCTTCATATACTAAAAATCCATCCTCGGTTAGATTTCCTTTAGCATCAGCAAGTTTACTTTTACAGAAAAATATTTCCTCTTCTGTCTCAGCTTTTTTAGCAGGACTAAGAATTGGATAGCCTAACAAGTCTAAGATAAATTTTATTTCATCTAAAAATTGTAATATAAATTCTTCCTCATAGTCTGGCGCAGGCTGAATAACTTGTTCTTTTTTATTTTGTAATTTTGTTTGTCCTAGTTTAGTAGCTTCAAGTATTGAGTAAGCTTCCAAATATCCAACCTGAACCTTGTTCAGACCATCTTCAGAATCTCCATAAAAACAAACTGCAAAATTCCAATCTTCCTTATTCTTATAATGGTTTTTTAATCTACTTACAAGATTTCCTTCCCCTATGTAAGTTTTAATCAAGGAATTTTCCTCTTTTTCACTAAATAAAAAGTAGATACCAGTACGATCAAGTAACTCATCTGAACCATTAGCTTCATTAATAAGATTTTTCGGAACCACTATTGCCTTTAGTGGGAAAGTTGTTATATTAATTTTCTTCACACCCTTTGGATTTCCGTCAGGCAAATAAATGTTTATTGATTTTCCCTTAGTCATGAGATAACATGTAAAACTTAGTTTTTAATTTTAATGTTTGGTTTATTTTACATAAACCCGAGATCCTTTAACCTCTAAAAATTTTGCTTGGGGATTTTGTTCGGTATATGCTCGAAAACATCTTTTACAGCAAAAAGAAGTAGTATCTAATACTGGACCCAGTGTTATCTTCTGGCTCGGTTTCCCACAAACAACACATTCTTCTCTATTAACATTCTTTTTCATCTTCCTCTTTAAATCTATAATAGCCTCATCAAAAAATAAACTCGGACTAATATTGTTTTTATCCATCCATTTTTTATTTTCTTTTGTGGTTCGGACAGTAAGAATAACATCTTTGGGTTCTGGCTTTTGGATATTTGCTAGTTCTACCATGTAATACTTATGTAATACTGGTTTATAAAATTTATCCAAGAATTTTTTGTGCTTTATTTAACTTAAGAACATGGATTCTAGGTATTGTATCGCTTTACAGTTTTGGCATAATTTTCTATCCTTTTACTTCTTAACTTAACAAAATTAGTAACTCTTTTTTTATACAATAAATACTCATTAATATCAGAAAATCCTGGGTTAGTTTTGAAATCATCAAATGGTAAATAAAATTTAATATTGCCCTTTTCGTCAATTAAGTCTTCCAATAAAAAGAAGTGAATATAACCCCTAAAATTATCAAACAAATCAAAGAAATTTTTATACCTCGATAAAGTATTATAAAGTGGACTTTTCTTCCCTAAATAAAAGAGGCGGATACACTCTAGTGTTAAGTCGAATCTGTCATCAATTTTTCCGTTAATTCCACGATCTTGATTGATTGTATTACCATCAATTTTTTTATTTGGAAAAACGATATAGGACCCAATTCTGGAATTAGAATCAAGAAATTCTTCCACTTCATTTGGGATTTGTTTTGTAAGCCAATGTTTTCGCACTTGGTTTTTATATGAATGCGTTATGGCATCGCTGCCCAAAAAGAATTCTCCTAGTTCAGATTTATGATATAAATAAGCGCCATTTTTATCATCACATAAATCAAAAACTTTACCATTTGGCAAAGGCTTGTTCCATAATATTTTATGATATTTTTTTAATGTTGGACTATATTTGTCGGGATCACGATCCCCTGTTTCAGAGTAAAAATTAAAACTTGTGTCAATTATCATTTATTTCAAAACCTCCAACAACCCTTCGATACTATCAATCTCAAAATCTGCCCCACTCTTGATTCTCTTCCCAACTCTACCATAAGCCGCATAACAAGTCTTAATTCCCATCTTCTTAGCAGTCTTAACATCCCTTTCAATTCTATCCCCCACCATCAAAGCCTCCCCTGGCTTAACCCCAAGCTTTCTAAGAGCAGAATTAAACGGAGCAACATTATTCTTCTGCTTTCTAACATCCCCAGAAGTAACGACTACATCAAAAAACTTGTCAATCCTAAGAGTCACAAGCCTAAACCAAGCATTTCTCCTAGGAGCATCACTAACAATTGCCAACTTATACTTCTTCTTTAATTTCTTCAAAACATCCCTCGTGCCAGGGTAAGCAGAAAGATAAGAAGCCCTAAGCTCCCTATACGCAACAATTCCATGCGCAACAATCCTATTATCAACATTACCATTAATTTTCTTCAATAATTTCTCAAAAATATTTTTATGCTCAATTCCATATTCATCATATAAAATAAATAACTCTTTCAACGCCTTTTTCCCATCAGCCTTCAACCCAGCTTTAATCATCGCACCAATTGCAGCCTCACAACTCTTTTGCTTCATTCTCATAAAATCAATGAGAGTATTGTCTAAGTCAAAAAGAACAGCTTTAATCACCATAATTTGTTAAAGAAATAGAACTATTTAGGGGTTTGGGAGTTAGCATCTAATAACCCAGTCTTTCTTGTCTTGCCTATAATACTTTATTATTTCAATTATTCCCTCAATCATTTTATCATTTTTTACACCATGCACATGATCCACAACTCTTTTTCTAAATCTTATTTTCGCTGCATTTGATTTATTCTCAGACTTAATTTTTCCTCCTTTAGAAGAAATTTCTCGGTGCCTGTCTTTGTTCCAATTTTTAAAATTGTTTTTCATCTATTATAATTAGGCTTTTACTGCATTTAATTGTTGTGGGGTTATAACCTAGTTCTTCCTTTGTTCTGCTTTTCGTTGAGTGCTATTCTAGTGATGCGATTACATTAGAAAAAATACTTTGTCAACGTTTTACACTTTCTAATAGTTGAAAAAATTTGGTTATGATAATAAAATTAGTTATAAAAAGTTCTCAACCTATCAAAAAGTTTATTTTACACACTATTTACAATTTTTTCAAAACATATGTTTGGGTGTTTGTTCTATCGCTTTTTGAATGTATCAAAAAAGTTATCCCTCCAAATTCTCGGTTAATGTATTTTTGAATTTTTTTACCAAAACTTGTTCTTCCTGATTTATTATTTAAGTCATATTCCCCAAAAATATCAATTCCTTCCATTTTCCAATTATCTATTTTATCCATCATTTCTTTAACCAAAAAAGGTCTTTCTTCCTGAAACTCATACATAAGTTCCCATAATTTTTTAAAATCACCTGTTTCTACGTCACCATAAAGAAAATCCGTGTTTTCTTCTAGGCAAGGGTCACCAAGTCCGTGATAACTCATTATTCCCCCAACGATTTTTGCCCATTCAGGAAAACTTGAAAAAAGAGTTTTACCTTCTGGCATGCCCGCCTCATACCATGTTAAAATTAGGGTGTATATTGCGGATAAAATCTCACCCCTATTCTCTAAAATCCACCCATGTAAGTCTGGTTTTTCAAATTTTCTTGAATTTATATTTTCTAATCCAAAAAACAGATTTATGAATCTGCTCCTTTTGGCAATATCTGGCGTATATGTAATTCCGATGTTTGCAGATAAAGAGACATCAGTTTCATTATTTAATTGTATTTCTTTGTTCTTGCCAAGTAGTCTATCTTTCCAATGCTCAGAAGTAATAAATTGTTCAAGCATAGCATTGTCAAGGTGGCCCTTATTATTTGCAAAGTGAAATCTTCTTCTTCCTTCCCTTATCCCAGAGGTTATTTTTTTTCGCAATTCTTCACTTGAATTAGAAAATCTATCAGAAGTGCTAATTGGTGGATCATCTAAAGAGATTCCTTCGTATAAAATTCCAGTTATCCCAGCGCAATAGTCTTTGCCACATCTTTCTCTATTGGCCAAATAAAAAAACAACGGTGTCCTTGCAGTTATCCTTTCGTATAATCCTCTGCATGCTGGAGTTATCAAGGCAGAAATTGCCATTACTCTATCTTGCTCTTCTTTAAAACAAAACTCCTTGAATATTTCATAGATAATTTTTTTGCTTTCTTCTAAATCAATTCTTTTGATGTTGGGACCATTCGGTAAAAGATAAGAATTTAGGGACTCATCATAACATTTTTTTGGTAATAATAGTTTTCCATCAGAAAGAAATGGCATTCCCCAACTTAATATTCTGTCTATTTGGTTTAATGAGTTTCTAAAATTGTCATTTTCGAACAATATTTTCATGTTTTGTTCAGAAGGACTTCTTCTTATTTTATCGCCAATTCTACCTGGTGAGTAAAAATGAATATCTTTCTCTAAAATATTAATGAGTCTAGCTGGGCTCACCTGATTAAATTTTATATTTTTTTGTTGATTGAGTTTATCTCTGATTATTGTTATTTCGACAAATGAGTTTGCCTGAGGACGATAATAAATTCCATTATGTTTTTGAGTCAATAGGGATAGTTGTTTTGCAAAAAGAATAAATGGATATCCAGAGTCGGGCAATCTCACATCCTTACTTTTTACTATCTCAAAGGCATTTTTATATTGGTGTTTTCTATAAGATTCTGGCGATTCTTTCCATTTTTCACAAGTAGTATCCATAATTCTCAAGATTTTTTCTTCCGAGATTCCGTTTTTAATTAAATTTATTAGAATCGCGAATTCCTTTGCACTTCTGGTATTGTCTTTACTCTCAGCTTCTTTGTTTTTCAAATTTTTTCGAGATACCTCAATTTTTAAGAAATTCATTGTATTTGATTTTACAAAGTTTTCTTTTGATTGAAACAATATTCTTGAATATCGGTCTTCTGCTTGGTGAGTATCTTTTTTGTTTATTGTTCCAGGTATTTTCAGCCTTCTTGCAAGGTCCTTTGTTATGGAATCAACTTCTACTACCTTATCGCTTATTTCGTTAGATATATGTTTTTCAATTTTTACTAATCTTTTGTAATCCTCTGACAAGTGCCATTCATCAATCGAATTTACTGATTCAGTTGAAACTTCAATTTTTACCAAAACTTGAGCGCCATTCCCACTGTTAATTATAAGGCCCGTGTCTAGATTAAATTTATCTTTCAATAGGTCTTTTGTTTCATACGCTTTTTTTATTGAATGCTCGTGATCTTCTGTAGTGCTAACGTAATCAACTTTACGTTTTGCCCTAACATCAATATCCAAAACAATAATTTGTAATACATCAATGCCATCAATTTTTGAAGTTTCTTTTTTTCTTGGTTGAAGTCCAAGACACAAAAGTCCTTTCCCATTATATTTGTTCAATTCTTTTTCCAAACTTTCAAAATTCTGATGGTAACTTCCGCTTCCGTTTAAAGCTCCCCTTTGCCTTGCGCCTTTAATAGTTGGCTTGTATACTTGAAAAAATAAAAGTTGATCTTGATATTTTAAAAAATCAAAAAATATTTTTGAATCTTTCTTTTTAATTTCCATTTTCAGCTACCTCGTAATTCAGAATTATTTTTCCATATTTTTTGAAAGAAAGAAAACCAAATTCCTGTAATATTTTTAAAATTTCAAAAGTTTCCTTCTTGTTAATACAAAAAAGCCTAGATGTGATTAGATTAACTTCTTTTAGTTCCAAATAATCCTTTTTTGAAAGACTTGGTTTTGTGTTCCAAAAATTGAAAAGTTTTATTAAAAGCTTGAAATACAAACCTCGTTTTGAAGATTCTTTATTGATGATCATTTTCTCACTCATCTTGGTCCTCCTGTGAACCTTCCTCGAGTTCAATGATTTTTTCAAACCATTTTTTTTCTTGCGTTTCTTTTTCCATGCTAACCTAAAAAAAATATTCCTTTTAAGCAGGGTTTGGTCAAAAAATGTCCGAACGATAATTTTATATATTCTAGTTAAATTGAGAAAGAATGACTGCCCAACCAAGAAAATGTCCCAAGTGTAAAAAGCCTATGAACACTGTGAGAAGTGATGCAAAACAGTGTAGAGAGTGCAGAAGAAAACAACAAAATGAAAAATCCCATGAGATCAAAAAAGAAAAAAGAAGGAAGGTTAAAAATCAAAAAGAAAAAGAAAAAAGATCAAATTTTATAAGAAAGAATTTTGATGATATCGAAGAGAAATCTGAAAAACATAACTTAGAAAAAATTAGGGACAAAATGAGGGCTATACCCTGTTACATGCCAACCTTAAAAGAAAGAGAAATATTAGAAAGGGCTATTTACCCAGAAGGTTTTAATTATTTTATAGAAAAAGATTTTGATAAAAAAGAACTAATGTCAAAAAAATTAATTGAGGAAATTGGATTTACTCAAGAAGATATAGACAACATCGTTGATAATTTCAAGAAGCAACAAGCATTTTCGTCTTAATCAAGCTCAAAATTTCTGGGTCTTCCATTAGCTTATTCATAATTTGGTCTGCCTTGTTCCTATTGGATTCTTCAAGAATTATTTTTTCTCCTTCTTCTTTGTCTAATACAAACCCACAATTACAATATTTGTCCGTGGGAGAGTTCTCCTTGCCACACCTTAAGCATGTAATTGAATGAAGTTGAGGAATTGTTTTTTCTTTATCCATTTCTATTCCATAGGCATTCATAATTGCTTCATCTGTATCTTTTCCGCTCATGTGAATATAAATACTCGCCATATTACTTCCTTGTGTCCATCCAAAATAATGTTTCATTTGTGCATCGGTCATTTTATTCGCCATAATTGTTGCTCTTGAATGTCTTAGTAGGTGGGGGTGGACTCTTTTAGTAATTCCGGCTTTTTTTACTGCTTGTTTTAGAATATGATTTATTCTTTCATAAGTTAAAAAATTTCCATCAGTTTTACACCATAGTGGATATTGGGAATTACTTCTAAATGGATGGTGGTTTATCCAAGTATTAAGATAAGTTGAACATCCAATAACCAATATTTTTCTAGCACCAGTTTTGCCATGGATTGTTAATTTGGCTCCAATTTTTTCAAAGGAAACGGAAGTTATTTTCATACTTCCAATTTCACCAACTCTTGCACCAGATTCACAAAGTGTTGCAAGCAGGGCCCTATCTCTTTCACATTTACCCGCAAGAATTATATTATTCATTTCATCTTCGGTCAGAAGTTCTTCTGGTAATTTTGATTTACATTTAGAAATTGTTAAAGTATACCAGTCAACTTCAGGAGGATATTTGTTCTTTCCTGGGACATTTCTAATATATTTGTAAAGTTTCCTTAGCATTACCTTAATTCCCTTTTTTGTTCCTTCAGCATATTCGGATTGGTTTAAGTTGGCAACTAGTTCTTTTATATCCTCGACAGTTGCATCCTTGAAATTTTTCTTAAAATTACGGTTTAACCAAATTACATCTTGTAAATATCTACCAACTTTTGCAAGTCCAATATTTTGAGAAAGAAGGTCATTTTTAAGTCCTAAAGCAACCTTGCGATTTTCATCTGAAAAGTCTTCTTCATTCGTGATTCTTTCAATTAGCCTTTCCAATTGTCTTCTTCTATTGTGTATGTCCATGGTTTATCCATGTGTCAAGGTCTTATATAGACCGGTTAAGAATATTAAACTTTTTTGGAACGTCCCAACCGAGAGTCAAACTCGCAATCTCTAACGCAAAGAATGAAGTTCTGCAGATTGAGGCAAGTTAAAATTTGTCTACAATTTCATACAATAACATTCAATTAATTATTTTTTCTCTCCAAGGATCTTTTTTTCAAAAAAGATAGCTTAAAGCCTTTGACGAGAGTCAAACTCGCGACCTCTTGCTTTCACACTCATCACTGAGTTACGAGGCAAGCGCTCTATCAACTGAGCTACAAAGGCAATACATTATCCAAACATAAAACAATTAAAAACCTTACCACATTAAAAATCAAACCTGATTTTTTACTTCATCACCATACTTTTTCTGACAAAATGGACAAACATAAACAATTTTACTCTTATCACCATCCTTAACTCTAATTACAGTTCCAACTATCTTATCCATAAACCCTTTTTCAATCTCATCACTACAAATTTCACATTTCAACTTAACCATAACACACTCAAAACAGTAAACTTTAAAAATTATTCCATTCTACAAAATGATATGGAAGGATTTGACTTACGAAAATTTCAAAATGGAGGCGATGACCACCAAAAGATAAAATCTATCATGGGTAAGATTCTTTCTGGAAGAGATGGTTATGAAGCAATAGTAGAAACAAAAAAAGAAGAAAAAAGATGCGAAAAATGTAATTGGGCTCTAGAAGGCGGAGAAAAGTTTTGCCCTGAATGTGGAAGTAAAATACAAACTTCAAAATAAATTAGATTTTGTTAAAATACCAACAACTTTTTTATTACTCTCATTTCTCAACAAAAGAGCATTATAAAACTTTAACAAAGGTAAAACTGACGATACAGGAGTCAATTCATCTAAAATAGGAAACGCAGACTCCATAACATCACAACATTTCATCGAAAATAAATTATCCCTACCTTTTCCACTTTCAAGTAAAGAATACAATATTGATTCACTAATAACACCAACAAATTCATTCCCATCTTTTACCGGAATCTGAGAAATCCCTTTACTTTTCATTAATTTAATCGCAGCTCCAACCTCTTTATTACATTCAACAAAAATAACATGTCTTGTCATAACATCTTTACAAATCTTCTCTTTAATATTATAATATTCGTCTAAAAATCTAAAAATTCTACATGCAATAGAATAAGACGGCTCCAGTTTCCCAGATTCCAACTTAGTAATTAGAGATTGTGAAACCTTCACCGCATCAGCTAATTCTTTTTGAGTCAAACCAAATTTTTTTCTCTTAACTTGAATACTAGTTATCTCTGGATACATAATAAAAACAAATAAAAACAATATATAAATATTCCGATAGGAATATCTTAGTCAATAGATATTATAAAGATCTTTTTGTTTCAAATAATTATGAGACATTACCTCTTCACATCTGAATCTGTTGGAATTGGGCATCCTGATAAAGTTTGTGACCAAATTAGTGACGCCATATTAGACGCATGTCTAGAACAAGATTCACAAAGTAGAGTAGCAGTAGAAACATTAGTTACAACACAGTTAGTCATAATAGCAGGAGAAATAACAACACACGCAAAAGTTGATTATGAATTAGTAGCAAGAAATACAATAAGACAAATTGGATATACACATCCAGAACTAAATTTTGATTATCAAAATGCAAAAATAGAAATTAAGATACACAGTCAATCACACGACATCTCTCAAGGAGTAAGTGAAGACGAAGGATTATTCACTGAACAAGGAGCAGGAGATCAAGGCCTAATGTTTGGATACGCAACAAACGAAACAAAAAACTTCATGCCACTAGCAATTGATTTATCTCACGCGTTAGTACAGAAAGCAAAAAAAATACGAGAAGAAACTCCAAACTCTTTTTTATATCCAGACTGTAAAAGCCAAATCACAATAGAATATTCAAATGAAAAACCAAAAATAAAAACAGTCGTAATATCCTCGAATCATAAAGATTCGGTCTCATTAGAAACCTTAAGGCAATTCATAATCCAAAATATAATTAATCCGATTTGCCAAGATTATCTAACACCAGAAACAAGAATACTAATAAATCCAACAGGAAGATTTGTGATCGGTGGACCAGATGGAGACACAGGATTAACTGGAAGAAAAATAATAGTAGATACATACGGAGGATACGCACGACACGGAGGAGGAGCATTCTCAGGAAAAGATCCAAGTAAAGTAGACAGAAGCGCAGCATACGCAGCACGATGGGTAGCAAAAAACCTAGTAGCAGCAAAAATATGTGACAAATGTGAGATTCAACTATCTTACGCAATCGGATACTCACAACCACTAAACATAACATTAGATTTTTTCGGAACAGAAAAATATCCAGAAGAACAAATAAACAAAGCAGTAAAAAAAGTCTTTGACCTATCGCCAAAAGGAATTATAGAAGAACTAAAATTAAAACAACCAATATACCAAGCAACAGCATTTGGTGGACATTTCGGACAACAACCAACACAAAACACATTCCCATGGGAAAAAACAAACAAAATCAACGAACTACGAACAGAAATCGGATTAGATATTCAAGTCTGCCCACATTGTGAAAAGTAAAACACAAACTTTAAGATAAATTATATTTCATCAATCTATCAACAAATAAACAAACTTTTTATACTCTCAAAATCTTTTAACTACATGGGAAAATTAGCAATAATACATAAAAATAAATGTAAACCAGATCAATGTAATAACGAATGTAAAAAATACTGTCCAATAGAAAAGAAAGAGATAGACACTTGTATTACAATAGACACAAAGGCACACATAGACGAACACACATGTGTCGGATGCGCAATCTGTCAAAAACGATGTCCACTTGGAGCAATCGACATAATAAATCTACCATCAATAAACGAGAAAAACCTAATACACAGATACGGACAAAATGGATTCGCATTATACGGATTACCAACACCAAAACAGAAAAACGTAATCGGATTACTTGGACGAAATGGAATTGGAAAATCAACAGCAATAAGATTATTAGCAAATCAAGAAAAACCAAATTTAGGAAAAAATGCAACAAACGAAGATATCAAGAAATTCTTTAAGGGATCCGAAATGTTAACATACTTTCAAGAATTAGAAAACAAAACAATAGCCTACAAACCACAAAACTTGTCAATGCTATCAAAAGATATTATTGTAAGAGATTTACTAAAACAGCTCGGGTCAGAAAAAAAAATACAGGAATTAGCTAACAGATTATCAATAACACCAATTCTAGATAATAAAATGAATAAACTATCAGGAGGAGAGTTACAAAGAGTTGCAATAATAGCAGCTTCCATAAAAGATGCTGACATATACTTTTTCGACGAACCATTAGCATATTTAGATATAGAACAAAGATTAAGCATTTCAAACTACATCAAAAGTTTATGTCAAGAAAAAACAGTAATTGTAGTAGAACATGATTTATTAATTTTAGATTATTTAACAGATTATATCAATATCTTCTTTGGAGCACAAGGAGCATTCGGAGTCGTCTCAACTATAAAAACATCAAAAAACGGAGTAAACTCGTACCTAGATGGATTTCTAAAAGACGAGAATATGAGAATAAGAGAGAAACCACTAACATTTAATTTTACAAAAAATCCAGCAATGTCCGGAATACAAATTTCAAAATGGCCAACATTTACAAAAACATTTGATACAGGATTTAAACTCGAAGTACAAAAGGGAGAAATCCATCAAAATCATTGTATAGGAATATTAGGACGAAACGGAACCGGGAAAACAACATTCGTAAAATGCCTAACAGGATTAGAAGATGTAGAAATAAATAATAAAAAACAAAAGTTAAATCTTGACCTAAATATTTCATACAAACCACAATATTTAGAAGACCATTCCGATGAATCAATACGAGACATAATGTTCAAAGAAAAAATAAATAAAAAATTAGCAACTATGTTTAATTTAGGAGTTTTACAAAATAAAAAAATTGAAGAACTATCAGGAGGAGAATTACAACGATTCTCAATAGCAAAATGCTTAGCAAAAGACGCAGATATATATTTATTAGACGAACCTTCCGCATACTTAGACGTAGAAGAAAGAATCTCAGCAGCTAAAGCAATTAACGAAATAATGATCGAAAAAGAAAAAACAGCATTCATTGTAGACCACGATCTATTATTAATTTCATACGTCGCAGATTCAATAATAAATTTTGACGGAGAACCAGGAATCATAGGGAAATCCTCAACAATCAAAAATTTTGAAATCGGAATATCAGATTTACTAAAATCCTTAAACATCACATTAAGAAAAGATCCGGAGACAGGAAGACCAAGAATAAACAAACAAGGTAGCGTTTTAGATAGGGAACAAAAAGAAAAAGACAAATGGGTAATCTTATAATAATTTATCAATAATAAAAACATCCCATACTTTTATATATATTAAAATACTAAATCATTTATTCTTAAAATCTAAAGGAGGTAAAACTATGGCAGCAAAAAAAGTAACAAAGAAGGCACCAGTTAAAAAAAAGAAGTGTTTTCTATGTAATTTATTCAAAAAGAAAAAATAAATTATTTATTTAATAACAAAACCAGGTGAAACAATAAGATTAACATCTTATTGTTATTTTTTTCTTTATCAATATTATTATATACATATAGGTATATACATACTTATTAATTAACATCTCCATACTTTTATATGAATAGTGACATGGATCCAAGAACGAGGATAAAAATTATAGATAATTTAGGTAGACATAAAGTTCCCGTATACCTAATCACACTTTCTAAAGCAAATTTTGAATATCTATGTGCAGATTGTCCAGAAACTGGACATCTACGTGGATATGCAGTTAATGGAACAAGTTTTTGTATATTTAATAATATACATGGAAAAATGGAAGATTCTTTTAAAAGATCTGCAATGGACGAAGTATATTCAACTCACATAGGAATTCCTATGCCGCAAATTACGGAAAAAAGTATTAACGAAATTGATAAATTATTCCAGTTTGTAGGTCCTGAATTTGAAGCTGCAATTAATCAACATGGAATTATGCCAATGATAGATTATGCTTCCAAAAATAACATTTTAGGATACGCAATAATGCAAGTAGAAAAAAAAGAACTTTCTAATAAGTTAATTTAATAAACCTCTTTCTCTATTTTTTTTTATGAAACAAAGAGTCATAAAACTACTTTCAAAGAATATCAACCTACCTAGTAAAACTATAGCAAATTTATTAGAAGTGCCACCTAAACAAGAACTAGGAGATTACGCTTTCCCATGCTTCCAACTAGCAAAAACAGAAAAAAAATCACCTCTATTAATAGCACAAAATCTAACAGAAAAACTAAGGAAGCAATTACCTAAAGAAATAACAAACATTGATAACGCAGGCTCATATGTTAACTTCTTTATAGATAAAAACACACTCGCAATAAAAGTATTGGAAGAAACTAAGAAAAATTCTTGGGGAAATATCAATAATGGAAAAAACAAAACAAGATTAGTAGAATATTCCCAACCAAACACACACAAAGCATTTCATGTCGGACATATAAGAGGAACATCTCTAGGAGAAAGTCTCGCAAGAATATTCAAAGCATCAGGTGAAAAAGTTACACAAATAAATTATAGTGGAGATACAGGAATGCATATCGCAAAATGGATTTGGTGTTATCAAAAATACCATTCAAAAGAGAAATTACAAAACGATGAATCATGGATTGCAAAAATTTATGTAGAATCCATACAAAAACTAGGTGACAATAAAAACCTTCAAGAAGAAGTCAATAAAATAAATCAACAAATTGAGAATAGAGAGAATCATGAAATAAATGAACTCTGGGAAAAAACTAGAACATTATCAATACAATCTTGGGAGAAAATATATGAAGAATTAGGAGCACATTTTGATTATAGCCTATTCGAAAGCCAATTTGAATCTGATGGACAAAAAAAAGCATTAGAATTATTAGATAAAAATATAGCACAAAAAGACGACGCTGTATTCATGGATTTGAAAAAATGGAACTTAGGAGTATGGGTATTACTAAGAAAAGATGGAACAGTTCTTTATTCAGCAAAAGACATCGCCCTTGCATTAAAAAAATTCAAGGATTTTAAAAGCGATAATTATCTAATCACAGTAGGAAATGAACAAAAGATGCATTTCCAACAATTAAACAAGACACTAGAATTAATGGGATTAAAGAAAGAGCCCTCAACTTATGGAGTCTTACCTTTTGGAATGGTTCGTTTCCCTGAAGGAAAAATGAGTTCGAGAACAGGAAATAACATTCTATACTCAGATTTCTCAAAAGAAGTAACTAATATAGCAATAAAAGGAATGAAAAAAAGAGGATACGAAGGTAAAGACATTGAAAAAAGAGCATTAAAAATAGCAATCGCATCTATAAAATATTCAATGTTAAAACAAGATCCAAGAAGAACAATAATATTCGATCCAAAAAACGACGTTTCATTCGAGGGAAATACAGGCCCATATTTACTATACTCCTACGCACGAGCAAATTCAATAACAAAAAAAGCAAAAATTAAAGAAACAGAAATAAAGATCATCGATCTTAAAGAAACAGAAATAGCACTAATAAAAAAAATTGATTCCTTCCCAGAAATAATCGAACAAGCTTACCTACAACTAGCACCAAATATAATAGCAAACTATTCATACGAACTAGCAAAACAATTCAACGAATTTTACCACACATGCCCAGTAATGAAATCACCACAAGCAAAATTTAGATTAGAATTAGTAAAAGCCTTCAAAACAACACTCAATAAATCACTAGACCTCTTAGGAATCGATGTTTTAGAACAAATGTAAAATAATAATAATTAATCATAAAAAACTGGATTTAATTTTTCTATTTCTTCATCACATTTAATTTCACTTTCTTTTTAGATTTAGATAAAACATGAGATTACACAGCGTATAAACATACGTAAGCGTCCTCACAACGAAGTATAAATCAAAAAGAAAGCAAAAGAAACAAAACTAAGCTTTTTTCATGTCTTTCCAAGCAATATCAAACAACTGCTCCAAAGCCTGTGCAAAGAATTCAGTATTCAACCAAATACCTAAATCATAAGTTGGATGAACTTCATTATCATCTAGAAGCATAAACATAATTTGTTCAGAATCTATAATCATGAAACGAGCTTTCAAACTAACAGCATTCCTGATTTCAGCAATTTTACTAAATTCAGCAGCAATCTTTTTGTTAGAAGCATTAATAGGTGCAACAACTCTAATTGAAACTCCTCTTTTTTTTGCTTTCTCTAAACTAGGCATTAAAACTTCTAACTTTCTATTTAAACCATCAGCTGTAGTAACCAAAACAATTGAGGTTTGAGCTTCACGAACCAACATATCTAAATGATTGTAAATATTCTGTCGACCCTTCAAAGCACCGGATAAATCAGCATGCTCTATATACTTAATACCATCAGTAAATAATGTAGTTAATTCTTTCAATACTTCATCACTCTTCAATCTATCTAATCTTTCCGATTTACCTTTAGCTTCAACAACTAAATTTCTCTTAACTCTTTCAACAACTTCTTCTGGTTTTAAAGCAACAAATTTTATTGGCTTTCCTAACTTCATAACAATAAATCCTTTCTTCTCCAAAGACTCAAGAATATCATAAGTTCTAGAACGTGGTACATCAGAAATACTCGATAACTCTCCAGCCGTCGACGTTCCCCTCGATAAAAGGGCTGTCCATACTTTTACTTCATAAAGATTCAGGTCAAAAATTTTCCTAAGCCTGCTCAAAAATTCCTCTTTAACTATCATAATTATGGTAGCTATTACAAGTATTTAAATGTTTCTCCTTTTTGTCCCTCTATTAAGGAGTAAATACTCTAAATCTCTCTTAGTTATAGACGACAAAAAACTTTTTTAATTTAAATCTCTGTTTTATATTTTACTAAATTCAAAATTGTAATGTTTATCTCTAATTAACCCTTCGTTATTATAATCACCGCTTCCTTTTATTTTATCAAAAATAAACTCATCAGCACCAACTCTTTCCTTAACAAATTTAACAAAGTTACCAAGAATACTCTGAAACTCCTTATTCATAACTAATTTGATTTTATCTCCCTTAGATAAACCAGATTTTTTCCTGCCCGCTTGAATCTTACGAGAAATTTCACGTGCAAAACCTTCAGCCTCTAATTCAGCAGTTAAATTCAAATCCAACTCGACATTAAGTTCTCCTTCGTCAAATTCAATATTTTTAACATTCAATTCTTGCTTAATAATATCGATTAATTCATTAGATAATTTCACATGACAATTAATAACAGCCTTAGCCAATGGCCATTTTAAACCAACTTTATTTTGATCTCTGAACTTCAGTCCTATAGAAACAATATCTCTTACTATTTGCATATTATTCAAAATATCTTCATCAAATTCATCAAATTCAGACCAAAAATTTAAATGAACGGATTCATTATCACCGTATAAATTTTGATAAATCTTTTCACTAACAAAAGGAATAATAGGTGCAGTAATCTTACTTAACCTATCTAGAACAAACCGTAAAACTTTAGACGCTATCTTGTCACCATCATTAAATCTACCTCTATTCAAACGAACATACCAAGTAGACAAATCATCAACAAATTTTCTAATTTCAGAACAAGCTTTAATTGTATTATATTCTCTATAATATTCACTGACATTCCTACCCACCTGATTTAGCCTCGACATAATCCATTTATCAGTTATTTCATTAACTTCTGGATTTTCCAACTCACCATCTATTCTATAATCATCATAAAAACGATTAACGTTATACATCAACAACAAAACTTTTTTATAAATTTCCTCAACACCCTTATCAGAAAAATTCATATTGTCAGCATTCATAACAGGATTTCCCATCAAATAAAACCGAATCGCATCAACACCATATTTATCTATCAAAAGCATAGGATCAGTAAAATTACCTTTTGATTTAGACATTTTCTGACCATCCTCAGCTAAAATTGTTCCAGTTGTAACAATATTTTCAAAAGGAATATCATCAAATAAAATCGCAGATAAAACATTCATATAATAAAACCACGCTCTAGTTTGGCCAATATATTCAGCAACAAATTGCGCAGGAAAATTCTTTTCAAAATATTCCTTATTTTCAAAAGGATAATGAAATTGAGCAAAAGTCATAGCACCGGATTCAAACCAACAGTCAAGAACTTCAGGTATTCTCCTAAACTCTTTCCCATCTTTTTCCAAAATAATGCCATCTAAAAAATCTTTATGCAAATCAATTTCTCTCTCAGGCATATTTTTGGCATATTTTTTCAACTCTTCAATACTACCAATAACTAATTTTTCACCATCTTCAGCAACCCAAATAGGAATTGCGGTCGCCCAATATCTATTTCTAGAAATATTCCAATCCGGAGCCGTTTCTATAGTATACCGAACTCTTCCATCTTGCAAAAAACCAGGATACCACTTCAATTTCTTGTTCAATTCCAACAACCTAGGTTTTATCTTTTGAATATTAACAAACCAAGCAGGTAATGCACGATAAATTAATTTAGTATCACATCTGTAACAAAAAGGATACTCATGTTCCATTTTACGAACCAAAACAACTTTACTTTGTTCCTTCAAAAACTTAATAACTTCAATATTGGAGTCATGAACATACTGACCTGCAAAATCTTTAACAGACTCTCTAAAGTTTCCTTTCTCATCAACGGAATCTATCGTCGGTATTTTATATTTAAAACAAATAGCATAATCATCCTCACCAAAATTCGGCGCAATATGAACAATACCAGTACCATCCTCAACAGTAACGAAGTCGCCAACTAAAATTTGAAAAGAATTTTCATTCTCTTTAAAATAATCAAACAAAGGTTCATACTTTTTTCCTTCTAAATCTTTCCCAACAACAGTTTTAACAATGGTATACTCCTCTTCAGATTTCCAAAAATTACCAACCAACTCTTTAGCTAATAAAAAGATCGTCCCATCACTTTTATCTTTAACATAAACATATTCATACTTAGGATTAACAGCCAAAGCTAAATTAGAAGGCAAAGTCCAAGGAGTGGTCGTCCAAGCAATCGCAAAAACATCTTCATCATCCAATTGCTCTTCCAATTTAAATTTAACAACCATAGTAGAATCTTTCACATTTTTATAAGAATTATCCATCGAAATTTCAAACTTAGACAGAGGAGTAGAACACCTAGGACAATACATCAAAATTTTCTCGCCCTCATAAATAAAATCTTTCTCCCACAATTGCTTAAATGCCCACCAAACACTTTCAATATACGAATTATCCATCGTCTTATAATCATTTTTCATATCAACCCAACGACCAGTCCTATTAATCACTTTTTCCCACTCTCCAACATAAGACAAAACTTTACTCCTACAATAATCATTAAATTTCTTAACTCCCATCTTTTCAATCTCATCCTTAGAATTAATACCCAAACCCTTCTCAGCAATATTCTCAATTGGCAAACCGTGACAATCCCAACCCCAAGTTCTATTTACAAACCTTTTATTCATAGTCCAGAACCTACCAAAAACATCCTTAACAATAGAGCCTAACAAATGACCATAATGAGGAGTTCCAGTAGCAAAAGGTGGACCATCATAAAAAATATACGGCTTAAATTCCTTAGTTTGCTCTAAAGATTTCTCAAAAATGCCATTTTCGTTCCAAAACTTCAGAATCTGTTCTTCATGATCTTTAATCTCCATACTAAACCCTAAACTTCAGCACTTTTAAATTTTATGAAGAGATGATAATAAATATTAAACAAGTCTTATGGAGTTGATTGCAGTATTAAACATGGAAACACAAGAAATTGATGGGTGGGTATTCGTAGATTTACCTACGAAATAGTGGGCATCTTACAATCAACGAATTTCTAACACTTACCTCCTACTTTTTATCACCTTCAAGTCCGATAGTATTAAAAATTTAATCCATATTTCCAAAAACAACAATTAAAACACAATCATCTTTAAATACAAAAATCCACTTTTCATAAGATAAAAGAAAATAACACAAAATGGTAAAATTCGCACACATAGCAGACTGTCATTTAGGAGGTTGGCGACAGCCAGAGCTCCAACAATTAAATTTTCAAACTTTCCAAAAAGTAATAGGAATCATACTTGCAGAAAAATTAGACTTCGTTTTAATCTGTGGAGATTTGTTTGATTCAGCATACCCACCTATTGAAATCCTAAAAGAAACGTTCGCAGAATTTAGAAAATTAGCAGATGCAAAGATACCCGTATATTTAATCGCAGGTTCTCATGATTTTTCTGTCTCTGGGAAAACCTTTTTAGATGTATTAGAAAAAGCAGGATTTTGTAAAAATATAGCAAATTATACGGTACAAGAAGACGGAAATATTAAATTAAAACCTTACATACACGAATCATTTGCAATATATGGATATCCTGGAAGAAAATCGGGAATGGAAATAGAAGACTTGAAAAAAGTTTATTTTGATTCCGTTAACCCTTATACCATTTTCATGGCACACACAACAATAACAGAAGTTGCTATTAAGAATATGGATTCTATAAACAAACGAACACTACCATTAGCTAATTATTATGCATTAGGCCACATTCACCAAGTCAAACATATTCAAGAGGGAAATCAACATTATGTTTATCCAGGACCTGTCTTTCCAAATAACTTTCAAGAATTAGTGGATTTGCGAATGGGAAGTTTTCAAATAACAGAAATAACAGATAAACTTACAACGAAAAACATAAAAATGCCCATTAAAGAAATTGCCTACATAGAAATAGAAATAGATAACGGATTAACAGCAACAGACAAAATAATACAAGAATTAGACAAATCAAATCTAAGAGATAAAATAGTTTTATTAAAATTAAAAGGAACGTTACATACAGGAAAGACTGGAGATATTCATTTTAATCAAATCGAAGAATTCATACAAAAAAAAGAACCTTATTCATATCTCAGAAATATATCACAACTTAAAACACAAGAAACAGAAATATCATTACTGCCAGATGATTTAGAAAACATAGAAAAACTCGAAGAAGCTATAATAGAAGAATATTCGAAAACTAATCCTCATAATTTTAACAAGTATTTACCACAGTTAATACATACATTATCTATTGAAAAAAATGAAGATGAAAAAAATGCTGTTTTTGAAGATAGATTACTATCCGAACTAAAAGCCGTCTTAAATATCGACAAACTATTATGATAATAAAAACACTAATTTTACAAAACATAAGAAGCTATGAAAATATCGAATTAAATTTTTCAAAAGGATCAACATTACTTTCCGGAGAAATCGGTTCCGGGAAAACATCTATATTATTGGGATTGCAATTCGCATTATTTGGATTACAACCAGGACAAAAGGGATCTTCATTATTAAGACAAGGAGAAAATCAAGCTTATGCAAAAATAATTTTTGAAATAGATGGACAGACAATAACTCTAGAAAGAACAATAAAAAAAAGCAAAACAGGCTCCATAACACAGGATAGTAATTTACTAACAACCGAGGGACAAGTTCATGAATTATCAACTCTAGAAATGAAAAGCAAAGTTATGCAATATTTAAACTATCCAAAAGAATTTGCTAAAAAAGCAAATTTATTATACAAATATACAGTATACACTCCACAAGAAGAAATGAAAAGTATAGTTTTAGAAAGACCGGAAATACGCCTAGACACAATACGACATATTTTCGGAATAGATAGATACAAAAAAATACAAGAAAATGCTAAAATATTTTTACAAAAAATCAAAGAGACCGTTAAAATTAAAGAAATACTAATTGGAGAATTGAATTTATTAAAAGAAAAATTAAATATAAAAAACGAGTATAAAATTCAGCTAGCAAAAGAAACCAACAACTTAAATATTGAGAATCAAAAATTAATCAACGAGAAAGAAACGGTAGAAGTAACATTAAAAGAGAAGCAAGACGAAATCTCAAAAATACAGGCAGATATAACAAATCTAGAAACACTAAAGGCCACTCTCCAACAAAAAAAGATAATGGAAGACAGATTCAAAAGGGAGATGATGATGATGCAAAAACAAATAGCACATAAAATTGACTTCTCTCCAGAACAATTAAAAAACATAACAGAATTAGTCCAAAAACATAAAAATATTTTAGACGAAAAAAATCACATATATTTAGAATTAAACTCTAGAATAATATCGCTTGAAACACAAAAAGAAAAACCATTAGAACTAATTCAAACTATCATATCTATGAATAATTGTCCGACCTGTTTTCAAAAAGTAACGCAGGACCACAAAGATAAAATATCTAAAAAAACAAACTATGAATTAGAGGATATTAATCGAGAACTAAATATAAAAATAATAGAGCGAACTCAAATAATTAAAGACGTTAATAGAGAAAAAGAGCTAATAAAGGAATATGAGCAAGATAAAACATTATTACAAGAAAATAAAATAAAACACGAACATCAGAACGAAATAAATATTAAAATAAAAGGTGACTCATTCACACTTGATAGAATAACAAACGAAATAGAAACATTACAAAATACAATAAAAAAGATGCAGAACGATTTAGCCGATTTTGAAGATACAAAAAATAATTATACAAAAACAAAAGAACTATTTCAAGAAATAAATAATAAACAAAGAACAGTCGAGATAAAATATACAGAGAAAAACAAAGAACTAGATTTATTGAAAATTCAATTATTAGAAGCAACAAAGGAAATAGAAAACAAAGAAAAATTAAAAAATGAAATCATGATATTGAGAAATTTAGAAGATTGGATAAATGATAAATTCTTGTCGATAATAACTTTAACAGAAAAAAATGTATTAGGAAAGATTCGTTCAGAATTCTCAAGTATACTAGCTAATTGGTTTAACGCATTAGTAGATCAACCACTCTCAGTAAGACTAGATGAAAACTTCACACCAATCATAACAAACCAAGACTATGAAATAGATTATGAATTCCTCTCAGGAGGAGAAAGAACAGCAGTCGCACTAGCATATAGACTTGCACTAAATCAGGTTCTTAACTCAATACTCTCAAAAATCAAAACAAAAGATATCGTAATACTGGATGAGCCCACAGATGGATTTGCAACAGAACAAATAGATAAAATGCGTGATATCTTCGAACAACTCAACGCACAACAAACAATAATCGTCTCACATGAACAAAAAATTGAAGGCTTCGTAGATCATATAATGAGAGTCAAAAAAGATTTCACAAGCAATGTCGAAAAAGCTGAAAATTAAAAATTAACTTCAGAAGCATAATTGAATACTTTTTCTTGGGAGTTTATGAATTCAGCAAATTCTTCAAAATCTCCACGTTTAATAATTTGAAAATAGTCTGAACCAACATTTTCAACAAAAGAAACATTACCTAAATCAATAAAACTAACTTTATTTTTAGAGAGATTTACTTTTAAATTACGAGCGTTAATTTCTAAAAGCCCAACACCAAAATTATGAATTAAATTAATACCCTCTTTTAATTTTGATACTAATTTGGTATTATCGTTATATGATCTTAACCAAAAAGTTCCGGGAACATAGTTTTTACCTAAAGCTAAATATCCATCCTTAATTCCATAATCTTCCACAATAGAGGGCACAATAGAAAGACTAGACAATCTTTTCAAAGCATCTACTTCTTTAAGAAGACCATCAAAATAATTACTATTCTCTTTAACAGGAGTAAATTTCATTACAAAATCTTTGCCAGAACCTTTTCTTACCCGATATACAGGCACACATGAAGGACATAATTTAGAAATGATTTCTAAATTACTATCAAAATTATCGATAATTTCTCTATCTTTCTCATCAATTTTAATTTCCATAAAATAAAAAATAAAAGCAAACTTAAAAACCCTTCGGTCTGTAATCACTCTATAGTGACTCTATTGCCTCCAGACTATTTTTCTTTTTCCAAGGCTTTTATTTTTCTAAAAGAAAAGGCTTAAACAATCTGACTCTCATACAACTTCTGTCTATACATATCTCTATTCACTTTCTCTTTAGAAATCGTCGTAAGAAGCTTTTTAGTAACACTATTTTGGAACTCAGATTCACCACATAAACACGAAGCAAACCTACTAATCTCTTTAGACATATGGTCATTAGGAGCATGTATACCAACAGGTTTTTTGAAATGCGTTGACACAATTACCTTCTTACTATCTTTAATCTTCGCCATAACGGGCATCTCATATAACTCTTCAATCTCAGCTAAATTATACTCATGCCTAGGAGAACGAATTTTATTAACAACAACACCCTCAACAGGAGTGTTCTCAGCCTTCGCAAGAACAGCAGCCTTAAGCGAAGTCTCCAAAGTAACATGATCAGGGGAAGTTACAACAAAAACCTTATCAGCCGCGTTAATAACTGGTTTCAATTCTTCATAATTCGGAGAAGAATCAATAATAATAAAATCATATCTAGGCTTAAATTTCTCTAAAATCTTTTTCAATTTAAATACATCAACACTATCATGAAAATACATAGAAGCAGGAACAACATCAACACCAAACGCCTCATAAATAGAATTGTGTAAAGGAGTATCTAATAAAACATCATGCAAAGTAAAATCGCTAGTCAAGTCCAAATAAAGTCCAACATTAGGAGCAGAAAAATTAGCATCCACAAGTAACACTCTTTTATTATAATTATTCGCAAGAGCACTAGCCGTCTCTAAAGCCATAGTAGTTTTACCCACACCTCCCTTAATAGATACAAACGCAATTATTTCAGCCATCTTTCACCTCTATTATAAAATATATAATATAATATATAAAGCTTTACAAAAACAAATATATACCCTCTAAATTATCATATAAATCTTAACAAAATTAATTTATATGCAATATTATGAAAAAATCTTAACAAATAAATATTCACAAGTTTAGTCACAAGAAAGTAGATTGAAGTAATCAATAATAAAAAACATTAAAGCAAAAACTTTTAAAGCAAAATATCTCCAAAGTTGTATGACAAACAAAGAAAAAGCAAAATTTGTAAAAATCAAATGTTCTAAATGCAAGAATACACAAGTAATCTTCGGACGAGCAAGCAATAAAGTAAAGTGCTTAGAATGTGGCGGAATAGTAGCTTTACCAAGTGGTGGAAATGCTAAAATCAGAGCACGAGTCGAAGAAGTTTTACAATAAATTCTATAAGATTTTAAAAATAATTATATCATCATATCTCAAGTATCAGATTTCGAATATCACGTCTTTTCCAATCTTACCACCTTTAACCTTACCCCAATTATCATCCAATCTCTCAAACTTCAAATCTGCAAAATCAATCTTAGCCAAATGACATAATTCAACAAAAACCTCCTCGGGCAACAATCTCCTCTCAATGTAATAATTTTTCAACGCACTTAACGAACAATCAATTCCAAATTGCAACAAAGAAACAATATTCGGAGTATCTAGCTTCTCACAACACAAATTCAAAAACATTCTCTGTCTTCCCCTCTCAAATCTAATCCTAACCATAAAACAAAAAACAAAACAAACTTTATAACGTTAACTGCGACACCTTATTACCCCAAAACTTTAAAAAGGTTTTTTTCAAAACATTAATATGAAGAAGCCAAAAAAAATGCAAAGATACTGTCCATATTGTAAAAAAAAGACAGAACAAAAATTGAAAGAACCAAGTAAGAATAAGGCTAGTAGCTTTAAGCGTGGTGGGAAAGCTAGAGTTCGATTAAGAGGACTGTGGAGAGGAATAGGAAATCAGGGAAGATATTCTCGTATGAAAAATCAACAGAAACAAAATAGAAAAACTACTAAAAAAACAAATATAATGTATATATGTCAAGAATGTGGAAAGGCAAAATATCAAAAAAAAGGAGTAAGAACTAGCAAACTAGTATTAGAATAAGATGGCAGAAAAAAAGAAATTCATAAATATTGATGCTCCGTTGTTACATACAACAATAGAGGCACTGGGAACACCTGTTTCATTGCATAATAAAACAATAAAGTTAGACCTATCAAGAAAATTACGTGGGAAGGGACTAACCGCAACATTCCAAATAATAAATATTGACAACAAACTAATTGCTGTCCCAAAAAGATACGAACTATCAACATCTTATGTAAGAAGAATAATGAGAAAAAGAGCAGATTATGTAGAAGATTCATTTAAGACACAAACACAAGACAACATAACAGTCTCGATAAAACCATTATTAATTACAAGAAAAAGAGTTTCCAGAGTAGTAAGGAAAAGATTAAGAGAAGTCAGCAAAGAATCAATTTTAGAATATGTAAAAACTAAAACATATATGGAATTATCAGAATCAATTCTTAATTCAGATTTACAAAAAATAATGTTACCTAAATTAAAAAAGATATATCCATTAGCATTTTGTGATTTGCGAGTATTTGAAACTACTGAAATTTCTAAATTGGATTTAGAAACATTAAATACAGCTATCGAAGAAGAAGAAAAAGTTGAATTTAAAGATGAAAAAGACATTCAAGATGAGGAAGATAAAGACATTCAAGATGAGGAAGATATTCAAGGCGACGAAGAAGAGATTAAAGAAGAAAACATCCAAGACGAAGAAAAAGAAACTAAGGAATTAAACGAGGAAGATAAAGATGCCAACAAAGAACAAGCCTAAAAGATTTAAACGAAATAGGAGTTGGAGAGTAGCAAGAAGAAAATTGAGAATCGATAGATTAATAAAAGGAACAGGTAGAAACCGAAAGCCTAGACCAAAAAATAAAGAGAAATCTGAACTATATTAAATGATAGAACAAACATTAGTATTAATTAAACCAGACGGAGTCGCAAGAGGACTAACAGGAGAAATCATAAAGCGATTTGAACAACGAGGGTTAAAAATCGTTGGAATGAAAATGGTTGAAGTAAGAGAAGATTTCGCGAAAAAACATTATACAAATGATATCATAGAACGAAGAGGACAAAATGTTTACGATTGGTTGTTAGATTATATAACAGGAGGACCAATAATTGCCATGATCATTCAAGGAGTAAATGCAATTGAAAATGTAAGAAAATTAACAGGAGCAACAGAATCAAAATCAGCATTACCAGGAACAATTAGAGGAGACTATTCACACATGAGTTTTAATTATGCAGACAATAAAAAAATGATCATGAAAAATTTAGTACATGCATCAGCAGACAAAGAAGATGCAAAGAGAGAATTAGCATTATGGTTTTCAATTGACGAAATCCACAATTACAAACGAAGCGGCGACGAACATCTTATTTAAGATTTTAGAAAATCTTATTTTTTTATATAATTAAAATATATAAAATTAGTCAATCTTCATCTTTTATAAAGATAATTGTAATAAAAAAAACAATGCTAAATCTTCATGGAGTTAATTGCATCATTTAAATGGAAACTCAAAGCACAAAAGGGTGGGTCTTCACAAATTTATTTGTGAAACAGTGGGTATCTTGCAATTAACGATAAACAAAAACCTACTTCAACTTAACTGCAGTCCCATACGCCAACATCTCCGACGCACCTTGCATAACAACCGACGTAGCAAATCTAACACCAATAACAGCATCAGCTTTCAACTCAACAGCCTCATTAATCATACGATTAAACGCCTCCTCTCTAGCCAAAGTAGTCATCTGAGTATAGGTCTTCACCTCACCACCAACCAAATTCTTCAAACTAGCAACGAAATCAACACCAACATTCCTCACACGAATAGTATTTCCCTTAACAATACCTAAAACACTAACAACCTTCTTCCCAGGAACTTCATTAGAAGTAGTTGTCAAAATCTTTCCATCTTTCATTTTTTATTACCTCCTTTTTTTATATCTAATCTTTCTTCAATATTATTTTCACGCTTCCCAACAACAAGTAATGTAATGCCTAAAAATAATAAACCAAAACCTAACCACGGAGATCTAAAAAATCCGAAAATACTTCCAATAATACAAACAATGCCAGTAACCTCTCCTGAATTCATACAATAATAAATAAAACAACCTTTTTAATATCTCTGGTGTTTAAAAATCATATCAAAAGCTAAATCATATGTTCTGAAACCTTTTGCGAGTTTTTTAATATTTTCTCCTGTATAGCTACAATACAATATACATAACAAAATATTTACTTTTTCTTATTATCTGTTTTTTTATTAAATTTCAGAAACCACAACAAATTCATAACAACCAAAACTACAACAACTAAAACTACAGCCACGACAAGACCATCGCCATTATTTTTACTTCCTCTATTATCACTACTAACAGAATAGGCCAAACCTAACACCTGCAATTCATCGACATCAACAATAAATTCTAATTCATTTTCTATTTTATTTATGCTATATTCAAGAGTTATATTTACATCATAAGAACCCACCTCAACATCACCACTATCCCAAAAAAATGGAATAACCTGTTTACTAAACGGTGCTATATTATAACTAGATGAAAGAACTTTATCAACCAAAACTCCATTTTTATCAAAAATTTCCAACACTCCACGAATACCACTAACCGGCTCACTCCATTTATTTTCTAAAAGCATATCTACTTTCACAATTTTTCCCAAATTAAAATCACTAGAATAAATATCTTGCAATTCGATAAAAGATTTACCAACTTTAAATTCTTCTTCTAAATTTAAAACACCCTCGTCATAAACAAATGTAACCTTAGCCTTATAATTTCCAATAAGAACATCAGCCTTCCACCGAGATACAATATCGACCTTTTCACCAAAAGGAGCAATATATTCATCACTTTTAAAATTAGCAATTTCTTCACCCAATTCACTATAAATACTAATATTAGCAAAAACATCTTCTAAACCAAGTTCCTTACGGGAAACAATAGAAAGAATAATTACAGCCTCACCGCCAACCTCAGCATTGATAATTTCCAATTTTGAATCTAAACATCCCATCTCTTTAAAATCGCAATCATCAGCAAAAACCAAAGAAAAACATCCAATAAAAAATAACGCGAAACAAAACAAACTTATTTTTTTCATATTAAATAATATAACCATATATTTTTAACCTCTTCGGTTATCTTTTCTTTTTCATCATCTTTCTGAAAATTAAGAACCACAATAAATTTACCATCACCAACAAACCAACTATAATCAATAGAATTGTCACCATCCCATTATTTCCACTAGATTTTGTACTTCGTTTATCACTACTTATAACATAACCCAAACCTATCACTTGTAACTCATCGCTACTAACTATTAGTTCTAATTCACTATCAACTTTATTCTCACCGTATTCTAATGTTACAGTTGTATCATACGACCCTTCGCCGACACCAGCAGTATCCCAGAATGAAGAGACAACCTGTTTACTCAATGGCTCGATATCGTAACTAGCAGATGATATTTCATCTAGTAACATTCCTCCCTCACTGAAAATTTCCATAACACTATGAACTCCAATAATAGGTTCACTCCATTTATTTTCCAAAAGCATATCTACTTTCACAATTTCACCCAAACTAAAATCATTAACATATAAATCTTGCAACTCAATAAAAGCTTCACCAACTTTGAATTCGTCCTCTAAATTTATAATTTTACCATCATAAATTAAAGCAACCCTAGCCTTATAATTACCAACGGGAACATCCGCTTTCCAATTATAAACAATATCTATCTTTTCACCAGAAGCTATACTATAACTTTCCGTATTAAAACTATCAATCTTCTTATTCATATCATCATAAACATCAATATTTGCATAAACATCAACCAAATCAAATTCACCACGAGAAATAACGGGTATAATAAATACAGCATCTCCACCGACTTCAGCATTAACAATATTTAATTTAGCATCTGCATATTTTCCAGGATATGGAACATAGACATAAACCTGAGTAACAACAGCTAAAGTAGCTCCTACCGAATTAGATGCACCAATAATATCATCAACAGGTTCACTAATAACAATTTCACCAATGTGTAACCCAGGACCTAATTCTTTCGGCAAGTTTAAATGATAAAAAACCTCAATCATATCATCACTACTAAGAATCTTCAAATTTTGTTTTTCTAAACTAATATATTTTGCCAAATCTCCTCTCACACTAATATCCAATTTCATTTCCTTAGCTTCAGAATTAATTACTTTAAAAGTATATTTTGTATTTGTATTAGATGTAAAATCCAATGTATTTCTAGCAGGAGTTACACCAAGAGCATAAACACTACTAATTAAAAATAAACATGCAAACATCAAAATAATTATTTTCTTATTCATCTAAACCTCCAACATATTTATTATCATCCGCAACACTTCTCTCACTAGGATCTAAACTAATATTTTCTAGAAACTTACTTTTATTATTATAAACTTCAATATTCAAACGAACACTACCAGCATTAACAACATCATACCCATCTTTATTCTCTACTAATTCCAAAACAACAGCGTCCTTAATAGTCAATGTTCTAATCTCACTCTCTCTTATACCAACAACCTTCCAATAATAAACACCAGGTTCAAAAGATAATTTGAAGTTCTTTCGCAAATTAAATTCGTCTGGATCGCTAAAATTCATATTATCATCTATCAAAAGTTTATCAGCACTCTTTATAGAAAACAATATTTCAGAACTCGTAGATTCATAATCATCAATTGGAGAAATAACTAATGGAGTAGAATATCCTATCAAATATGCAACTGCCAATAAACTTCCAATTATAAAAATCATGTCTAAAACTATAACTGATTTTCGATGCCCGATATCTGATGTCTGACTTCCGATGCCCAATGTCCGATTTTTCATTATACTACATCCTCCTCGGCGAAACTTGCCTCAAATACAACAGATGAACTCTTTAAACCGGGACCTTCATTCGGCGGAACCTCTAAATAAATATCAATCTCAGCAGAATCTTCAGAATCACCATATTTCAATTTATCAATCAAAGTAACACGACCAGTAATACTCATATTCATCCAATCAACGATAGAACTCAACCAAGTAAAAGCACCCTCTTTACCAGATCTATTATCCACTTTCGTTTTATAATATTCAGAAGCATTCGGTTGTGTCGCCCACATCTGCGTAGCATTAGCAGAAATATTTATCTGGACATTCCCATCATTTTGAATAACAAAGGGCAAAGGATCATCATCACTAGTATCATCACTACTTAACTGAGCAATATTTCCAAACTCAACATCACTATTAACTAAACTAACAATTACATAAGAATTCATAGTAAAATTAAATTCATCCGTCCAAGCCCCAAAGGCCTCACCGTCATGAGCTCGAACTCTCCACGTATAATAATATCCATAATCTCCCAAACATTTCAAATCAACAGTCGGTGTCCAAGAATCATCATTTAAATTAGTCCTATTCCTATCATCAGAACACAATCCATCACCAGCACTCAAATGTTCATGAAGTTCAAGTTCATAAGTCAAATCATCACCATCTGCATCATAACCAGTCCAATTAAATTCAGGCGTTCTATTAATAACGTCACTACTATCTTCAGGACTATTCAAAGTCACCGTCGGTAAATTATTAAATAAATAAATTGTATTAGACTCCATACTCAAACCATCTTCAATCAAATCATTTGGTGTAACCATAACAGACCACCTCTCACCATCAACAGTCTCCTGTGAAACAATCTTCTCAACAGAATGATTCGCAACCCCAGCATTATAAATTTCATTGATTTGCTCGGCGGACAAAGAACGGTTAAAAATTAAAACTTCATCAATTGAACCGTTGAAATAAAAATAGTTTCCACTCCAAGAACCAATATTAAAATCTTCACTCGGATTATCGACATAAGAAGTAGGAAATGTTACATCTTTAACTTTTTCTGAATTTATATATAATTTTAGACTATCTCCATTCATTACAAAATTCACATAATACCAAGTATTTAATTCCAATGTCTCTGTCGTTACATATTCCAAACTTGAAGTTCCTGTATGTCCCCTAAATCTTAATTTACCTAGATTAGAAACAGCAAAGAAAAACCCCTGATTACTACTATATTTTTCAAAAATAGCTGCACCAACATTTGCATCAGTTGAATATTTATTTAATTTGATCCAAGCTCCGCCTGAGAATATACTATCTTCATCAAAATCTTGAAAAGGAACAGATATATAATCATCATCCCCATCAAACTCATACGCACCACCAACTTTTCCACCACTAATATTCCATATCGCACAAAAAACAGTCCCATTATTCTCATTCTTAGAATAATCTCTCGTCCATGTAGAATTACTACCACCTTCAAACGGCATATTCAAAACAGCCAAACTTTCATTCTCCACTCTCCAATCCGTAATATTAAAAACTGTATCCTCAGCATCAAAATCATGCGATTCAATTGTAACCGATAAATTATCATACGCCCTATCATCTCCACTAGAAGAATTCAGAACAACAGAATCTGCAACCGGAGCAGTATTTATCCTTGTCCAAACTCTTTCTTCCGTCGCATTACAGTTATCCGCCAAATCACAGGCCGACGCACTATAATAGTAATCGCCACGAGATAAATTCGTCATATTCATAGATAAAGACCATCCACTAGTAGATGATTTTTGTAAATTTGATTTATATAATAAATCTATTTCATCGGCGGACAAAGAACGATTATAAACACGAACTTCATCGATTTGACCACTGAAATATTGACCACCATCACTTAATCTTCCAATCATATTATTTTTATCTGCCGTTAAAGTAGCAGTATAAGTTTCAGTATTATCCAATTGTCCATCTATATATATTTTACCAACTCCATTATCATAGCTACAAGTTACATGATACCATTTTCCTATGTCTAAAGAATATGTTGAATATATAGTACCTGTAGTTAAATAAAATTTTATATAATTACTTCCTAATCCTGCAGATGAGTCTGCAACCCCAGTTACCCATCTACTATTTCCATTTGAGAAAATCGTTTTACCCATTTGATCTTCATTTAATTTTATCCAATGAGAAACTGTAAAAGTAGAAGTTGTTCCCATAATGTTTCTTTCCAAATCAACATAATTATCATTCCCATCAAAACTCATCGCCTTCCCAAACTTTCCACTATCAGTATAACTAGCCCCAACAACCGCACCATCATTTCCGTTTCCACTCACATCACTAACAAAACTATCATTTTCTTCTAATGAACTCAAATTCTGAAAATTCATAGCTAAAACCAATCCATCTTCCAAAGAACTCAAGTTCGTCCCATTCCAACTAAAATTCAAATAACCTAAGCTATAATCAGAAATCGAAATCTTTGCTTCCATAGAAGTATTCGTAGTCACCGTCGCATTATCAGGAGTTGGAAAAACGAATTGGATTTGTGGTGCCGCCGTATCAACATAAAAAGGACCGAAACGAACAACTGAACCATAATTATCAGCGCCATCCAAAGCCTTAACATGAAAATAATTTGTTCCCTCAGTTGTTGGACAACTATAATTCAAATCTGTAGTATTAATCAAATCATTCGGGATACTCGCTTGCCAATCATCACACAAAACAGAATACCCAGCAACATCAGTTGTTACACTCTCATTATAAATTCTATATAACTTTGCATCATCCCACCAAATAGTACCACCAGCACCGCCATCATTATCCACTCTAACTGAAACATATCTCGTACCAACAGGGCATGTTTTGGACACCTCTGATTTTTCCCATGCAGTTTCAATAGTTTGAGAATTAGATACTAATCCATATGCAGAATAATCAAAATTAGAATCCAAACAGAAAATATATAATTGAATGTTCCTAGAAGAATCTGATTTCGCATAAATAGAATATTTGAATGTCGCAGCAGAATCCCCGCTAAGATTAATTAAAGGAGCACTACTACCAACATAAGGACTAGTATATGAATCAGTACTAGTCGCAACATGTTTCAAAGATTGATTCCCGTTACGACTCACAGAATCGTCAATTGATATATCTCCTCTAGTAGCGCTAAAATAAGGAGAACTCAAAACATTCCTCTCAAAACTACCATCCCTAATAATACTTCTCTCATTCCCCTCACTATCCTCAGTACCAGCATGATAAAAATAATCATCACCAGAATCTGTCGCAGCATCCCAGCTAAAGTTAATAACACTAGAAGTAGAAAATCCACCTTCAACAATATCAGAAGAATTTAAATTAGAAATACTCGTTGGAGAAGTTCTATCAGAACCAGATAAATCCAAATAATTAGAACTAGAAACATTCCCACCATTTACTTCAAGTTTAAGATTATCAAATAACAATTGATATGTAGAGTCTTGTTGGTAATTTATCAAAAATAACAATCTAACATATCGTGTCCCGTGCCAAAATGCGCCACTATAACTTGCACCACTCAGATATTCACCACTCATCACACTAGTACTACGTTTTGTCCATGTTGTTGGAATATATGAAGAACTAGCAGCAGAATACATAAAAGAGGAACCACTAATATGCATTCTTACTTTAGTCCCAGCAGGATACGTTTTACCAACAGTTGTTGAAAATTCAATTTCGCAATAATCTCCCATATTTTGAACTCGTATTATACCTTGATTACTCATATCCCTATTAGGTAAATCCGCATAATTACCCGAATCATCAATATTAAATACCATACGAGCATGAGAAAGCACATACCAACTTAAACAATCAGGAATCTTAACTATTTTATCTGTGGAAACAATATCTTCATATAGAGTAGTCTGTGTATTGGATCTAACATTAACTTGTTCATTCGTAATCTGTTGCTTGTTCTTATCATAAGGGACGAACCCATAATATAACCTACTTAATCCACCACTACCATTTGACTTAAGCATTCCACTCAAAACATATTCAGAATTCATATCAATTGGAATATATTGTGATCCAGTCACTGTTTTTCCACCCGTTTCATAAAATGCATAATCTCCCTCATAACTATCACTAGTAAGTCCATCAAATCCAAAATTAGTCGAATCTCCTAACTCAGCATCACCATTAACAATAGGAACACCAACATCCAAATACGTTCCACTCTCTGTCTCTGATCTATAAATTTTATGTTTAATCAAACCAGACTGCATATCGTCAATAATTTCTTCCTGAGTCAAAGAACGATTGTAAATTCTTACTTCATCGATCTTTCCAGTAAAATAATCATAAATTTCCGATGTTTGTATTGGTAATGATTCACAAGTATTCTTACTCCATTGAGCACCAATAATAATTGGGTTTCCAGAGCCAGAACCATCAGTACTAGAATCTCCGCTTACTGTTTGTTCAATACCATTAACATAAAGTTTTACACCAGTTGACCCAAAAGGTTTTACCCAAGTTACATAATATATTTCCTCATTTGTTAAAATCGCATCAGAACTATGAGTAACAAAGGTTGGAGCAGTATAATATCCAAAATAAAGTCGATTATTTTCAACATACATATTAAACTGACCATTATTGTTACAACCATATCTCCTTGAAAGAAGAGATTGTTTTGATGAATAACCACTTCCTTCAATCCAAAAACTATATGTAAAATTTCTTCCAACAGTATTAAACATACTGTCTCCAGTTAAATTAATATAATCCTCACTGCCATCAAAACTCAACGCACCACCATTTCCATCATCACCATTCACCCAACTCGCGCCAACAATCGTTCCAGTATTTTCCTCTCCACTCCAATCACTAGTTGTCGACCCTGTCCCCTCTTCAAAAGACATATACAAAATCAATCCTTCATCCGTCTCATCATTCTTCACATTAATTCCATTAGCTGAACTATTTTCTAACAATTCAAAAAACGGATTCAACGGCGCCGTTCTATCAGCAGTAATATTATACGCAATATTACTATAACCAGAATATGAGCCACCAACAAAACTTCTAATCTTATAAAAGAAAAGCAAATTATCATCCAGATCGTCATCAAAATAATCAACAACATTACTACCTACCGTATCAACCTCGACAAAACTAGAATTGTCTCCACTTCTCTCAACGCTAAATCCATCCTCACCACCAGAATTATCATCCCAAGTTAAATTCAAAGATCCCAATTCAGAATTCAATGTCTTATTATTAACAACACTAACATTCAATCCAGTCGGAAGCATATTAACTTCCAAAGAACGCAAAGACGAGTTTACATTCCCAGCCAAATCTTGAGCATAAACAGTATAATTATAAAATCCATTAGAAACATCACTAAATACATTTCCATATTGATCAGTCTGCGCATCATAAATTGACTCAATCTCGGAATCTGATAACGCCCGACTAAAAATCATAATATCGTCAATTGAACCGTGCCATGGTTCTC
The DNA here is from genome assembly GCA_964516745.1 of Candidatus Woesearchaeota archaeon. Classification (GTDB taxonomy): domain Archaea; phylum Nanobdellota; class Nanobdellia; order Pacearchaeales; family GW2011-AR1; genus JAGVXH01. The sequence goes on from CAZEYD010000001.1 coordinate 113,899, forward strand.
TACTTGTTATATCCAAGGAATCATAAACATAAGCTCCAATAACTCTATATGAATCATATCCAGCACTAACACTAGCTTCTGAATCAAAAACACCATTAACATATAATTTATGACTATCTCCATTTCTAACCAAACTTACATAAGACCAAGAATACCTAGTTAAAGCCGAACCAGTAACTCTACCATATAATTGAAATTGTAATGAACTATCCGGACATCCCCACTGCGGACTCCCTTTATTACTTAATATATTAAACCAATCACTATCTGTTGCAGCATCCGGATAAACCCAGGCACTAAGAGTATATCTATCCCCAACATTTATCTGAGAAAAACTTACATAATCATCCACCCCATCAAACTCATACGCCAAACCTCTCTTCCCACCTGTAACATTCGGACAGGTAGAACCACTACAAATTCCATCGTTTCCATCGCCAGAAGAATCAACGAACGTAACTCCATCTTCTGTTTCTTCTAATTTCCACCAACCGACCAAACTATCATTAAAATCTAAAAACGTTGAATGTTCTCCAGATTCATCAGAGGAAGTCGCATTAATTATAAAATAACTGTTCTCAATTACAGCATCATCATCCGGTGTACTACCACTAAAAACCACATTTGGAATCTCACTATCAATTTCGAAACTTGTTACAGCACTCCCAACATTGCCAGCAGAATCATTACAGAAAATTGTCCAATTATTCAAACCAATAACTGTATCAGAATATACATTCGTCCAATTAACACCAGCAACAACCACACTAGAATTCGTAGAACTACCTTCTTTACTAAACCAACAATAATTGGCCGTAACATCAACAGAATAATTTACATCCCCAACAAAACTATAATAGAAGGCGTCATCGACAGGATAAATAATCGTGATCTGCGGCGCCGTCGTATCACTCCCATAAAACAAACCCAAATAACTATTGAAATTCAAAGAATTACTAATCCCCGATAAAATCCCTAACGCCAACTTAGAAAAGAAACCACTAGATTCTGTCTCCGTTCCACCAGAAGAAACTACAGCTGCGTCAATATTATAATTTGCACTACTAATTTGCGCAACCGCAAATCCAATTCCAATTAATAAAATTATAAAAAATAAAAAAGGTCTACTCTCCATTTTGAAGAAAGTTTATTGACCTGTTTGTTGTAGACATTCAACAGCAACAATATTTAACGTTGTATTACCGTATGTTAATGGTATAGGAGCTTGACAAGTAGATACTCCGTTCATAACATCCAAATAAGACTGTTGATAACCTACATTATAAGCATTTGTCAATTGATTTTGTTGAGCACGAACATAAGCACCATAACCAATATAACCAACAGCACCAAGTAACAAAAGACCCAAAACGATAGCAATTATAATTGATGTTTTTATTTTCATTTCTTTAACCTCCTTATATTTATTACAGTTTCGAATTCAAATAGCAACGCAAAACTATCATCCAATATAATAGCCTTTTCTCTTTATAAAAATAACGGTTTATCAACGAGAAACAACAAATTCAGAGTAGAAGAAAAGAAACTGTTTTTTTCTTTTCCAAAAGCTTTACAACCAACGTTTCTTTTTCCCAGGGCTTTTTCTTTACAAAGAAAAAGGCCTATCCAAGCTTAATAATCACACTACCACTCATAGAAGTAATCGTAACATTACCAGCCGTCGTATTAATAGTAGGTCCAGAAGAAGCATCATCAACATCAAACGTCAACCCTCCAGCAGTTCCATTAACTTCAAGCTTCTTAGATGGAGCAGTCGTTCCTATTCCGACTTTGCCATTTTCTTTAAGAGTCAAAACATCGTTGTACCCTGTTGTTGTACCATCACTTAGGGAAAATATCATTCCTCCATTTGCAGTATTACCGCTGTGAGAAGTTCTAATTTTGTGCAAGTAGGTTGATGCATAACCTAATCCTGCTGCTCCAAAAAACACTTGGTCGCCATATGTTCCATCAATGTTTCCATTTTCAAAATACGTCGTCCCACGAATGTCCAATTTTCCTATTGGATTACTCGTACCAATTCCTACTCTATTTCCAGTAGCGTCAACAAACAAAACTCCACTATCAAAACTCTGATTGTAAGCACCAAACGAATTTGCCTTATTGATAAACGCAATATTCGTAAAATTCCCCGTCCACAATGGGTCAGATTCGGAACCTCCTAACTCACTATCCAAAACAAAATCACTTGAATTATATCCATCCAACTTATCAGCATCTAAACCAGTACCAGCACCATCGTTCCCAGCATGCCAAACTAAATTATTATTTACCATTAAAGTATCAACATCAAAATCAGCCTTAGATGTTCCACCAAAAGATGCCTCATTGCTAATACTTGTTGAATTCACCACAGTGAAAATATTACTTGCATTAGTACTTACTATTCTTCCAGTAAAATAAGCTCCAGTCGTTTCAGGATAAGTATTACCAGTATATTTTACAGCTACATAACTACTTCCAGAATAATTTACAGTTACTAATTGATACCGTTCACTACTTTGGAGAACTTGTAATGTTCTTAAAGCCCCACCATACATTGCAGAAGTTCCAGAAGAAACAATTACGTCTACAATTGCAGATTGATAATTTCCAGATGTTCTATCCACTTGAATTCGCCCATTTACGTCATTATTTGCACCATTAATACATAAAAGTATATATTGTGGACTAAAATTCTCTAACATTTCAAAACGACGATTAATAAAATTGCTTTCTTGCATCTGAATATAACTTCCGAAAGTTCCAGTACCATCCATTTGTAAATTACCATTATCTAAATCTATAGAACCTCTTTCAGTTCCAGAACCTCTAAATCCAATAGAATTTGCTGAAGTATCCCAATAAATTCCCCAATTTGTAGCAGTTTTCATCCAATATTTAGAAGCATCATTAAAATTAATTCCACCATTATTATTTGTAATTGATAAATCTCCACCAGAAACGGTTACATCCCCTCCAAAAGTTCCATTCCCATCAACTATTAAATTAGGAGTTCCAATTAATTGAAAGGAAGTGTCATCAGTAAATCTAGCCCAAACTGTATTTGAATCTTCAGGCTCATAAATCTCCAAATTCTCTCCATTACCTCTTATAGCTACATCTCCTGTTCCAGCTGCATCAAAGAAAATAGTAGGTGTAGTTTTATCTAATCTCAAATCCCCCGTCATCGTATCACCTGAACTATTCACCCAAACATCAGTAGCACCACCAGCAGTAATATAACCCGCCGGATTAGAAGCATTATAAAAAGTACTAGCATGTAATCCATCTAATAAATCAGCATCCAAACCAGTACCACTACCATCATCAGAATTAGCCCAATCAATATCAATTATTGCATGATTATCCATATCAAGCTTATCACTCAAATGCACATCATCATCCTCATCACTCAAATAACCATCAGAACTAATAACCAGTCCAGTTCCTTCAGCACCAATAATTGCATTTCCTATCACTTCTAATTTTGCATCCGGATTCGTCGTTCCAATTCCTACATTATCCTCGAAATAAGCTCCATACTGATTTGTAATTGTTCCTGTTCCCGTTGGAGCATCAACATATAATCCATAATAAGAGGTAATATTTCCATTAACAACCCCAGAAGAGTGTAGCGCATAAGCGTTTGGTACAGGCATTGCAGTAGTACTTCCATCTATTTCTATCTGTCCAGCTACCCCAAATAAACTAGTAGTAATTCCTGAAGCAGGTGTTCCATCATATTTTCCAATACCAACAACACCTCTCGCAGCATAACCAAACCCACCTGTTTTTTCTGCAATACCAACAACACCATATCCATAAGTATTTGCTGAACCACTCATTGTGGTTTTAAAATATCCAGCATATCTAGTTTCAGTATTTACAGTAGGTGTTGATGTAGATACATATAATCTTGCATCTTCATCCGGAGTCGTTGTTCCAATTCCTACATTATTACGAGTAGCATTAATAAACAAAGTCCCACTATCAAAATTCTGATTGTAAGCACCAAAAGTATTCGCCTTATTGATAAACGCAACATTCGACTCATTCCCAGTCCACAATGGATCAGTTTCAGCTCCACCCAATTCACCATCCAGAATAAAATCACTTGAATTATATCCATCCAACAAATCAGCATCTAAACTAGAACCACTACCATCATTATAATTATTCCAAGCTGTCTTTAAAGTTACTGTCGCATTCTTAGTACTTTCAATTTGTGCAGAATTTGAAATAGAAGTTACTCTATTATAAGAATCTCCTCCCGCTTTTCTAACATGGACACTAAAAGATTGCCAATAACCTATTCTAGGCCACCAAAAACAAAGATCTCCGTCATCCTCAAATATGTAAATAGATGATGCAAAGTTACCTCCATAACTAATTCCAGCAGTATTAATAATGCCACTATTATAGAGATAACCTTGTGCAATTACTTTAAATGGTGGATTCGTTGAACTATAGCTTTTTCCAGAAATTTCTATAACAAAGGAATCACCTATTGCCGCAGTAGCTGAAATGCTAGTTCTCACAAGAGTGCCATCTGTAAAATCACTTCCAGAATGAGTAGATATTATTTCACTTAATTGGTACCCATCCAATAAATCAGCATTCAAATTAGCGACTTTTGTCGTAGACGCAACGATCAAAGGAGCTGTCCCTGTTGCCTGATCACTCTCAAAAGTTTTCGCCCTTATCTCATACCCACCAGCATCCCAATCAGCAGTTAAAGTACCAAGAGATAAATCCACATCGCCATCTGGTCCATAAAGAGTATTATCCCCACCGCCAGACAAACCAGATCCAGCAACAAGATCAACTGCCCTACCATAAAGTTCATTAGCACCCTGTCCAGTATCAAGAGTCGCAACAGTTAAAGCACCAGTAAAATTCCCAGTCCCAATGACATTTAAATTTCCAACTGGCTCCACCGTCCCAATTCCAACATCACCATGCATTATTGTATTATGTGTTCCATAAGTTCCATCATCAGCTCCAATTTCAAAACCGTAATTATGAGAGAATTTTATATTCCCAATTGTACTACCACTATCATGAAATTGAATCATAGTATAATCCAAACCATCAAGCCTAAGAGTAGAACTGACATTATAATTAACTCCTGAACTTCCAATATAAGCGTTCCCTTCAACATCTAACGATGCGTCAGGACCTGTTTTTCCTATTCCAACCCTATTAGCAGAACCATCCACAAAAAGAGTGTTTGCATCAAAATTCACATCATAATTTGCCTGTGTTATTGCCAAAGTTGCATCCAAAGTTATTGTGTCTTTTAATTGTGTTCCGTCAATACTATCAGCAGTTACAGCAACACTAGGAATAGGACCATCTTCATTTGTAACAGTAATAGCAGTACCACCAGATACACCAGTAACATCTCCACCACCAATGGTTCCATTTACCGCTTGCAACTGAGAATAAGTCACAGCATCAGCATCAGCACTTCCATCAGCTAACCCAGTAATCTTATTATCTGCCATCACAACATTTCCCGTCATCGTCAAACCACCAGCATAAACAGAACCCGTAAAATTAGCATCACCAACAACATTCAAAGCATTCTCAGGCGTCACCGTCCCAATTCCAACTCTCTTATTCTGCACTCCACCAGCACCATCACTCTCAGCATAAACCGTCATAATATTATCTCTATCAATCTTAAACGCATATCCCTCTGGACTTCCTATCTCCGCATCCGACGTCACCGGCATATCAACAAACGTCACCAATCCAGAATCCGCACTAAACTCAAAACTCCCAATATTTAAAGCCGCCCCAACCTCAATCTGATTCTCCGAATTCACCTTAAACATATTCACCACCCCATCACCAGCAGCATTCTTAGCAGAAATCCATCCATCATTCGCAAGTTGCAAAGGAGTTGTAGGGTCAGTTACGTTAATACCAAGATAACTAACATTCGTCAAATTCTTCCCATTCAAATCAACAGAACCAGTCGCACCAGTATAAGGAACATAAGAATCAGCCGATGCTGTATTACCTAAACACGTCCCATCATTCAAACAAATATCCCCACTAGCATTAATATACCCAGAAACATCCAAAGTTACACCAGGAGTCATTCCAATTCCTACATTACCAGGAATATAAACATCAGTATTATCTCTATTAAATCTCAAAACTTCTGTCCCATCAACATTATTATTATGCATAAATAACTGAAATAAATTATCTCCACCATCATAATGCCATCTTGCTCCATAAGTCAATAAATCATTCTCCACAAAGAAATGGTCGATATCTGGATTCCCATTTGTAGTATCGACAACTCTCAATAAATGCCCTTCTGTTTTTGGATCACTGGTATCTCCACTTGAGAATACACTTAATTCGTTTTCTACCGATAATTTATACCCTGGGCTACTCGTTCCTATTCCTACATATCCGCTCGTAGAATTAACAAATAAATCTCCATCATTAGCATTAATATCTCCACTAACGGTTAAATCCGCTGGATACATATTCCCGGAACTATCAACAACTAGCTTCCTCGAAGAATCATCATTATCAACAACTCTAGCTGTATTCATAACATATAAACTACTTATAGTATTTCTAGACTTATATAATTTCATCCCAGCATATCTTACTTTACTTGTAGATTGTCCTAGATAATTCATTAATAGAAGAAATCTAGCATATTCTGTTCCAGAAATAAAATTACCCGTTGAAGCTCCAACTCCAGAAATCTTACCTCTAACTAAATACCATTCTCCATCATTTCTAGTATCTTCATCAAATTGCTCTCCATTAGATCCCCAATATCTCTGATTATTACCATAAGAAGTTTTACTACCATTATACATTTCCCACCCAGCATAAAAATAAGTTGCCGTATCACCCGCGCCATCTTCTACCTTTACCCAAGTTTCAAAAATATATTCTGAACCTACATCTATCTTCCAATAACGACTACCAGTAAAAGACCTAGCCCCTGTCGTTTCAAAACATCCAGGAGCAGGAGCAGTAGAATCATCACATTTCGTCATACCTGAAGATGAAGTTCCCATAGCAGCAGCAATTTCACCTATACTCAAATCATCACTTTCTAAATTCAATAAATATTCATCTGCAGGACTTCCTCCAACACTTGGGAGATTAATTATATCTTTACAATTTGCACCACTTTCATCACAATAATCCGTAGACCAAACATCACCACTCGTTTTTATGTTTCCAGTCGAAGTCAGTCCATCGGAGGCCACACTTCCTTTAACCGATAGATCTCCAGCATCAGAAGTTAAATTCATTAATTCTATAGCTCCATTACTTCTCCAAGTGAATGAAGGGATAACTCCTGTACTACCATAAGCTGCCTGATTTGGAACATGAAAAGATAATTGTCGATTTGCCTCATCATTAGTTAATCCAATCCCATATCTTCCTGAGCTCGCACTTCTAGTACCCAAATCAAACATATACCAATCTGCAGTACCAACATTATAAAATCCATTATCTCCACCACTAGTCGTTACATCCCCAGTCGAAGTTATAGTACTACCAAAAGATGCAGCACTATCTGCACGAAATGTCCCCGCGACATCCAATTTATAATCAGGTGTACTATCTCCAATCCCAACATCTCCACCAGCTTCGATAACCATTTTAGCATTAGTATAATTTTCTCCGATATAATAATAATTAAGTGCAGAATTAGTTCCATAACCACCAAAACCACCACTATCAAGTCCAGTGTTTGTCAAAAAACCATACTCATAAGCCCAACCAGATGTATCCCCTGTCCTTTGCAATCTCACCCCCTTTGAATTATATGTTTTAAAATGTCTATCTCCTTCGGAAGTATTATAAAGCACATCAAAAGTATCACTAGGACTCCCCGTCCCCACCCCAATATTTCCCGAGCTTCCATTCACAAAAAATAACTGATTCCCATTAGAAGTTATATTAAAATTCTTCGCCGAAACCACTCCAATCGAACTAACTAAAATAAACATGCATAAAACTAAAACCCATCCATTCACTTTTCTCATTTTAATAACTCCTTTTTGTTTTTGCCGACCTTGTCCGCGTCAGCGGATGCCATCTGGGCAGGAGATAGACCCTTGGGTGTAATTCCAAAATAGTTTTTCTCTGAAACAACCTTTTTCCTCGTTTTTTTCTCCAAATCTTTTCTAGCATCACCAGCAATTTTGCCACCCTCTCTAGCAACATTTCTATTCTCTTCAAAGCTCCGCGTATCTATCCCTCTAGCTATCTCCGCTGTTGAAGCTTCTCCCAACATCCCAAAAATCAATTCCAAATCAGTCATATGATCTCTCAAATTCTGATTCTTAAATTTAGGCTCCAAACCCTTAATACCCTTATGTTCTTCAATAGACACTCCAAAAGTCGCTTTCGCAATCTCATTAGTTAAAATTGCAAAATCTTTATTGCCCTCAATCCCTCTTTGCTTCCACTCATCTGTCAAATCCTGGCGTATCGCAATTCCTCTCAATCTCTTATCAATCCACGATTTAGGATATCCTTTCTGTTCATAAAGCATCTTCATTCTATCTTGTGCTAACTCCGGATTCTCAATCTCATCAATCCTCTCACTACCAACTTTCGCCAACCACAACTTAAACGGCTCCGCCTTTTTAGAAGAAATTGACTGAATAATTCTAAAAAGACCCTGCTTATTTGCACAGTCTGTCTCTCTCATTTTCCCATCTGGAGCTTCTAATTTCAACTGTACGATAAAATCGTACATTTGAAATCCCTCTTCTTTTAATTTAACCTTTAAATCAGACCAATATCTTCTATAATTAACATTACCTATCAAAGCACCAACCACATCAACCACAGAAAACCACCAATCATCTTCGTACCAAACTCGTCTAATCTTCTTATCCTCGAATACAATCATCTTTTTTTCAGCCCTCATTTCAATATTCATATCCCATTTTATTTAAACAATTTAATCCGATAAATCAATAATGACATCGCCCGTTACCTCCAATTTAGCATTAGGGCTATCCGTCCCTATCCCTACATTACCACCAGCAGCAAGAGTCATTATTTCATTATCATTAACTTTAAAATTAAAATCAAAATTACCAAGAGTCCCGACAAAAGCTTCTTGAGCGAAAAATAATTCATTAGGATCCATAGTAATTCCACCTGATTCCCCTATTTTTAACCAACCATTAGCATACGTCGCACCACCAATAGTAGCCCCACCTCCCTGAATTAAAACATCTCCTAAAACATCTAATTTTTCAGATGGCGTCGAGTCTCCTATCCCTACATTACCAGCAAAATAATTATCTCCAGTTCCATTTGAATAAACTTCACCACTCAAATACAAATCTTTCCATCTTAAACTTGAGTTTCCAATATCAAATGAATCATCAAATCCTGTCATTGGTAATAGTGAACCATTGATTCTCAAAGTATCAACATCCAATCCTGTAATATTATAGAAGTATCCTGTCTGTGCATATATGTCTCCATCGATTATACTCACACCACCACTTTGCCAATCTCCACCAAAATCTACTTGACCTGCAAATTCAGAATCACCCGTAACGTCTAAACTCCCCGCCAAAGTCAAACCACCACCAGAAGTAAAATCAGTTCCAGCATCACCAATATTTGTAATTAAACTATTACTCATATTTAAAATACCCGTCATCGTATCTCCACCTTTTTCAACATAAATATCTCCCGTCCCTCCTTCACCCATATAATCTGCAACAAAATCATAAACCGCATCCGCCGTCGGAATCGAATTTGTATCACCATTATCAATAGTAATATCGTCTCCCAAATCCATAGCACCAGAACCAGTATCAATAGTAGCGGCAGACAAAGCGCCACCCAAACTTAAACCTGCAGCAGTAACTATAGTATTTGGAATACTAACAGAATAAGCACTATGATCCACATAACCAAAACGATTTGCTGATGGAGTAAATGCTAAACTTGTTGTATATTTAAGATTTACAGTAAATGTTTGACCTGATCCACATGATGGATTTACAACAAGATATATTACTTTCCCAGCTGCATCATCATTATTATAATCTCCAGCTACACTTCCATTCCACAATCCTACATGATTACCGCTACCAGAAGATTCAGTAAGCCTTGAGGAAACTTTGTCTCCTACCACTAATAAATACTTTTTATGCTCCATATACCCAGTATTAGTGTATCCTCTATGTGAACCAGTTATTTCTATTTCCATATAACTTTGATAAGGAGAACTTGCAGTAATTGTTCCAAGAGTATATACTCTTGCAGGATCCACACATTCTGGATAATCACTCGATGTTGTTACCGTTCCTGAAACATATTCAATATTATCAGTTTGTATAATCCCATTGTCAATATCTACTTTAAAATCCCCACCAACGATCAAATTACTAGTAAAAGTAGCAGCCCCTGCCGAAATTCCCGCATTCGCACTACCACCATCAGCACCAAATTCAAAATCATTACCCGTCTCATCATAAAGAATCTTATCATCATTTTCAAAATAAATATTGTTCCCATCTAACTCAATATTCCCAGTAACATAAAAATCATTCGCCGTACTTACCTGCTCAGAAGTTCCAGTCCCAATCGTCACACCCTCACCTGGGACATGAGTTCCAACACCAATCACTTCCGCATCAAGTCTACCATCTATCCTTACAACAGTTACAGCCTCAGTACCACCAATTACAAAACCATCCTCCGACCCAGTAGCAACCGCACCATTCGAATGCTTATAACTTATCCATCCTCTTTGTCCATATGCAGCAACATTATCACTAAAATTTATCGTTGCTCCAACCGCATTTGTTGATGATTGGATATATAGACCATCATCCGATCGATGAGTCAACCGCCCCGTCATCGTATCCCCACTCTTCAAAACATAACTACCAGCAGCACTAGAATTCACCGCTTGTAACTGAGCAAAAGTCACAGCATCAGCATCAGCTGTTCCAGCAGCTAAATTATTAATCTGACCAGAATCCATATTCAAAGTACCATTAATTAAAACATCACCCGCAACATGAAGAAGTTCTTGAGGCGTCGTCGTCCCAATACCAACTTTGCCTCCCAAAAGTGTAGGCCCTCTTACCCAAATTGTCAACTGCATCCCAGTCACACTATTTGTTCCATACTGCGATTCTCCACCAAATTGACCATGATAGTTTGGATTAAAGTCATTATGCTCTCCTGCATCGGAAGAAGTAAAAGTAGATCTATCTACATCATTACTTTCATCATCATTATGCCAAGTACGGAGATAACTTTTTTCAAAATAACCACCACTAGCAGTACCAACCGAGTATGTTGCAGGATATTGGGCATAATAATAATTGGCTGCCTGGCCAGTTCCAGGATCTGCATTACCAAGCATATCTCGTACATTATTATGATTTCCTGTATCTACAATTAGCTGGTCTTCCCTAGGAGATATTGATTTAAACATCATCTCTATGTAAGGAACCATATCGTAAGCCTTACTTTTTCCTGTTCCAGATGGTGAAGTAAGAATAGTCGTAGACCCTTCCTGCCACCAACCATCCCATCGGGAATTATATGTTGCATCCATATTATCTGCAGAAAATACTAGAGTCCACCCACCACCATCAGTTGTCATATCACAATAAACTTGGAAAGGTTCACTACCATCAGGGCTAATCCAATAAATACCGCTAATTGCTCCCTGTTTCTGATGTAGGATGTCTAAACAATTACTTCCAGGCCTTCCAGATTCACCAACAGCCTGTGTATTATTTGCATAAAAATCACCAGAGACAGTTAAATCTCCACCAAAACTTCCATTTCCATCAACTATTAAATTAGGAGTTCCAATTAATTGAAACGAGGTATCATCAGTAAATCTAGCCCAAACTTTATTTGAATCTTCAGGCTCAAAAATTTCCAAATTCTCTCCATTGCCTCTTATAGCTACATCTCCGGTAGCAGCTGCATCAAAGAAAAGAGTAGGTGTCGTACCAGTATTTATTCTTAAATCTCCAGTCATAGTATCACCAGAACTATTTACCCAAACATCCGAAATACCAGAAATATATCCTTCCGGATTAGAAGCATTATAAAAAGTACTAGCATGCAATCCATCCAACTTATCAGCATCTAAACCACTGCCAGCACCAGCACCAGAAATTCCTGTAATTGGTAAAGTAATTGCACCATTAGGATCAAAAGTTCCAGCAACTTCCAAACCACCACCAAGAATTTTAACCGAACCAGTACCAGGTGTATCAATATTTAATTGACTTGATGTATCAGTATACATTTTAGTTACTAAACGCCTATCTACTCGACCACTTCCAGAATAAATCTCCCCAACAAACTGGGGACCACTATTTATTCTTTTCAAAGTGACATGATCCATCTGAGTTACCGAATTGGAAGAACTTCCATAATTAATCAAAACCAAAACTCTTACAAATTTGGTCCCAACTGGAAAATTCGGATAACTGGTTCCTTCTCCTGTTGTTACTGCAGAAAACTTGTGCCAATTACCATCAGAATTTAAATCATAACCAGATGCCGCAAAATAACAATAGGTTCCACAAGGAGCACTCGTAATTACAGATTTATTTTCATCAAAAGCCTGATAACCAAAATAAATAATACCAGGTGTTGTACCATCAACAGTTTTTTTAAAATATCCTTCTAATTGCAAAATATCATAATCAGGATCAACCGGAATATAATAATTATTTAGAACTGTTGAAGCACCTACAGCCTCAGCAACATATTTTCCAGAATAAGCTCCACTATTATTAATACTATCAAAACCAGACCAACCATCTCTAGTTCCAGTTTCAAAATCACCATTTATCAAAAGATTATCCGTAGAAAGAGAACCACCTACAAAATCATGAACCGCATCCGCCGTCGGAATTGAATTTGTATCACCATTATCAATAGTAGTATCATCTCCAAGTTCCATAGCACCACTACCAGTATTTAGAGTTGATCCTGAAAGTGCTCCAGAAGCAGATATTGCTCCAGGAAAAGAAGAATCTCCAGCAGAATTTACCAAGGTAGCTTCATGTCTACCAGCCCACCCAGTAGCCATATTATCAGAAGAAGAAACTATTTTTACACCAGATTCCGCTCCTAACCATATAGTTTCACTAGTCCCCAAATTACCTTTCAGAGTTGCTTCCATTTCCCCAGCACCAATACCTAATTGAGAAGAAAGCCCTCCAATAAAATCTGTATGCAATTGATCCCCTGTTGTAATGGTCAAATCTCCAGTCATCGTATCTCCACTCTTCAAAACATAACTACCAGCAGCACTAGAATTTACCGACTGCAACTGAGCAAAAGTCACGGCATCAGCATCAGCTGTTCCAGCAGCTAAATTTTTAATCTGACCAGAATCCATATTTAAAGTTCCATTAATAATAACAGAACCATTAACATGAAGCCTTTCTTGAGGGGTTATCGTCCCTATTCCTACATTACCAATCTTATCAATTCTCATTGCTTCAATATTATTAGGCATAAAACGGATGTGACCCCCGGTCGCTCCCCATGTCCCAGAAGTATCTGTAACAATATCTAAACCAGCATTACTAGAATCACCTCTATTCATCCACAATTTAGTAGCATAAATATCTAACCAATTATTAACATTATCAGATGTTGAAACCCTAGTACCTGCGAAACCAGCTATAGAATTAATATCTAATAATGCCCCCGGCGTCCCCGTCCCAATACCAACCCTACCCGTCGTCCCATTCACAGCAAAATATGAAGAAGCAGGAGCCGAATTATTATAAAGCACAAAATCTTTCGCAGACACCAACGGAGTAACAACTAATAAGAACACTAAAAATAAAAATAAAAATCTTTTACAATCCATCAATCACTCCTTCCAATTTTTCTCTAGGACTCTTCACACCCTCAATATCCAATTCCTCGACCTCCAAAACACCTTCTATCATCATTTATTTTCTTAGAATTTACAAAAAAATCAACAGCACCAAAAGACATCAAAAACTCTAAACAAAACACCTCACATACCATCTTTATTTTAAGAATTTATTATATATAAAGTTAAGGATTCTATCACAAACACCCTCAATAAATAGACAAAATATCCAAATTTATTTCTAAAATATAATCAAAGTAAAAAGAGAAAAATTCTACACTCTAATTTCCTTCAAAATCTAAATTTCAACCTATAAACTTTCTACTAAAATTACTAATTTCATCATAGAAATTAACACCATCAATCTAAGCACAGATTTTCTTCACCATAATGAAAAATCCTATCATATTCACCACATAACAGGAAATAAAACCAGAATTTTACCAAAGTAAATTAAGGCATCCTACATCACAATACAATCAATTCTTTTTATTATTTAAATCTTACTATAAAACTGAATTTCATACAAGAATAGCTTATAATAGTTTGTCTTTCTTTTCCTTTGTCTCCACTTTATCATCTTTCTTTTTTATACAAAAATAATTCTCCTTAGAAAGAATACTCTTCCCGATTCTATTCTCAACATCAATTCTCTCACTCCCAACCTTCGCCAACCACAACTTAAACGGTTCCGCTTTCTTAGAAGGGATTGATTGAATAATTCTAAAAAGACCTTGCTTATTAGCACAATCAGTCAAATACATTTTACCATCCGAAGATTTTAATTTCAGTTGGTGACAAATTGTCACCATCTCACTTCCTCCAGCCCTTAATCTCTAAATAAGTTTATTCCAATATTTTCTCCCATCAACACTCTCCGTCAGTACCACAACAACATCGACCACAGAAAACCACCAATTATCTTCGTGCCAAACTCGTCTAATTTTCTTATCCTCAAATACAATTAATTTCTTTTCATCTACCATAATTCCACTTAACAAAACCAAACAAAATCAACTATTTAACACTTATCACATAACCTTATCCAAAAACTAAATATTAGAGATACTCTATTAGAAAAAACTTGTATTCGTTTAGATTTTTCATAAAAAAATCAAACACCTAGCACAGACAAACACACCAACGCAGGAGTCCTTTAGACAAACGACAAACAACAATTTAATGCACAATACTTAACTAACTATTTTTTGATTCCAAAGCTACTGTTTTTTTCTTTCCAAAGTTTCTTTTTTTATAAAAAAAGAAAGCTTAAACAAAATCACAGAGAAGAACGGGTGAACACCAGACTACAGAACACAGACTAATTCTCCTACAACTTAGACTAATTTTCCCATAACAACTTCATGATAAATCAAATGCAACAACAAAATCTTCAAATCATCATCTTTTCTAGAAACAGATAATTTCGTCAAAGACATATATTTATCAAAAGATCCTTTCTTCAGAATTAATAAAGGAAACCCAAACTTCATTAGCAACCAATTAACAATCAATCTAGTAACCCTACTATTCCCATCAGAAAATGGATGAAGATGTTGAAATTCATTATGAATATAACCAATTTTTTTTAAGACATCATCTCTCGATTTTATAGAATTAAATAATTTACAGAAATTATTTAATTTAAAAGACAGGTTTTTATAATTTTCAATTAGAAAATGAAGATTCCCTTTAATCTTAACATTATTATCTCTTCTAATAACTCCGGCACCCCTATGTAAAGAAAATAAACATAATTTATCCAACATCTCAATATTCTCAACACTCAAATCAACATCCAAATTATCCAAGACATACAAAAATGCCTCATTCAAATTTTTAACAATCTGAATATCTTTACTAGATTTATCAGGATAAATATCTTTCGTCAACAATTCAATAGTCTCACCAATACTAACAGTAGCACCCTCTAATTGTGCAGAACCTGCCAAAAATTCAAAAATCTTCAAATCAAACGGATTCATCTCCTGTCTCTTAGTGTGCAAAATTAGATCTTTCATATCTTTAAAAGATAAAAATCTCTCATTAACATTCAAGTCAACATCATTATATTCAGCAAGATAACCAAACATTTCATGATTAAGCATCACACCCAACTTTGGTCTTTTATTATACATCAAAATAAACTGATTTTCCAACAAAAAATTAATTATCTTTGTATTATATATATTCCCTGACAATTTCAAAGGATTCAAGTTAGGAATTGCCTTCGGTAAAATCTCTAAAATCTTTTTAAAATTTCCATTGAACCAAAAATTAATTTCAAAAAAATTCTTCAAGGACCACTTAATAATATTAAAAATCTTTCGTGTTCTTTTATTATTTATTGGAAGTAAAAAACCCTCCTTAGATTTCCTAACCAAACCTTCACTAATTAAAAGCTCAATCTGAGAGCTAACCCTACCACTAAAACCCAAACCCCTAGGTCTACAAGGAGCTTTCTCAATTATTTCTGCAAATACATCATATTTTGTAACCATATCAAATACAACACATTAACCTTTATAAAATTAACTAAAACTGCATAAATAATACATTAATTACTAATTATTACAAAACTACAATGGAGAACAAACCGATTTTTAACATCAGACTTCTGACCTCAAACATCATCGCCCCTTATCGTATAATAGTTTAACTTCTGCATCTGATAATTCCCTATTATACATTTTCACATCCTGAATTTTCCCATCCCAAGTACGTACAGAAGCTCCAGTAGTATAAGCACCAATATAAAATGCAGTAGGAATTGCTGGGCTATAAGCAGTTGTAGTTCCGTCTGGTAATATCACACCATCTACAATAGCATAGCAGTGTGTTCCATCATATACTTGTCCATACATATGCCACCCAGTATCGGTGATATCAATAGTGTAATCTCTATACTCAGTCTCACAGTGAACACGAAATTTATCACTAGTCAACCAAATTCCTGGATTCCATCTTGCTCCTGTACCAACAAAAACAGTTTTCAAATTAGTAGAATCCCCAGAAACAGGGATGAGAGCAGTATCAGCTTTTGCCCAAAGTGCAACAGTATAAGGAAGTTCAACATCAACATTAGTATTGAATTGAATAGATCCGGTACTCCCATCAAAATCAGCACCATCACTTCCAATCGTCGCCCCACGATTCGTCCCATCATTACTATACGGCGTCTTATCCGTCATAATCTCCGAACCAACCGTCTCCGTTTTAGTATAAGTAGACGTCAACGGCATATCCAAAACTAACCCCTTATTCAAAGACGACGCCGAAGCCTTAGGCTTATAGACGCTATAAAGAGATTGGACTTCTGAAGGTGATAAGGCATAGTCATAGATACGAGCATCAGATACAAATGTTTGCTTTCCTCCTCCACTATTCCCAATTTTTATATTAGAAGTAGAATCATCAATTAAATAATTAGACAACCCCGATAAAGTTGTACCTGATTGAACTACTCCATTTTTATAGATATAAGCTTTTCTAGTATCACTATCATAAGTATAAACTATATTATACCAATTACCATCGTATGGAAGAGGAGTTGTTAAAGCAGCTCTTCTCGTACCATCAATATAAACTTCTGAACGAATTAGCCCAGAATTATAAGAATCATAAAAATACCAAGAAGGAGATCTAGATAAGTAAAAACAATCAGATGATTGAGTATAAGTAGAATTTCTTTTTAGCCATAAAGAAAGTGTTATTGCTTCTCCTACATCTAATTGGGAAGCATAAGGAACTTCAACATAATCGCTTGTTCCAACTAAAAAACTACCTTCACTCTCTCCTTTAACTCCCTTTGCCAAAGTCGCTCCAACAATAATACCATTATTACTATAAGGCGTTTTATCTTTAGTATATTTTAATCTCGTCCCATCAACAAAAGGTGTTGCATGGTCTTTTTCTTCTACCTGTCCTCCCCAAACATCTAGATTAGTATCAGAGGGGTTTGTTCCATATCCTATATTCGGATAAACACCACATTGTAGTTGATTAACACCAGAACTAGGAGCAGTAACAGAGAAGGAATAACGAGTCCAATCATCTATATCATCTATATCTACGGCTAATCCATTTGCATTTGAAACAAGTGCACCGTTTAACCCAAAAGCATATCTAAGATTAAAATCAGTCGTTAAATTTACATTTTTTAAATATATTGAACAAGTATATGTTGTATCAGCCTCTACCGTAATAGACTGTGTAAATCTTGAATACCCATATCCTAACCTATCTGCTGTCAAAGTCCCGTCCGGAGCTATTGAAATATCGGTAGTCACTACACTATTTATCCAATTACTGAACAAATTTCCAGTCCATGAAGAAAAATCATTTGGGTCCGAGACCAAATTCTCAGTCTCTTCTGTCTTCTCACTATCCCCATCCAACATCCAATGACCAACCAACCCCTTACTCGCCTTTATTGTCAACTTCGGATTATAAGAATCATACAATTTCTTAATCTCAGTAGCAGATAACACACGATTGTAAACACGAATATCATCAAGTTTCCCATCAAAATCTTGTCCAAAAATCGTTGTAGATTTAAAACCAGACGGGACATCACCCTCCTGATAATTAGTAGCGCTCTTATCCAAGGCTCCATCTAAATAAATTTTACAAATTCTATCAGATGTTCTATATACATAAGTAAAATAAATCCATTGACCGGTAGGAATTACTCCCGAAGAATAAGTATAATGATCATTTGCTCCACCATTCCCATACAATAACGCTTTACCACCACTTGAATGAATAATTTCATTCCCAACATTAAAGTTATTAAAATCTTGAGGTATATCATTCCTATCTAAATATACCCAACCTGCAACAGTCCATTCTTGATTAACACTATCATCAAATAATTTATCTGTTACAATAGTACTGCTCCCATCAAATTCCATCGCACCCTCAGTCTTTCCATGCCTATCCGTCGCAAATGTCGCACCATGAACCACACCATTATTTCCATTCGGAGTCTTATCTTTTTGTATGGTGGATTCTCTTACAAACCACCAGAGCTTTGTTGTTGCATCAACACCCGCACTTACACCAACATTTGTTACATTAGTAGCTCCAAATCTAGCAGTAGCACCACCATCATCATAACCTATTTTTGCATTCTGCGTAGAACGATCCTGTCCAGTTATACAATTAGGAATATCCACAGGACAAATCCCTAATGAACCATCACTCACCGGACTAGAACAACTAGCTCCATTATCACCATTGTAATAACATAAACTATAAATTCCAAATGAATTACCTGATGTAGTTAGTGCCTCCCAAAAATTTGGAAGACATCCGGCATTACTATCACCCTGATAAGCCCAATCATCAAGATTATTCCAAGTTTGAGCAACCTGATATTCAAATTTAATATTATAACTATAACTAAATGGATGTAATGCATGTCTTGGATGTGTCGACCTATAACCATTTGAAATATCTCCTCCCAGGTTAGCAGATGGTGCCCAAACTTCTTTCCAACTAACAGAATCAGTATAATGATAATACCAATCTGCATAAGCATCTCCTCCAGTATCCGTTACCGAATCTGACGCCATAACTCTAAAATAATTAATTTGGGCATCTCCAAAATTTGAAGAAACAGCATTTTTAGCTGTAGTTCCAAAAGCATCAGAAGTAGTAGTAGATGTTTTTGTCCATTCTTGAGCAGTATCCCAAGACCCCACCAACATCCAACCACCACCATCGGTAGTCATATCACAATAAACATCAAATGCAGCATCACCACCAGGACCATCAGGATCAATTGAGTAAATTCCATCTCCTGTCGAATCTCCATAATCAAGAATTGCTTTACATGATTTATCTGCTTCAACACTACTTCCATCCAACTCCCAATGTAAAACCAAACCCTTCGACAAAGAATCCCCACTACTAATAACCGTCACAGCAAAAACCACACCAATCAACAACACCATCCCAATCGACAAAATCAAAATTTTCTTATTCATTTACAAACACTATACCCACTTTTAATTTTAAATATTTTTCCATCATCGCCCCTTATCGTATAATAATTTAATTTCTGTGTCCGAAAGCGCTCTATTGTAGATTTTGACAGAAGATATATTGCCAGTAGAATAAGATATAGAATCACTTCTATAATAATACCTTCCTATATTCCTATAATTAGCAGCACTTGTAGCTAAAGGATACATGCCACTAAATGAGTTACTATCAATTAATTCTCCATTTACATAAAAATTTATAGAATCACTATCAATAATTGCCCCAACATGACTCCATTCATTCATTTCTACTTCCCCATTATCACTTGATGGTGTAAAATGAGCGGCAGCAACATGTTGAACATCTATCGTTAAAGAACCATCTGCATCAACTCTAAAATAATTCATATAACCATTATGACTATTGCTACTTCCGTGTTGGAATATATATGTAGAAGAACTAGGATTTACCCAAGCAGATATAGAAAGTTCGGTTAGCCCTACTAAAAATCCATTAAACCCTGCAACATAATCACTCCCATCAAAACTCATACTATCTTCCCCAACCGTCGCACCATAATTCTGACCATGATTACTATATGGCGTTTTATCCGTCATTATTTCAGAACCTACTGTATTAGATTTCTTATAAGTAGACGTCAAAGGCATATCTAGAACTAAACCTTTCGTCAAAGACGACGCAGCAACCTTATGCTCATACGCATCATAAAGAGATTTTATTTCTGTGGGTGACAAGGCGTAGTTGTAGATACGAACGTCTGAGATAGAGCCATTTAAAATTGAAGAACTTCTTTTGCCTATAAATAAACTTTCACTATTAACTTGTAAACTTCCACTATTCGACCAGTCAGTATCTTTACAGACATTATTAACACAGATATATACTTTACTTCCATCATATTTTGCCACAACATGATACCATTCATTTAATTCTGGAAGACTACCCCAACCTAGATACTTAATATTTGATTCATCATCAGTAAAATAAGCAAAAAATCCTGACGTTGGATGTAATTCTAAACCATAAGCAGGGCTACTAGTGCCACTTTGCTTTCTTACAATTCCTGGCCAACCTCCTGATATACCATCTAAATATACCCATGAGCTTATTGTGACATTCCCAGAAATATCTAAGCTATCATCATCAACAATCTCCACATAATCATCAACACCATCAAAACTCATCGCACCTTCACTCTTCCCATGCCTATCTGTCGTCGAAGAGGGAGTATCTAATCCAGAGTTTGTAACTCCATGATTTTCAAAAGGAGTACTGTCAGTTACCTTACTTTGTCTTGTTCCATTAATAAAAGAAGTTGCATGATCTTTCAACTCAACCTGAAAGTCATTTATAGTTATAATATCGCCACCAACAGTACCAGCCGGTGTATGAAAAAGCCAAATAGAACTAGCGTCACAATTCTCCACAATTTCAAAATAACCAGTGTCTTCATCAAACGACCATGTACTAGCAGCAGAAGAATGATATGTATTAGCTCTATTACCAGGCAAAGTGTGTGGGTCCCCATTTTTGAACAAATATCCACTTAGGGTAATAATATTACCATTATAATTGACTCCATTATGAACTGTTAAATACTGAGCTCCTCCCTCAACCATGGTAAAAGTTAAATCTTGCCCATCTCTTTCTAATGTATTATAAGGAGTATATGGACTAAGAGTACCTACTGCTAGATTTTCAGTATATTCATCATATGTATCCCCATCCAAAGGCCAATGCCCAACCAAACCCTTACTCGACTTCATCGCCAACTTCGGATTATAAGAATCATAAAGTTTACCAATCTCTTTCTCAGACAACGCACGATTGTAGATACGGACGTCGTCCATTGAGCCATCGAAGCTTTTAGCATAATGATAACTTGTTGATCCTGTTGACCTCCCTATGCTACCAAAACTAAAATACTCTGTACCGGGGTAAGTACCACCATCCATACTCCCTGTATAAAACATTTCTCCATTCTGATACCATCGAACAGGTCTATTGGTTTCATTGTTTGCAAAAACAATTACAAAATGAGACCAAGCTCCTCTAACATCATCAGGGAAAGCACCTGTACCAAAATTATATCCGTTCTGTCGTGCTGCTTCTGTTCTAAAATATTTGCCAGAACTAAATATTTCTATATGTCTTATTGTACCACTACCTCTAAATAAAGCCATTCTATCAACTGCGTCGGTGTCTACATAAATCCAGACACTATAAGTGCAACCGTCAGGATAATTATTTGTACTAGTTATGCTCTCAGGCATAATAATATTATCACCATATGTTACTCCATCTACAGTTCCACTTCCATCAAAACTCATCGCCCCTTCACTTTTTCCCATCCTATCCGTAGTCAAAGTTGCCCCACTATTCGCTCCATGATTTTCATAAGGCGTCGAATCTCCAACTCTATTCGTCGCAGAATCATAATCATCACCGTCCAAAGACCAATGACCAATCAATCCCTTCGACAAAGAATCAGTAGTACTAATAACCGTAACAGCAAAGACAACACCTATCAACAACACCATACCAATCGACAAAATCAAAATTTTCTTATTCATCTTTCTCTCCCAGCAATCCAATGTCCGATTCAATTCTCATTTTAAAAGCACCTTTATCTGTTTAATTAAAACCTCAGATTTCATTATCTCCCCTTCAACAATTTTCTTATTAAAAATAACAAATACGCTAATATTCCCATAATCTGCTTGCATTCTCAAATCATATAAATGTCTTAAATGATCATAAAAAAATTCACCCAAAAACTTAGCACACAACTCCCAAATCTTCTGATGATTCTTCGGAACCTTTACCTCTTTAAACATCAAATAAGCAATAACAGCCTTCTCAAAAGAAAAATACAAACGATTAGCTGAAGTCTTTAAACTCAAATTAAGATTATTTCTTGCTACCTTCAAAAATTCATCTGCAACTTCTAATTCATTTAAATATCTTTTTTCCAATCTCAACCCCCACCTTCTTTAAATCATTTATATTTTTAACTTTATATTTTTTATTAAAAAAATCCAAAGCATCCAATTTAGTCTTTGGAAGAAATCCCTCCAAAAAACAATAAACATAAGACAAATTCACCAAAGCACTATCAAAAAGTTCCTTATCTTTTCCAACTATCAAATCATATACAGAATTCACAAATTCAAAATAATGCTTCTGAGCCTTAGAATATTCTAAAACATAAGACGACTGATAAATAACCACCCCATTAAATAAATTATCAAAATTAAAACTATCTTTATGAAAATTTAAAATTACTCCAAAAGATCTCTCAATTTTACTTTTCATATCATTTAAAGATTTAAGGTCCTCAACTTTAAGATTATCACCAAGCAAAAGAATATCAATATCATTAAATTTCTTCCCCTTTAAAACACTTCCAAAAAGCAAAGCAGCTTTTATTTTCTTCTTATCAAATAAGGAGAAAACTAGAACATCAACCACAAGTTTTACAAAAGAATCCAAAGACTTAAACTCCATCGAATCAAGATAATATTTAAACTGTAAAACAGAATTATCCCTTGTTAAACCAACAATCCTTTGATTACCATAATTTTTAATTCTAATAAATCCTCTCTCCTCAAGAAACCTTAATGCTTCAAAAGAAGAATTTCTCCCAGTTTTAGCTTCACGAATAAGAACCTCTATACTTTTTTCTTCACCACTAAGAAGAATCTTTTCCATCAACTTAAGCATACTCTTTTGATATTTCATTGTATTCTTATAATACCCTACTGTATTCTTTTAATATTATAAACTTTCCTATTATCAACCAATCCATAGACAAAATCTTTTTTCCAACACCTAATATTTGTTTATTCTTATTCATTTTTATTTAACCTTTATTTAACCAATCATCCTCATACCAAACTCGCCTAATCCTCAAACACAATTAATTTCTTTTCACTCACCATAATCTCACCTAACAAAACCAAACAAAATCAATTAATTAATACTTATCACATCGCATTCTCCATAAATCAGCTAGTTTCTGTTATTGTCATCTGTTCACGGTTATTTATTTACAGTCAACCGTTTTTGACTTCAAACATCATCGTCCCTTGTCGTATAATAATTTCACTTCAGTATCCGACAACGCTCTATTGTAAATTTTAGTACTAGCAATATTTCCAACAACCAAATAAGTTGAACCATCGTTACTAGCTCCAATTCTTGTAGGAGATGAAGCAATGACATAAGCAGGCAAATTATATTGTTTGTTAAATTCCCCATTAACAAATACCCTAACTACACTCCCATCATACGAAGCAACAAGATGCCACCATTCATTCAACGTTCCAGTAATTCCAGTATCACCGGCAGTCCAACCCAGTCCTGCATTGGCTCCAATCGTTGCAACAAGAGTATTAGCAGCAGACATCCCAATCCAAAATTCACTATTTCCAACACTAGTATCCGTAGGATTTTTATGCAAAGTACACCTATAAGTTCCAGCTCCACCAGTCATTCTAAACCAAGAGGAAACTGTTAATCCATCTGGATTAGAAGGTAGAAAATCATCATTAATTTTTATATAGTCATTAACAAAACTCGCACCATCCTCCCCAATCGTCGCACCATAATTCTGCCCATCATTACTATACGGAGTCCTATCCGCCACAACCTCAGAACCAACAGTTTCAGTCTTAACATCATCAAGAGTCAACGGCATATCTAAAACCAAACCCTTTGTCAAAGAAGACGCAGCAGCCTTAGGCTCATACGCATCATAAATAGATTCTATCTCGTCAGAAGAAAGAGCATAGTTATAGATACGGAAATCGTCAATTGAGCCACTGAACCATCTTGCAGAATCTGTTGAAAAACCTCTACCAATATTAATGTTTGAAAAGGTTGAAGGCCAAGATGTATGAGATGCATTTAATTTATTATCACCATCGATATAAGCATATAAACGATTATTTGTTTTATCTCCCACAATACTAATATGATACCATGTATCTTCTGCCAAATCTGTAACTATTGTTTCCCCTCTCCAAGTGCTATCTAAGGAAACGCCTACATTTAGCTGACCTCCTGTGTATTGCTCAATTCTAACTCCAGCATTTGAAGAACCAGAAACTGGGAACTCTGTATGCAATATGTTTCTATAATTAGAAACACTAGTCGAATAAAACCACAATCCTATTGTAAAATCTTCAATATTATCAATATTAACAATATCAATATAATCTCCCCCATCAAAACTCATCGCACCTTCACTCTTTCCCATCCTATCCGTCGCCAACGTCGCCCCATAAATAATACCATTATTTCCATTTGTAGTTTTATCAATCATATCATTTAATTCAGACACAGAATCTTCTCTAATAAAAACATACATTATCCCATCATCATATGCATCATTTGGAGATAACAATGTCTCTGTCATTAAACTTCCACCACCATTAGTTCCAAGTGTACCCCTTATAGCATTTTCTTGACAACTACCTGTAGTACTTGGAAATGATACTTCGTTATACCAATTCCCCCCGTCCCCCCAACAACCAATTCCACCAGCCTGATTACATGACCCAACAGATACTTTATTATACCAAATTCTAAATGGATCATTACCATTACCATTTGTTTGAAATATTAAATTTGATCCATACCAATTAGACGCATCTGCATTATTTGTATAACTTCTTGTCCAGCTAGGATTAGCATTGTTTATAGTTCTAGTTGTCTGACTTTTTAAGGTTCCAGTATTTGTACCTAAAAACGCTGCCGCCATTCTTTTAACTTGTCCAGAAGTATATCTGTAATCTATTAAAATCTCATCCCAATTTGTTACATCATAATATGTAGGAGATAAATAATCATCATTGTTCGATAAAGAACCTTGCTCTGTAGAAGCTGTCCAAAAAGATGTGCCCCATTGTTGTGTTGTCGCATCATTAGTGTTTAATCTTAATGCCATCGTCCACCCACCACCATCCGTCGTCATATCACAATAAACCTGATACGAATCCTCACCACCAGGACCATCAGGATCAATTGTATAAACTCCATCACCATAAGAATCACCACTATCAAGAATAGCCTTACACGACCACGACCAATCTGGCTTAACACTATCCCCACTCATATCCCAATGCCCAACCAACCCCTTACCCGACTTTATCGTCAACTTGGGATTATACGAATCATACAACTTCCCAATCTCACTTTCAGATAACGCACGATTATAGATACGAACATCGTCGATTAAGCCGTTGAAATATACATCACTCCCATGTCCTCCAGTTGCTATCTTAGGGCTAACGGAACTCACTAGGTATGCTTGACCTGTAGATTTAGTCTCTTCCCACTCACCATCAAGATATCTTTTCAAACTAGTTGTATCAAATGTCCCAACAACATGATGCCACTCACCATCTTCAATATCCGTCCCAGTATATGCATCCCAATAACCACTATTATCACCTTTTCTTGCTGAAAATGCAGGAACTCCTTGTCTAATTCTCATAGCTATCCCAGCTGAGCCCACCCCAGTCCCAAGAGTGACAACACCACCTTCCGAAGTAGTTCCATCAGTTTTTATCCACATAGAAAGAGTCATAGCATTCTCATTATTCAAATCCGTTGCATCACTCCCTAAATCAATATAATCATCTCCTCCATCAAAATCCATCGCACCCTCGCTCTTCCCCATTCTATCAGTCGTAAAAGTCGCACCAAGAACCGTCCCATCATTTTCATTCGGAGTTTTATCCTTTTGTATAGTAGACTTTCTTACCCACATTGTCAAATGCATCCCAGTCACACTATTTGTTCCATGTTGCGATTCTCCACCAAATTGACCATGGTAGTTCGGATTAAAGTCATTATGCGTAGCTGCATTAGAAGAAGTAAAGGTAGCCCTATCTACATCATTATTCTCATTGTCATTATGCCAAATACGGAGATAACTTTGTTCAAAATAACCACCACTAGCAACACCAACCGAGTATGTTGCAGGATATTGGGCATAATACCAATAGTCTACTTGGCCACCTCCAGGGTCTGCATTACCAAGCATGTCTCGTATATTATTATGACTTCCTGTATTTACGATTAGCTGGTCTTCCCTAGGAGCGGTTGATTTAAACATCATCTCTACAAAAGGAACCATATCGTAAGCTTTACTTTTTCCCGTTCCAGATGGTGAGGTAAGAGCGGTCGTATACCCTTCCTGCCACCAACCATCCCACCGAGAGTGATATGTTGTATCCCTATTATCTGCAGCATGCACTAAAGTCCAACCACCACCATCCGTCGTCATATCACAATAAACATCAAATGAATCCTCACCACCAGAACCATCAGGATCAATAGTATAAACACCATCCCCCGTAGAATCTCCATAATCAAGAATAGTTTTACAAGATCTATCTGCTTCAACACCATACCCATCCAACTCCCAATGACCAACCAAGCCCTTCGACAATGAATCCCCACTAGTCAAAACCGTCACAGCCAACACAGTCCCGACCGCCAAAATCATCACGACCGCCAAAATTAAAAGAAACATTCTCCTGTTTACCCGTTTACCTGCAATCTGTTTTTCTGTAATACGTCTTCCATCTTTATGGTTCCCCGTTTTCCTGTTCTTCTGTCCCCCCGACAAACCGACAAACCGCCTCGTAGAGGTTCTCGCACCTCCTTGGTAACCAGCCGACAATCCGATTTTCTTAACCATTCAAAACCACCTCTACTTTTTCAACAATTTCCTTAGATTTAATAACCAAAATATCAAGTAACTCCTTGTTAACTTCTGTTTCAATTCCATATTGAAATTCCTCTCTCAAAGATTTAGCATTTTTATTTGTCATCTGCTCAGTAGTTCTAATAAAAGCAACATCATCCAAATCCAAATCAATATCTTTAATTTCAATCAAATATTCAATGACGCTAATTGTACATTCATGATTCTTAGATTCATAACCTCTATCAAACAAAATAGCTAATAAAGAATGATACATTGCATAATACAATTGAGAAACAGCCCAATCTTCAAACCCTGATCTAATACTAAGATCAGCCGCTTTCAAATTATGTTTCGCTTTCTTAATATGTCCCTCAGCAACACCCCTATCAGAACTAATCTTTTTCATTCTCTTTTCATTTTTTAAACACCAATCCAATTTCGACTTATAATCTCGCATCCTTTAACACCTCCACAAAAATATCTTCACCTTTCAGAACAACACCTGTCTTAATTATATCCAGAATAGATTTCCTTTTTAATTTGATTTCTTTTATCAAATCGTTTTTCGTTAAAATCAAAGGAACAACCGGCCTAGATCTAACTTTTGAAATATCCAAACACAATTTAGAAACTTCTCTTAAATTACAACCAGAGAACAACACATCCACATCATTAAACTTATTTTTTTTCAAAACAGAACCAAAAAGAACAATCAAATCACAATTAAAATTATCTAAATCATTAGCATAAACACCAGAAAAACCTTTTAAATTTCGCCGACCCTCAATTAAAATTAATTCTATAACTTTAACTAATTCTAAATTATCAAAATTAATTCTATAATATATCGCATTTCCCATCCTCTCAGGCAAAACCCATTTCTTCTTTTCCAAATCTTTCAAAATCTTAAAAGCACTTCCAACACTAATCTCAAGCTCTTTCGAAATTTGATTTATATTTTTCAATTCGAAATACCTTAAAAGATAATTCAATATTTTGTTTGTATTTTTTGTCACCATTTTCAGTTAAAATGAATAATCATTCACTATTTATGAATGTTTCTCTTTTATTTACAATATCAAATATCAAATACTTCCCATCACCAAAATGCTTTGATAATTTAGATAAAAAACCAGCATCTATAAAAACTAAAGTCTTATCCATAAATACCTCCAACAATTCTATCTTTATATTTTTTTATTTTCATCATTTTTTCTCCTACTAACTTTTTTATTTTTTCTCTTCGTCCCATTTGTTAAACCCAAAACACCCTTACTAGAAACAACCTTCTTCCCAGATTTTTTCTCCAAATCTTTTCTAGCATCTCCAGCAACACTTCCACCTAACTTAGCAGCAACTAAATTTTTATCAAACCCTTTAACATCTTTATTTCTCACAATTTCAGTAGTAGAAGCTTCCCCCAGCATCCCGAAAATCAACTCCAAATCTGTCATATGGTCTCTCAAGTTTTGATTCTTGAATTTCGGTTCCAAACCCTTAATCCCCTTATGCTCATCAATAGAAACTCCAAACGTCGCCTTCGCAATCTCATTCGTTAAAATAGCATATTCCTTCCCCTCTTTTACCCCCCTATCATCCCACTCCTGAGTCAAATCCTGCCTAATAGCAATTCCTCTTAATCTCTTTTCAATCCAACTCTTAGGATAACCTTTTTTCTCATAATACAACCTAGCTCTATCCTGAGCCAACTCCGGATTCTCAATCTCATCAATCCTCTCACTCCCAACCTTCGCCAACCAAATTTTAAATGGTTCTGCTCTCTTTGAAGGAATCGATTGAATAATTCTGAAAAGGCCCTCTTTGTTTGCACAATCTGTTAGATACATTTTGCCATCAGAAGACTTCATTTTCAGTTGTATCCAAATTGGGGACAACTGAAGTTGCTCAAACTCTCGAACTTTGACTTTCCCCCAATATTGTCTTGGAGTTGGACTATTTGTTAAAGAAAACACTACATCAACAATGGAAAACCACCAATCCGCACCATGCCAGACTCGTCTAATTTTCTTATCTTCAAACACAATCATCTTTTCTCCTACCATCATAATCCTATCCTCACCCCCTCATCATCATCAATAACACTCGAAGTTGTCACACTATTGGTACTATTAAACTTCGCCAAATAATTCGTAGTACCAGAAATACCACTACTCACCCCAGCACCAACAGCGTCATCAACATACGTTTTAACCGCCTTCTCCGTAGGAACAGCCAAATCAGAATTACCAGCTAAGTTAGTATCAGTTGAAAATTCATTAATCGCAGCACCAGTCATAAAAGTCATACTCCCATTATTATTAATTCTCATTTTTTCAACTCCTTCAAAGAAAAATCCTAAATCCGCATCGTTACTACCTCTCCTAACAGCAGCAATATGAGTATCAGCATCACCAACTCTGAACTGTAGAGTAGCCATCGTACCAATAGTACCATTAACATTTTCAACTCTTAAACCATCTGACCCCCAATCCCCCCCACCACCACCAGAAAAGACAATATCTGGATTAGAGAAACGATTATCTAATTGATAGTATGGGCTTGTTATCCCAATACCAACCCTATTATTTGCAGCATCAACAAATAAAGTTCCACTATCAAAATTTTGATTATAAGCACCAAAAGTATTAGCTTTATTGATAAATGCAACATTTGAATAATTGCCAGTCCAGTAAGGATCAGATTCAACAGCAGCACTAGTATTCACCGCTTGCAATTGAGAATAAGTCACCGCATCATTATTTGCCGTTCCATCAGCTAAACCAGTAATCTTATTTCCACTCATTGCAAGATCTCCCGTCATTGTATCACCAACAGTATTAATATATCTATTATCAAATTCAGATTGTTTTTTCCTCTTCATACCATCCAATCTTGAAGTATCTTGAACACTAACAGGTGCAGGTGCATAAACAATATAAGATGGGTTTGCATTATCATAAAATTTTATACTAGTATTATAAGCCACCTGTGGCCCTGTTGTTCCATATCCATTTAATGATTGATCTGAAGCAAAATGATAAATTGCACCACCAGATCCACCACCACGAAGCATAAATACATAACCTATAGAATGTGTGTATATGTAAGCATTACCAACTGTTGGATTATATTGTTCAGTGAATTCTTCTAACCTATCATAATAAATTGCACCACCCCAACCACCAAAATTACCCTGCCAAGTCAACATTAAACCGCCACCATGAGTGGATGAATACCAATCAGCTGGATGAAGTTCGGAATAACTTCGCCAAATCTTTATCGTTCTCATTACATTCTGATTACCACCATAGATTTGAACAGGATAATATTTATCAGAATCTCCATAAACAATTAAATCAAATGTGTTTGGTAAACCAGTACTACCAACAATA
Organism: Candidatus Woesearchaeota archaeon; assembly: GCA_964516745.1. GTDB lineage: Archaea > Nanobdellota > Nanobdellia > Pacearchaeales > GW2011-AR1 > JAGVXH01. The sequence continues at coordinate 144,923 of CAZEYD010000001.1, forward strand.
TTTTGCACAGTAGTTGGCAACCTTACTATGTCTAAAGTTCCTGATGTAATATTAGCTGCATCGTGAGTATGGAGATTCGCAACAGTATCTCTAATATCAACATAATCTTTCATAGAAGTATTAGCAGCAACAATTTGCGAATCAGTCTGTGTGGTATTATAATAATTACTCTTAGCTAACGTCCAGATCGGATCAGACTCAGCAACGCTCGCTGTCGTATTCACCGCATCCAACTGAGCCTTCGTTACAGCATCCTGAGGTAAAGAACCATTAGCTAAACCAGTAATATAATTACCACTCATTGTGATATTGCTAGTTGTATTTATTCCAGCGAATTTAACAGAACTAGTATTCAATACATCTTGATTCATAGCATAAAGTTCATTAGCACCCTGACCAGTATTTATCGTTGTAGAAGTCAAAGCTCCGGTACTCACAGCACCCGTCGTTGTTAAAAATTGAACTCCAAGATTAATCGCCTTCGTAGCACCAGTATAAGGAACGTAATCACCAGTTACAGTACTATTCACCGACTGCAATTGAGAATAAGTCACCGCATCATTATCAGCACTTCCATCAGCCAAACCAGTAATCTTATTTCCACTCATCGCTACATTTCCTGTCATCGTCAAACCAGAAAAAGTTGGAGAACTACTAGTCAAAACATTTTGATCCATATCATAAAGCTCATTAGCCCCTTGACCAGTATCAAGAGTCGCACCATAAACAGCACCAGTAAAATTCGCATCACCAACAACATTCAGAGTATTCTTAGGCGTCGCCGTTCCAATACCAACCCTCTTATTCTGTATACTATCCATTCCATCAGATTCAGAATAAATCGTCATAATATTATCACCATCAACCTTAAACACATAACTCTCAGAAGTCCCAGCACTAGCGTCTGCAGTCACCGGCATATCAACAAACGTAACCAAACCAGAATCAGCACTAAACTCAAAACTCCCAATATTCAACGCCGCCCCAACCTCAATCTGATTCTCCGAGTTCACCTTAAACATATTAATTGTTCCATCACCCACAGCATTCTTCGCAGAAATCCAACCATCATTAGCAAGCTGCAAAGGAGTCGTAGGGTCAGACACACCGATACCTAATCTATTAACATTTGTTAAATTTTTACTATTCAAATCAACAGAACCAGTCGCACCAGAGTAAGGAACGTAATCGCCAGTCATAGTACCACTAATCGCTTGAAGTTGAGAATAAGTCACAGCATCTTGAGCTGCCGACCCATTTCCCAAACCAGTAATGTAATGACTTCCCATTGATAAATTTCCACTCATTGTATCACCAGTAATATCAACATAAATATCTCCCGTTCCTCCTGTGGCCATATAACTTGCAACAAAATCATAAACCGCATCCGCAGTCGGAATCGAATTTGTATCACTATTATCAATAGTAGAGTCATCTCCCAAATTCATAGCACCATTTCCAGTATTAATAGTGTCAACAGTCAAAGCTCCTGTAAAATTTCCATCACCAATAACATTTAGCGTTCCAACTGGTGTTGTAGTCCCTATACCAACATTACCGCCAATGTTATATAAATCTCCATAATGAGTTTCATTCCCACTTGCTGATAATGGCTTATCATTATACGCAAAAGTCATTGGCCCTTCAAAAAGTCTCAAATCATCTATATACATATAATCATCTGAATCAGCCACATTAGTTGTTAACCACCAAGTTATCATAATTCTTCTATCTTCTCTTGCAGTAAAAGTTCTTGTATACTGATGCCAAGAATCATCACTTGTTAATGCATTTGTAAATACATAGCTTGTTCCATCGTGAAAACCTATTACTTTCTCTAAAGTATTTGTTGATGAAGAATTATACCAAAACGAAATTGTATATGTTTTAGAATCTGTAGAAATTCCTCTAGGGGGAATATATTGATAGATATATGAATATGTTCCAGTTGAAGTAAATTTACCTGAATAAGTTCCTGTTTTCACAATTGTTGATTCTCTTTCACTTATTGTTCCTCCATTTTTTGTCCATCCATCTGGAAGAGTTGAAGTTCCCGCAGTCCAACTTTCTAAATCACCATTAACAACAAGGTTTTGTGAAGAAGTCTCTGAAAATGCTTTACCTGGAGTATTCGATGCAGTCGTAGATAATAACCCACTAGTATCTACATATAATGCATTATTTTGAATTCTAAAATCACCATTAACATCAAGTTTTGCATTTGGAGCATTAGTCCCAATTCCAACTTTGTCAGGAATATACACTTCCCCACTATCTGAATCCAAAGTCAGATCACCTGATACATCACTAATTAATGAACCACCTACCTTCAAATAACCTATCGCACCATTACCTACTGTCAAACCAGGATTTGCTGTACTCGTAAAACTAGTAGCGGTTGCCGTCGTTGCACCTCGACCAGTTACTGTAGCTAAAGTATCAGATTCAATAGCAGCACTAGTATTCACCGCATCCAACTGCGATTTCGTAACCGCATCCGTCGCAGCCGTCCCATTATCTAAACCAGTAATCTTATTTCCTCCCATCGCAACATTACCCGTCATTGTCAAACCGGCAAAGGTTGGAGAACTAGTAGTCAAAACATTTTGATCCATATCATAAAGCTCATTAGCACCTTGACCAGTATCAAGAGTCGCAGCATAAACACTCCCAGTAAAGTTCGCATCGCCAACGACATTCAACGCATTCGCAGGCGTTGCCGTTCCAATACCAACTCTCTTATTCTGCACACCACCAGCGCCATCACTCTGAGCATAAATCGTCATAACATTATCCCTATCAATCTTAAACGCATATCCCTCTGGACTTCCTATATCCGCATCCGACGTCACCGGCATATCAACAAACGTAACCAAACCAGAATCCGCACTAAACTCAAAACTCCCAATATTCAACGCCGCTCCAACCTCAATCTGATTCTCAGAATTAACCTTAAACATATTAACAACACCGTCACCAGCAGCATTCTTCGCAGAAATCCATCCATCATTTGAAATCTGCAAAGGTGTTGTTGGGTCAGTTACGTTGATACCAAAATAATTAACATTCGTCAAATTCTTTCCGTTCAAATTAACAGAACCAGTCGCACCAGTGTAAGGAACGTAACCCGAAGCCGATGCAGCAGCACTTAAACACGTACCATCATTCAAACAAATATCCCCACTAGCATTAATATTCCCAGAAACATCTAAAGCTTCACCGGGAGTCATTCCAATTCCAACATTTGCTTCTAATATTTCAATATTTCCAGCAGTATCAAAAACTATTCTCTCTGCTCCAGAAATACCAATATATTTATCATCTGCCATATAGACATTTTGGTCTGTCTCAATATCTCCCGTAACATAAAAATCATTATCTCCTGTTGCTGTAGTAGCTGTACCACTTCCAATATATACAGGTTGATTTGCAACATCATTAATTCTTAACGCTGCCCCAGAAGAATCTAAATTATCTCCAGCAATTGTTAAGTCTGAATAAGTAGTAATTGCACCAACAGAATTTGCAGAGAGAAACATTTGAGATCCTTCAACTCTACCCTTATTAACATTTTCTTCGGTTAAAACCCCAACGGAATAAAATGATGCATGATTATACAATCTTACTTTTGGAACTCCACTATCCAAATAAAATTCAACATGATTAGAGCTAGTTCCCGCCTCGTATTCTTTATAAATATGAAAATTTGTACCATCACCATAAAAATATGCAACCGCACCTGTTTGTGTTCCAGTGCTAATAATCAGTCCTTTTACCTTATAACTCCTAGTAGGAGTAAAAGCAGCACCAGTAGAATCAACCAATATTGCCGGAGTAGTAGTATTTACTGAATAAGTTTTTTCATAAGTTTTATAGACATTATTATAATTAATACCATAACCATTTGAAAGAACTAAATTCCCCGTCATCGTATCACCAGATTTTAAAACATAGTCACCAGCAGCGCCGGCAACAGTACTCAAACACTCACCACTATTCAGACAAACATCACCACTAGCATTAATATTACCAGAAACATCTAAGGCCTCACCCGGAGTCATTCCAATACCAACTTTTCCAGTCTTCTCAACAACGAATAATGCATTTGCACCATATTCTGGTTGGCTACCAGAAGCATCATATCCAATTTGAAAAGAATTAAATGAACCACCATACGGCATTCCAGAGAACCACTCCTCTCCTGAATAAGTTACATCTTTATACACAGTTCCTATTCCTCTACCTTCATATCCAAACATTTCTACCATAGCTGTTCTAGCTGGAGAACTTGCAGTATTTGTTGCAGTTATATACATTGTGGCAGCACTTTGAGAAGAACTTCCTAATCTAAGACTACTTCCATTAACATCCAAAGTTGATCCAGGACTAGTCGTCCCAATACCTACATTACCATCCATAAACCCAATATTTCCTCTTAAATTACCAATTTCTACTCCTCCTAAATTATGTTTTATATAAAATTGACTTGGGTCTCCTGCACCAGCATCATTACGAGATGTTAAAATATATTCACTATCCGATGCCAAAACATCTATTGCACCTATAGAAGTTGCCAAAACCCCAAATGGAGTTACCGGATTACTAATCCCAATCCCAACATTCCCTCCAGAATAACTCAAATTAGTCCCAGTCATCGTCCAATAGCTAACAGCCGAAGAATCAATATTCGTAAGCAATGAACCATCACCCATAAAATATCCAGCTGTAATATTCCCATCCGCATTCAAATTTCCAGTAGTTCCATTCACAACAAAATAGTTTTGTGTAGAATCTGACTCATTCCTTATTACGAAATCCTTAGCAGAAACAAAACTAACAGCTAACAACAACACAAGAATCAAAAGTATTTTATTTTTATTTACCATCATATTTCAATAATCACATCCCCCGTTACATGCATAGCCGCCTCAGGCGACGTTTGATTTATACCAACTTTACCATCTCCTCTAAATGTCATTAAATTATCCTCCGAACCACTTACTTCTGATCTAATATGTAATAAATTATTATCACCACTTACTGAATTACCATCAAAGAAAAAACTAAACATTGAGGCAGTCTCTTGAAAATACATTTTATATTGATCAGTACCTGGAGAATCAAAATACATTCCTGCACCGGCAGTTTCATCATATAAATGCAATTGTCCTATCGGATTCGTCGTCCCAATTCCTACCCTCGCATTATTCGTATCAACAAATAAATCACTACCACCAACACTAAAATTATTATTTCCTAAAACTACATTAGCATCAGCACCAGTATAAGGAACATAATCACCAGATACCACCGAACTAACAGCATCTAACTGCGCCTTCGTCACCGCATCCGTCGCGGCCGTCCCGTTACCCAAGCCAGTAATCTTATTTCCCCCCATCGCGACATTCCCCGTCATCGTCAAACCAGCAAAAGTTGGAGAACTAGTAGTCAAAACATTTTGATTCATATCATAAAGCTCATTAGCCCCTTGCCCAGTATCAAGAGTTGTAGCATAAACAGCCCCAGTAAAATTCGCATCACCAATAACATTCAAGGCATTCTTCGGAGTAATCGTCCCAATACCAACTCTCTTATTCTGCACTCCACCAGAACCATCAGCCTCAGAATAAACCGTCATAATATTATCCCCATCAACCTTAAACACATAACTCTCAGAATCCCCAGCGCTAGCATCAGCAGTCACCGGCATATCCGCAAAAGTAACCAAACCAGAATCAGCAGCAAACTCAAAACTCCCGATATTCAATGCCGCCCCAACCTCAATTTGATTCTCCGAATTAACCTTAAACATATTAACAACACCATCACCCGCAGCATTCTTCGCAGAAATCCATCCATCATTTGAAAGTTGTAGAAGAGTTGTTGGGTCGGAAACACCAAGACCTAATCTCTTATTCGTATTATCCCATGTAAAATTTCCATCATAAGTTAAAGTGTCAGCATCAGACCAAAACGCAGCCTTATTCGCAGCACCCGAACCATCCAAACCAGACCCCGCCGCAGAATCAACATAAGCTTTAACCGCCTTCTCCGTAGGAACAGCTAAATCGGAATTACCAGCCAAAGCAGTATCCGTCGAGAATTCATTAATCATAGCACCATTAAGAAGAGTTAAGTTACCTTCGACATCTAATCTACCATCTATCCTCACAACTGTATTAGCCTCAGTACCACCAATTATAAAACCATCATTTGAACCGACAGCGACTGCACCATCCGCATGTTTATATTGTATCCAACCATTCTGTGTATAACCTGCAATATTATCACTAAAATTTATTGTTGCTCCAATTGCATTTGTTGATGTTTTAATATACAATCCATCATCCGATAAATGAGTCAATCTTCCCGTCATAGTATCTCCCGTCTTCAAAACATAATCACCAGCAGCACCAGCAACAGTACTCAAACACTCACCACTATCCAAACAAACATCACCCGTAGCGTTAATATTACCAATGACATCTAGAGCTTCACCAGGAGTTGATGTACCAATACCAATATTACTATCATTATCCAAAACTAAAACATTTTTATTACTCGCAAAACCAAATTTTAATCCTCCTAAATCATTCAAACCATAGTATTCCCCATAACCAGTTGAAGAATTATATCCCACAGTGATCCTATTCCCTCCACTATTTTGAAAACTCATAAAATCCTCTACTGACAATCCTTGATCCGGCGTCGCCGTCCCAATCCCAACATTACCATCATTATAATAAATATCACTTCCTGTCGTCGTCCACTGACTAGTCCCAGCAACAGCATCACTCAAACAAGCACCATTAGCACAAATATCGCCACTAGCAGTAATATTACCAACAACATCCAAGGCTTCACCAGGATTAATTGTTCCAATACCTACGTTACCACCTACAGGATTAAGAGATAAATATTTAACAGAATTATCATTATTTTGTGCTTGTATCCAAGTATATGCCGCACTCCCTACTCCAAACATTAATTTTGTACTTGTTGTTGATGATGCATCTAAAGCTAATGCAGAATTTGTTAAAGTTGTTGCACCAGTAGAACTTGCCGCAGCCGCCGTTCCTTTGTCTACTTCCAATTTGGCATCTGGACTATTCGTCCCAATACCAACAGACGCAGCACCTATAGTTTGTCTAGTATTAGAAGTATCAAACGCAGTAACATCTGTAACCGATGAAGTTGGTAGGCTCTTCAGGATATTAGCTGATAATTCCGATTTAATCAAACCATCAAACCATACCTCCGTAAAAGGATACGGATTAGCAGATTGATATCTTAATGCAATATAATTATCTCCACTATAAGTAACAGTAACCAAAGACCATTTTTCATCATTTTGAACACCCTGTTTAGTATTAATATAACCCCTTTTAGTATCTACATCATTAGCAGTAGTAACTAATATATCTACTATAGACGCCTGATAATTACCAGAACTCCTATGCCCATAAAGAGTACCAAGAACTTCATTCGTACCCCTGCTATTATTCACAAGTAACCAAACTTGATCCCCAACATTTTCTTGCCAAGTTAATGGTTTATATTGAACAAAGTTTCCACTACTAATTTGGCCATTGTCAGCAACTGTTACACCACTATCTTGAACAATCTTACCAGTCGTAGAATCAAATCTTGCAATAGCATTATCAGTTGAAGATGCTGGACCAACAACATAACTATCAGCAGCACCAACACTAACAGCATCCAATTGAGATTTAGTCACAGCATCCTGAGCTGCCGACCCATTTCCTAAACCAGTAATTTTATTAGTCCCCATCGCAATATTTCCCGTCATAGTCAAACCAGTTAATGTTCCAACACCACTCCCATCAATACGAACTGTCCCATCACCAGTACCAGTCCTAATACCAAAAATCGCATTAACACCAACATCATCAACAATTCTCATATGAACCTTGTTTCCATCTTCTGGCTCATAAAAATCAAGTCCTTCAGCTGTTCCCCTAATCGCCATATCAATACCAGCATCAACAGCACCATCAAAAGTAATCGCACGACTATTAGACGAATAATAATTCATATTCAAATCTCCCGTCATAGTATCCCCAGATTTCAAAACATAATCACCAGCAGCACCAGCAACAGTACTCAAACACGCACCACCATCAATACAAATATCATCACTAGCAGTAATATTACCAACAACATCCAAAGCCTCACTAGGATCACTCGTTCCTATTCCTACTTTTCCATCATCTGTAATTCTCATTTTCTCTGAAGCATCTGCATTATATCGTGTTGTTCCAAAAGACATTCCCCAATGCTGACCATAAGAATCTTCCTCATTAATTGATTTAATAAATCCACGAATTCCATCTTGTTGACTACTGCTATCCTCTCCATAAAATTCAATCTTCCCTACAGTATCTCCTATAACCCAATCATTTGAATCTTTAGTAGAAGTTAATCTAAAAGTAGTATTTAGAAGAGTACTAACATCTAGTGTTTTATTTGGACTAGTCGTCCCTATTCCAACATTTCCAGAAGAACCATCAATAGTTAATTTATCTGTAGGATCTACTGCTGAACCCGGCGACATTTGTATCGTAAAATCAACAGAACCATCGCTTTGTCTTACACTGTTTAAGTTTGTTATTCCATTTTCAGCTGTTATTCCTGTTGTAGAAACAAATCTAAGTTGTGTTCCGGTCCCAGTAGTTGTATTTGAATTTTGTAATACCAGTTGATTTATTAATTCCCCTCCATCAGTATTAGTAATTTGTAACTTTGTAGCTGGTGCAGCCGTCCCTATTCCAACATTTCCACTAGCATCAATCACCATATGATCAACTCCATTCATATCGAAATGCAACTTAGCACCAGAATAATATCTACTAATATACGCATTTTCAGTTCCACCAGAATTATAAGATAATTCAAAACGACTGCTTGAATCATATCCTCTACCTAGTGATAATCTACTTCTTGCTGAATCGGTATGCCAAAAATTAAGTTGATTTATAGAATCATCGTATATATGGAATGATGTATCCGGCGTCCCCGTCCCAATTCCCACATTTCCCCCGGAATAACTCAAATTCGTTCCCGTCATCGTCCAATAGCTAACAGCCGAAGAATCAATATTCGTAAGCAATGAACCATCACCCATAAAATAATCAGCTGTAATGTTTCCCGTCGTCAACAAATTCTGAGCACCAATATTAACCTCACTATCAAACTCAACACCAGCAATACTAACATTCTGAGCTCTAAAAGCATAAGGACTCGTTGTTAAATTAATCCTCGGTGTCATTTCTAAATCGGTTCCAACCTTAATCCCCAAAAAATATTGTGACTTAAAATCTAAACCACTAAGATCCAAAATCACATCATAAATACCTTCCGTATCAGGAGTCACAGATTTTAAACTAGAATACAAAGCACTCCCACCACTAGTAACAGAATAAACAGAGAAATTAATATTCGTAGCCACAGAAACAGGAACACCAGAATCATCAGTCAACTTACCATGAATATTAAATGTCTGAGGGATTGCCAAAATACTAGGCAAAACAAAGATACAAAATATAAACATAAAAATTATTTTACTTCTCATTCCCGAAAACCTCCTGTAACTCTTTTCTAATTTTATCTACCTTAACGCTTGTCAATTTGGAAAAAACATCTCTTGATAAAACAAAGAAGTCATAAACATTATCCCAAATCAAATTCAAATCACTCTTATTAACATCTCTATCAACATAATATTGTAAATTTCTCCTAACCAATAACGCCCTATCAATTAAATCAAAATACTTCTCCGAATAAAATTCAGATAAAAACCTCTTCATAAACTCTAAAGAACAACCATGAATATCACATCTAATACCAATTTTTTGCATAACAGCATAGAGAGAATAATAAATTGAATAATAACCCGCAGAAATACTAAACCTAACACTTTCCTTCCTTTCCCTATCCATTGTTCCAAAAGCCTCTTCCGCCATTTTTAAATATCCAGAACCAATTCGTTCATTCGGCTCCACTAATTTTAAACCATCCTTAGCCCTACTACACCATTTTAAACTAACGATTTTATCACCTCACCAACAAACAAATCCCCACCCTTTACCAAAACATGATTTTTCAATATCTCCTGGTAAATCTCTTTATTACTTTTAATCATCTGAGCAAAATCCCTAGAAGAAACATTAAATATCTGAACATCTATCCCATATTTCTTACCTAATTTTTGAATACTCAAAGAATCCACCTTCCCAACAATTAATAAATCCAAATCCGAATTCTTAGTCGCCTTATCACTAGCATAACTACCAAAAACACAAACGATATCACCACCAACTTGCCTAAAAAAATCAATAAGTCTCTTATTCTTTTCCAGAAATTCCAAACTATTAAAATTCTCAAATAACAAAACATTCTCAATCAAAAGAGGATTCAGTAAATTTAACTCATAATATTTTCTATTCCCACTCTGAATAGAACTAAGAATCCCATCATTCTCTAAATCCGTCAAAGTCAAAGCTATATTCTTTTGACTTAAAGACACCTTCCCAACTAATTCTCTCCCATAAATCTTAGAAGTATATCCGTTCAAGAACATTTTCATCACCTCAAAATATTTGTTGTGTAACATCTTACTTATATGTGTAAATAATTACTTATAAATCCTCCTAAAAATTCGGTACTTATAGGTGCCTCAAAAGATAATAAAAAGTTTCTAAAAAAATAACCCTTCACCATCTATATTCCATAGATTTCTTCTATATAAATTTTAAGATTTCTTGATAATTTTCATAATAATAAACATCTCTACAACCTTTATTTTTATTTATATATATTAATTTCTGACATTTCCTCTTATTAATTTTATCTCTCCATCTACTAGGTAGAGAAAGAAACAAATTATATACTATCATAAAAATCCAAAATCAATTCCTTATATCTTCCCTTTCTACAGATAATTCTCAACAAATCCGCCTTGCAATTTCAAATTACCACTACTATCTAAAAACGCAACAACATCATCTGTTGAATTTTGGAATTCCAATCTCGTTCCAGAACCAGATAAATCCGACCCAACATCAACAATACCCTTCAAAAACAAATCCCCATTACTATCAAAGAACGAGACAACGCCACCAGATGAGTTTTGAATTATAAACGAATCTATCGATGGAGATAAAGAACTCTGACTAATAGAAACTTCACCCTTCAAATACATATCACCCTTATCATCTACAAACGCCAAATCAGTACCAACACCACCACGAACCTCAAACCGATTTGCAGAAGGCGGACCAACCGCGAAAATATTAAACGGACCAAAATGACTAACAGCTCCAGTATTCCCAGCACCATCAACAGCCAAAACGTGAAAGTAATTATCACCATCAGGCAAATCAGTACAAACATAACCAGGTGATGCAACACTACTAAGATAACGAATTATAACAATACCTGAACCACCAGCAGAAGCTCTTGATGTTCTATCACTTGAACCACCAGCACCACCACCACCACTATTCACAGTACCAGCCGTCGTTACTGTTGAAGGATTTACACATGTCCCACCACCACCAGAACCACCAACTCCACCAGAGGTACCACCATAACCACCACCACCACCGGCATAATAAGTTGCAGTACCACTTATACTTGAAAGCACACCAGTTCCACCAGCACCACCAACCCCCTCAGTTGCACTTGTTCCAACTGCGCTACCACCACCACCACCAGAACCTGCATACGCTCGATAAGTATTATCCCCACCATTAAAACCTTGACCGACAGTCGCTATCCCACCATTAGTAATTCCGTCACCACCATCTGTTGATGCATATGCCCCACCAGCACCACCACCAGAACCACCACCATATGTGTTTGTTGAACGATGACCAGCACCACGACCACCACCTATCGCAGTCAAACCAAAGGCTGCACTATTTTGACCATTTGAAAGAGCAGCCCCACCAGCACCCACAGTTATAGTATAAGATTGCTCAGTAACAGCAACGGTATCTATCACAACACCACCACCACCACCACCAGAACCATCATCATAAATTCCTTCAGAACCACCACCACCACCAGCTACTAAAAGAACTTCAACATTCCCAGCAGCACTTGGAGTAAAAGTTCCATCTGACGTAAAAGTCTGGACAACATAATCTCCATCATAAATAATCGTCTCATCCGGAGTAGTTGAAGCCACTTGATCACAAGCAACACGATAATTTGAAAGACCAGTTGTAATAGTTGAAGAATCTGCCTCATGAATCATTACATTATCTATCCAAAAATATTCAGTTCCTAAATTCTGAGCTAAGTAAGAGAATCCTATTTTAAGTTCTTTCATACACGTCGCTCCATCACATGCCGTAGAAAATGCTTCTGTATAATCAAATTCCCCAGTATAATGCTCCCAAGCACCACTTGTGTTAGAACTTGAACCACTTATTGAAGTAAGAGATTCAGTTGGCCATCCATTACCCATAGAACACCATCCAACAGTATAACACAAATATACAGACACACCGTCAGTAGCGACTCTATCACCCATATAATCAAATTCTAAAACATAAGATTTTCCTGGCTCTAAATTCCATCTGGAATAAACATTCGTTGCTTTCAATCCACCCCATTCATTATTACCATCATTATCTAATATCCTAGTAATCTTATAACTTTTATTTCCTGAATAAGCAACATTATTATCTATTGATATACTAATATCAGCTTGAGTATAAGACGACCAATCAGTCATACTTTGTTCAAATCCAGGATTCTCTGTTTTACTATCCTCATTCCCATCGACATCCCATTCTTTCAAAAAGTAAAAATAATCATCACCACTATCCGTCGCTGCCGTCCAATCAAATGTAGCAGTTGTATTACTAGAAATGCCTCCTTCATCGTGACTCGAAGAATCTAATGAACCAACAGCAGAAGGATCCGTATCATCAGTCGCCGTTGTATCAGAATAAATATCAGAAGCAACAAGAGGAGTAACTTTTACATTATCAAAATGGATATCACCACCACTCGCCGTTCCTAAAAATAAACGTAAGGTAGTATCAGCAAAAGTATCATCTATAGCCTCATATGAAAAAATATCATTAACAAACATTTTATAATTATTACCGTATTTTATAATTTTAACATGAACCCATTCGTCATTAACAATATCTGGAATAACAATATCTCTAGCCGATTTTATATCAAAATTCGTAGATGCTCCACCACTCTCAAATTCAACTATATCTGTCTTAGTAGTCGTCGTAGGATCACTAATATCTGTCCAACAACGCACACCATTAGTCGGATTAGCCACTGTCCAAGTATACGGCGAAGCTAAAAATCCCCACATAATATATTCTCCAACATCAACCAAAGTATCAAACTCTATCATCAAATTACTAGATAAATCCTCTGATACATATCCACGTGCTTCGTCCCCAGTTGTTGATAAAATTTCTAAATAATTATTAGTAGCAGATAAAGAACTATAAAGAGCTTCCCAAGTTGGATCATTCGTAGCATCCCCATCACCAAAATCATCAGAAATCCCCTCTAAAGGAACATAATCACCACTAGACGTCTCCGATTGGTAAAATCCATGCTTCAACAAGCCACTCTGCATATCATCAATAACTTCTTCCTGTGTTAATGTCCTATCATAAATTCGAACCTCATCAAGCAAACCCTCAAAATAACCAGTCCAATCTGAATAATCTCTACCGATTCCCATAGAAGAAGTAAAATCTCTTCCACTTGTCCCAATCGTTTTACTCTGCGCAAGACTACCATTAATATATAATGATATCTCAGAACCATCATAAACTCCAGAAGCATAATACCATTGATCATTACTCAATACATCAGAATAAATCGATTGATATCCACTATTATTATATACTAAGAAATAAACTCTTCCACTTGAACTCAAATATAAATTTGCCCTCGCATAATTAGCAATCATTTTTGCATTACTTCCTTGTGTTCCACCAGAATTAAACCACAACGAAAAAGTAAATGGATCACCAATATTAATATCAGGAGCAGTAGATTCCACATAATCATCAGCGCCATTAAAACTCAACGCTTCACCATTTCTATCTTTACCATCTACATAAGATAAACCATTATAATGAGTTCCATCATGGTCCTCTACGCTCCAATCACTAGCCACCGTTCCGCTTCCTTCTTCAAACGGCATATATAATACCAATCCATCATCTCCTTCCGCAGTTTCAATATCAATTCTATTATTCGCAACACTCGCAGTCAAATCAAATTCAGGACTATCAGGACCAGTTCTATCAGCCGTCAAATTACAAACCGTCGAAGACCAGGCAGAAGAATGCACAGCACCAGAATCTTGAACTCTAACTCTATAACAATACTCAATATTATCATCTAAAGAAAGATGTGTATAACTCAAAGAACTACCATTATAAAGACTCAACGACGAAGGACTAGTCATCTCTAAACCATATTCATAACTCGCAGGCAACGAACCAGTCCAAATCACAACAATTTCACCCGATTCAGAGATCAATGGAGAATCTGTTTGAGGACTTACACTAGAAATAACAGGAACAGAAACACCAGCACAATTATTTGTCGAGTTACAATATTCACTCGCATCACAATCTGAATCAGAACAACAATCAGAATAAGCTCCATCATCAGAACAAGAAGTCCCAGAACAAGAAGCTCTAATCCAATCCCCAGAACAACAAACTTTTGTTTCACCACCAATAGTACCCGTGTCAGTATTTGCAGTACAACTTCCAGCAGTAGTAATACTCACAGGAAAACTAATCTCTAAATCCAAACAACCATTACTAGGACAAGTAATTTCATCTGCACCAACACAAGCTAAACCACTACTAGCACTATAATTATCAAAAGTATTGTCATCAACATAAACATCATTATCTCCACAGAAATCCTCACAACCATCAGAACTAGTATAAACATCACCATCATCATTATTACTATCAGCATAACCAGCCGCACAATCAACATAATTACATTTACTGTCAGTACATGTTGGAGCTGTTCCTGAAACATGAGGCAACCCTTCACAATTATAAGTGCATCCACCACACGCATTATCAGAAATAGTTAAATTAATACATTTTCCAGAGTCAAAATTACTACAAAACGTTGTTCCAGAATGACAAGACAACTGACAATCGCTATCATAATTATCTCCACCTGTTCCACAAGCAGCCCTAAGATCATTATCCGCACAAGTTGGTCCGGGTTCAGCACCACAACCATTATTATTATAACTAAACATATTAAAATCATGAAGAGAATATAAAGTGCCATCAGAAGAACATTCGTCACCACAATCCCCAGTTAAACACTTTAAACTACTCTTTGCATTACATAATCCAGACGTACAAACACCAACACCACACTCTGTTCCATTAACACAAGTTTCATCAGGATCACGACGACAAAACCCATTAGTTGCTTCCGCGACACCCTGACAATTAGCATTATATCCAATATAACAACTCATATCATAAGATGTATCAGAACACATAGCATCACTATCACTATCAATTACAGAAGCATCATCACAAGCAACATTAAGAGCCTTCTGAACTGCACAGTTTCCAGAATTATTACAAAAGAAACCACTAGAACAATCAGAATGAGCATCACAATCTAAAGTACATTCACAATCAGACGAACATTCACCATTACAATCAGAGTCCTGAACACAATCATCCGTCGTATCATCACCATTACAACAAGTATAAACACTAGACCAATATCCGTCAATACCAGTCGCTCCACAAGCAGTCTCATCATCATCAGCCGCCAACCAAGTTCCACTAGAACAATATTCTTTATCATCATCATCATCCCCACCACCTGTATTTTTAGTTACGGCATTATTATAACAACCCCAAGATCCAGCAGGTCCACCAGTAGATGCATGATGTCCCATTTCCCAATCATCAACACAATCAGTTGAAGCATCACAACAAGAAGAAGAAGAACTTAAATCAACAGCACCGACTTCTGAAACTAAATAACCGACCATAACATCAGCAATAGCAAAACAACATTCATCAGCTTCAAACTCAAAAACATTCCATCCTGTTACAAATTGAGAAGTTGTAGTATCATTAAATGCCCAATATGCCCAATCATTATTACCAGAAGCAAATGAATTTGAAAAATATGTTTTATTAATTCTCAAAGTAAAATCATCATCCTCTTCCTCTGTATCATATGTATCATACATTATACAAGTATCAGATGTAGAAGTTAAAGAAATGTTAAAACACATATCACCAAAAGGATTATTATTTCTAGATGTTGTATCAAAAACACCTCTAGTTAAGGCAAAACAAGTATCACATTGATATCTTGCAGTCGAAGAAGTATCTGTATCACAAGTATTATATGTTCCACACTCTGTATCCGAATCACAACAACCAGCATTAACTCCATCACGACAACTTAGATATCCAACACATTCATTAGTTGTACAATCCGTACAGGTTCCCGTACTACAATACTGCCCACCTCCACAATTACTAGGGTCCCATGCCCCATTAGTACACAACCAATTCATACCATTTTCATCGTTATCTCCAGTCTCATAACAATCAGTCGCATCTCCAGTTTGACCAGAGCTACCAGTATCTACAGTTGTCCCATCATAAACACAATCATTAGAATCACCAGCACAAAAACACTGTTCATTTATATCACAAAATCCATCGGTATTACTATCAACATCATCATAATCATCACGACAAAAATCAGAAGAACAAGCTCCATTACTTTCTGCAGAACTATCACTTTCCGTTATGCCAAAGTCACAATTCGATCCTGTTCCAAGTTCAGCATCACAAGTCCCATCTTCAGCACAAAAGAAACCAAGCACACAATCAGCATTCACAGAACAAGTATTAATACAATCATCCGTTACAGTGTTACATCTATACCCATTAGCAGTATCACATTGGGTATTCGTCAAACAATCCTTCCATGTTCCACCAATACAATAATCAACATCAGCATCACCATCAGCATTATGAGTCAAAAGACCAGCAGCATAACAAGTATTATCGTCAATACATTTTCCAGAAGCCAAACAACAAGCTTCATCACTAGTATCTGTTGCATAACTCAAATCCATAGATACATCAGCAAGTCTCCAAAGATAACTTTCATCCGCATCATCACCACAACAACCAAGAGTCGCAGTATTTGCATACTCTCCAACCCCAGCTTCCCCCGAAAAAACAGCATTCCAGTCCTGATCAGGATTACCACTATCTCTTGGACTAGAGACACCCTTTGCAGGACCACAAACATTACCACACCAATAATCCATAAAATCTGATTGATCACATTCTAACCATTTACCAACACCTCCACTATTATAACAATGAGATTTATTATCATCACCTCCAACATTTAAACCAACATCAGTTGTTCCGGCATTTTGAACAGCATAACAAATCCCTCCAGCAACACAATCAGAAGCAACATTACAACAAGCAACTTCATTATTATCAAAAGCTATAGAGGTACTATATGTCTCCTCCATATTATAATTCTCACTTGCATCATCACCACAACAAAAACCATTACTAGCTGTTCCATCACCACAAGTAACACCATCACTACAATCAGTACTATCTGTTTCTCTATCTCCACTTGTTATCGATGTCCAATCACTTCCTAAAGCACTACAAAAGCTTGTAGAATAATCACCATCAAAGGCCTGACATAAACTTGTAGAAGAAACATAACAAGAACTAAAAGCAGGACAACCCCGAAAATTAAGCCCAATCCCAGTATTATCTTTTGAATAACCTGCAGATTGCTCATCAGCAAAAATATCAACAGCATTGCCAGTATCATATTCACATTTTGTTGCCTCTTGGTTATCATATAGACTGTTAGTTCCAGTTGGTGTATAACAATGAAAATCATCAGTAGCACCTACTAAATCATCATCACAATGTCCATTAGCACAAGCACTAGCATCCTCACTAGCACTATTCACAAAACTAACATCATCACAACCAGCACCATCTAACAATTGCGCTTGACAAAGTTGTGAATTATTACAAAAGAAACCAACACCACAATCAACGTTCACATTACAAGTATTGATACATTTATTTGTATTACATCTATAACCATTACCAGTATCACAGTCAGGAGTGGAACAACAATCAGAATAATCACCATCATCAGAACAAGAAGTCCCAGAACAAGAAGCTCTAATCCAATCTCCCGAACAACAAACCTTTGTTTCACCACCAATGCCAATGGTATCCGTACCAGTATTTGCAGTACAACTTCCAGTTGTAATTGTCGTGGGTGCACTAATCTCTAAATTAAGACAACCACTACTCGCACAGTCAACATTACTAGAACTATCACAAGCTAAACCACTACTATCATCAAAATCAGAAAACGTATTGTCGTCAACATAAACATCATTATCTTCACACCAATCTTCACAACCAGTACAAACACCATAAACACAACCATCATCATTATCACTATCAGCATAACCAGCATCACAATCAACATAATTACATTTGCTATCAGTACATGTCGGAGCCGTTCCTGAAACATTTGGCAATCCT
Organism: Candidatus Woesearchaeota archaeon; assembly: GCA_964516745.1. Classification (GTDB taxonomy): domain Archaea; phylum Nanobdellota; class Nanobdellia; order Pacearchaeales; family GW2011-AR1; genus JAGVXH01. Next base: position 163,564 of record CAZEYD010000001.1, read on the forward strand.
TCACAATCATTAGCACATCCACCACACGCATTATCTGAAATTGTCAAGTTAACACAATATCCCCATAAATTAAAAACTGGCGCGTTAGAACAATAAGTAGTACCCGCAAAACAAGAAGTTTGACAATCACTATCATAAGTATCACCAACGCCACCACAATTATTCACACTACCATCATCACCACAAGTTGGTCCAGGTTCAACACCACAACCATTGTTATTAGCACTAAACATATTAAAATCATGAGTAGAATAAGTTGTTCCATCATAAGAACATTCAGTTCCACAAGATCCAGTTAAACATTTATCAACACTTTTAGTATTACATAATGCAGCAGTACAAACACCAACACCACAATGATTTCCACTAGTACAATCTTCACCAGGATCACGACGACAGAAACCTGATGACGCCGCCGCAACACCTTGACAATTAGCATTATATCCACTATAACAACTCATAGCATAAGTACCATCAGAACACATCGCATCACTATCAGTATCATACACAGAAGCATCAGCACAAGCAACACCAACACCTTTCTTTACAGTACAAATTCCAGCATTACTACAATAATAATTACTATTTGCACTCGTACAATCCGAATGCTGAGTACAAGTATTAATACAATCATCAGTAGCTGTATTACACCTATAACCACTAGTAATAGCACATTGAGCATTAACATTACAATCTTTCCATACACCAGCATCACAATAATCCAAATCACCATCATTATCTAAATCAAATGTTTGAGTATTGGTTTTTAAACAATTACTTCCAGCACAATCATTAGTACTATTATCATGATTCGGATCAATTAAACAAACTCCACTAGCAACACAAATATCACTACCATCAAGCTCAGTACAAATAGCACTATCCATTGAATCACACACTCCAGAATCTCTCAAAATGTCATAATTAGTATTCTGAACACACCTACCATTAGTACACGCCGAACTAGAATCACACTCTTCATAACCATCATTACGCGTATAGACACAATCAGAAGTCGTACAAGTAGCAGAACATTCACCAGCAACATTACAAATATCACTTGTCTCAGTCCCAGCATAAGAACCACCCGTTACATTACAAGTAGTAGCAACTGTAGCGGTTGTACAATCTTTCCATACACCAGCATCACAATAATCTAAATCATTATCATTATCTAAATCAAATGTTTGAGTATTAGTTCTTAAACAATTACTTCCAGCACAATCATTAGTACTATTATCATGATTCGGATCAATTAAACAAACTCCACTAGTAACACAAATATCACTACCATCAAGCTCAGTACAAATAGCACCATTCATTAAATCACACACTCCGGCATATATCAAACTATCATAATTTGTATTCTGAACACATCTACCTCCATAGCAACCTATATCCCTATCACACTCTTCAAAACCATCATATCTCTTATAAAAACACCTCTCCCCATAATTTGTTATAGAATCACAACTTTCGTGACATTCAGTATCATCATCACAAACATTACTTAATTCATCTTCAGCATATTTATTTGTTGCACTACAATCTGAATCAGCATTACACTTCTCTTCCCAAGAAAGAGTAGGAGTAGATGTACCACTAAGAGCAGTACTCCAATGATTCGCATCAAAAGTCCAAACATTCATTGGTTCATTTGTGCCTGTATAAGTAGTAAAATAAGCAGATGTTCTTTGTGAATCACAACCAACACTTCCAGCATTATCTCCCCAACAAAGTCCAGTACAATAAGAATAACAATCCAGATCATCACTATAACCTACATTTGATACAACCCCATCATATCCATAATCCAAACCAAGAAAACTTCCAATTCTATCCCCATCATCAGTATTTGGATTATCAACATCCGCAAAACAATTTGTCATCATGGTTCCACTAGTATCAGACAAACCTGCAAAACCACCAATTTCATTCCTATCATCATTCTCAGCAGTACCTCTAGCATAACTATTCTTAACATCACCCTCAATATAACCGACAAAACCACCAACTTTCTTATCAGAAGAAGTATCAACATCAGCCAATGCATAACAGTCCTCAATAAGTTGATTATTAACCTCTATTTGTCCAACAAAACCACCAGTCAGACCATTCCCTGAAACTTCCCAGGCAGAATTATTCAGACCATCATAAGAAGAAGTATAAATATGACCATGTCCAAAATTCCCACAAAGACCGCCAACAGCAACACCACCCGCAACTTCCCCACTAACTGAACAATTAGAAACAACAGAAGTAGCAGCTCCAGTTGCAGTACTAATACCTGCTAACAAACCACCAACCCAGGAATGAGTACCACCATCAATGTTCACATTAATAACTTTAACATTTGATATATCTCCCCCCACTATTACACCAAAGATACCAACATAATACGTTCCATCAACACCTGAAATAGTAACATCTTTAATTTCAAAAAAATTACCATTAAAATCTCCTCGAAGATAATCATAAGAAACAGAATTTCTCCCAATTACACTCAAAGTTGTACTCCCACAATCAATATCAGCAATAAGTTCAAAATATTCATCACAATAAGTAGAACAAGCATCTGCTAACGCATCTAACTCAGCACAAGTGTCAATCTCCCAAGGATTTCCACTTGACCCATCTCCTCCCCAGGTTGGATCTACTACCCAATCATAGACAACACCACCCCCAACACTTCTTAAATCAAAAACTGTTTGAGTATATGTTTGATTTTCGCTTAGATTTGTTAAAAAAATCTGGTTTTTATTAAAATCATCTATATTACTAAAAGTAGCTAATAATCTATTATCGTTCATTTCATAAACCTCAACAGTTGTATTCTCCTCCGCATCTGCGTAAATACTAATATCTCTTCTATAATTCAAATCATATTCAAATTGCACTCTCAAAAATTCTCCTTCCGGAATCTCATAAGTCACACCATCTAACTCCCCAATTTCATCATATACATTCCCAACTAAAACACTTCTGTTTTCTTCTAAATGCTCAGCATCTTCAATTTTAATTATCACTTGATAACTTTGATTAGAAAGATGAGGAACAATCCATTCAATATAATCAACATATCCATCATTATCATTATCATAAGGAATATAATCCACAGAAACACTCTTTTTATCCTTAAATTGAACCTTGTTTTTCTTCTCAATAAAAAAGGTATCTGAATCAATTACGGCACAAATACCATCAGCATTAACAGCTGCCCCTTCAGAACATCCTTGCTCTCGTATTTGCGTTAATCTATCTTTCTTGGATAACACACTAAACTCATTAAGAACATTAGATTCTTCTAAAATAATCTCAATTTCATTTAAATCAACACTATCATCCAAACTAATATTCAAATCCAAATCTTCAATTGTTTCACTTAAAGTTTCATTCATAAAAATAGAATCGTCAAGAGATTCATTCAAACTAATATTCAAGTCAGAATCATTAATTGTCTCATTTAAAGATTCATTAATTTCAATAATATTTTCATCCTCTAAAGATGAATTAGTTTTTTCACTAATATTTTCAATTTCTAACGTCTCATTACCTTCATCAACAATTAGGTTAATAACAAATCCCGTTATCGCACTAACCAAATTTATAGATTCATTAGATTCAACTAACAAACTTTCTTCTTCAATAACTTTCTCCCCAAAAGGTAAAATAACATCTTCCTTAATTATACCACCAGTATATCGTCTCTCAATAAATTCTTGTTCCATTTGAAGAACCTCTTTTTCTGAACCTCCTTCTGCAGATTCCATCGCCCTATTATTTATTGCTGTACTACTTACTATCGTATCATTCGTTGTTTCATTACTCTCTTTTAACATTTCGGCATTTATCTTAGCATCTAGTTCAGATTCATTAACATATAAAATATCTTGATTCTCAAACCATAAAATTTCAATTCTATCTAAATCAGTCATACGAATCTTAGTAGATTCTTGAATTACGGTATAAGCTAGAATATCAGTATAATTTAATTCAGCAGCAGCACTAATAACAAAAGTCTTTTCATACTGATTATCCATTTTCTTTAATTTTGGAGCAGAAGTAGTATAAGAAATCATAACTTTTTCTTTATTTTTAACCTCTTTAGTCAAATCAATAAAAGTTTTATTATTCTCAACAAACATTTTATTAGTTACCTTTAGTTCATTCTCATTAATAACATTACCAGTAATTCCGAAATTCTTAGCAAAAAAGAATTGAATCTTCTCTAAAAAAGAGGTTTCATTCTCTTCAGAATCAATAATAGCATTACCACTAATAGAAACAAAATCTTCGTTTTTTTCCTCGGCAAGCATCCTCTTATCTCTTTCATCTGCCTTTCGATCATTCTCTTCTAATTCTAATTCAAAATCACTTTTTACATCTTGTTTTTTCTCTTTATTAATTTTTTCTTGACTTTTTATTTTAATTTCTTTAATCTCGTTTTCGATAAGATCATCACCCTTAACAATTTTAATATCCTTAGCGCCCTTTGGCAATCTAATAATAGCATCTTCTTCATTAACAGATTCATTCAGAGTAATAACCCACTTAACATGTTCCCCAATAACAATTTGCTCTCGATGAACTGTATAACCTTCACCAAACTCAAAAGGAAGAGATTCACCAACGCTATCATTCAAAACAACACTATCATTCAAAACAACACTATCATTCAAAACAACAC
>CAZEYD010000001.1:168350-290564 GCA_964516745.1 Candidatus Woesearchaeota archaeon
AACAACACTATCATTCAAAACAACACTATCATTCAAAACAACACTATCATTCAAAGAAGTAGTATCTTGAACAGAAGAATCAGTATCATCCGACACCTTATCAGACCCCTTATCGGAATTTTTCTTGGACCCCTTATCTGTCACAACCTTTTTGTCCTTCTTAACTTTATCATTCGCAGAATTCCCTGTTTGCATTCTATCTTCAGATTCATTACCAACAACATAACCTGTAAAAGTTCCAATATCTAAACCTGTTTTTTCATTTACCCAACCATTAAAATTATTACTCAAAAAATACATATTAACAAGAATAAGTAATAACGAAAAGACAAAAGCGAAACTCAGTATTTTAGAACTAATTTTTTTCTTTTTAGCCTTCCCAAGATACCGTTTTTTTACCTTCCCATCCTCATCCCGATAACTCTCATAAACATAAGGTCCATATTTCTTTCCATCTTTCTTCACAGTTCTTTTGTAACTCATTTTATAGTAATTAAATGAGTAAATTACGTTTTATAAATATTATTATCCCGCTCTTCGGAGTTACACCACAAATAATTTTCGTTATACCACACCCATTTTTACCTAGCAACACATTCACATATATGAACCAGAATTCATATATGATTATACTGCCATCCTTTCATTAAAAAATATCCATTTACCACCATACAAACTCATGGTATACCACATGATTAATATAATTATCATAAACCGATCATTCCAATATATCTCATATAATTATACTTTTCGGTATACCATATCAAACCTACAAAAATAAATATTGCTCTCCTCGTAAATTATTAACATCACAAACAAAAAACAGAGTAAAATAAAATACAATAATTTAATAAATAGTTTCTTCTTTCCACAGTTTAATAAAGTTTTACTCCCAAGATTTTTTCTTTACAAAGAAAAAGAATCAAAATTAAATACGAAAATTTAGTAATCAGCTTTTCTTTCCAAGGTTTCTTTTCTCAAAAAGAAAGCTTAGGGAAACGTCCTAAATCTAAAATTATAAAGTATCCAATTTAAAGAAAACAATAAAACTGCTCCCATTAATAAATAAATTGAAACATCGACCTCAACTTTATACTTGTCCATTTCTACAAAAGAATCTAGTAATTTATCAAAGTTCCCATCGTTAATCCTAAAGAACTCTCCTTCCGTATTAAACGATAAACTCTTTAAAAAATCTATATCAGCCTTAGAAATTGTCTCATAGAGAGTCTCTCCACCATGCTCTGTTCCAACACCCACAGTATAAATCACAATATTATTCCTCTTTGCAAATTCAATAATTAATGGTGCATCTCCTACATTAATTTGTCCATCACTAAATAAAATAACCGCCTTCATTTTCTCGCTATCACCTACAAAATCAAACATTTTATCAGCAGAAACTAATGCATCATAAATATTGGTTCCTTCTACTTCTGCCAATTCAATATTATCAATTCCCATTTTAACCAATAATTTATTAGAATCTAATGTCTGGTATACCACACTCGCACCACCGAAACCAACAACGCCAACATCAACACCAATTGGCAACCTCGCTACGAAATCAGAAGCTGCTCCCTTTGCAGCAATCAATCTATTAGGAGTAATATCATCAGCCAGCATAGAAGAAGAACTATCAACTAACAAAACAAACGAATACGAGCTAGTGTCTGCATTAAAATTCACACCCACACCAGAAAGACTAAGTATTAAAATAACTAAAATAAAAGCATTCAAATATAATGCAACAAAATTCTTAGAAAAAAATTCTATACCATAAAATCTTTCCAATGCTTTAAAATTCCCAAAAACGATTCCCTTCTTTTTATTATAAACTAAACCGAAAAAATAAACAAAAACAAAAAACGGTACCAATAATAGAAACCATAAAAACTGAGGATATAAGAAATTAAAACTTACCATTTTAATTTCTTCCTCCCTTAGACCTGGTCCTTAAAAAATTAGATACGGGCATAAAAAACGACTCGGTTGTATTTAACTCCAAAATATCAACATTAGCCCCTCTAAAAATCTCCTTCATTGCATTCTTTTGTTTTAATACTATCCTTTTGAAAGGTTCACTTATTGATTTTGGATCGATTATTAACTGTTTTCCTGTTGATGGATCGACGACAGCCATTTGATGATTAAAGGTCGGCAAAGATTCATCCATAGGATCTCGACTCATAACAGCTATAGTTTCAAATTTATTACCCAAAAACTTCATCCCTTGAGAAATATCATTTTTTACACCAATAAAATCAGAAACTATAACAAATACAGTATAAGGAGATTTAACAGCATTTAATGCAAAATCCAATCCTTTTTTAAAATCAAATTCACCACCATACAAATTAACATCATCCAAAATACTCCTAATTAAATGAAATTGGTTTTTCCCTCTCGCAGCAGAAACAAATTTGACAATCTCCTTATTTAACATTATTAGTCCAACTTTATCTCCACTCTCCAATACCAAATGAGACAACGCAGCAATAAATTCGGCATTAAACTCTGCCTTCAACTTATCGCCACTACCAAACATAACACTTCCACTACAGTCAACTAAAAAATAAACATTTAACTCTCTCTCCTCAATATATTTACGAGCAAGCAAACCGCCTCCAGAACGCAAAGAGGCTTTCCAATCAATCATAGAAGCATCATCATCTTGTTCAAAATTCCTATAAGAATCGAATTCTAATCCTTTACCACGAAATATTATCCTATACAAAATCTTTTTTAGAGGAAATTTTTGCATAGCATTCGCAAACCCAGCAATAGCATTCGCATAATCTATTTTGAAAACTTTATCAACTTTATTCTCAACCATTCAACACCTCACAAATATCACGACATTTCACCTTATAAAAGTTATCCAGAAATTGTCCATCGGACATCAGAAGTCAGGAATCAAAAATCCCACACCTAAGGCGCGGTCACTTCCTTTAAAATATCATCAATAATCTTTTCAGCACTAACACTATCAGCTTCAGCTTGATAATTCAAAATTAACCTATGCCTTAAAACAGGATGACAAACAACCTGAACATCCTCAGGAGTCACGAAATCCCTTCCATTCATTAAAGCCTCAGCCTTAGCAGCAATAAACAAAGAAATAGAAGCCCTAGGACTACCACCATAAGAAATATACTTAGAAAATTCTAAATCCTTCTTACGAGTAACACTCACGATATCAACAATATATTTTTTTATAGCATCCGAAGCAAAGACTTTTTTTACCATTTCTTGTAATTCAATAATATCTTTCCCAGTCATAACCGGACTAATCTTATAAGAATCAAAACTTCTTGTTGTCATATTCTGGTCTAAAATATCTTCCTCATCTTTCTTTTTAGGATAACCGACAAGCAACTTAAATAAAAATCTATCAACTTGTGCTTCAGGTAATAGATAGACACCACTATTCTCTAAAGGATTTTCTGTAGCCATAACAAAAAACGGATTCGGCAAATCATAAGTATCTTTAGCAATAGTAACTTTTTTTTCCTGCATTGCTTCCAACAGAGCAGATTGTGTTTTAGGAGGACTTCGATTAATTTCATCAGCAACAATAAAATTAGAAAAAATTGGCCCCTTCATTATCTCAAAGCCTTTACCAGGAGTATAACTCTGAATTCCAGAAATATCCGTCGGCAACAAATCAACAGTAAACTGAATTCTTTTCATATCACAACCCGTAACTCTCGCAATAGCCATAATCATCAAAGTTTTAGCAACACCAGGAACACCTTCGACCAACACATGACCATTACATAAAATCCCACGAATAATTCCACGAATAACTTTAGTCTGACCAACAACAACCTTAGAAACCTCTTTCTCCATGGCTTCAATCAAAGATTTTATTCTCTCATGCTCAACAGTACTAACACGCTCTTTATTAACCATCTTTTATAATCATCAACCACATTTAAAGTTCTTAAATCTTACCCACAAAGAACACCCAAAAAAACTGGCATTTTTCTTTTCCCAAAGCCCGTAGTTCTTATTCCACCACAAACATTTTTCTTTTCCCAAGGCCCGTAGTTCTTATTCCACCACAAACATTTTTCTTTTCCCAAAGCCCGTAGTTCTTATTTCCTCACAAACATTTTTCTTTTCCCAAGGCTTTTCTTTTTAAAAAGAAAAGGCTTATACATACTCCCCATGTTTAATCTTCTTAAATCTTATCCTACGAAATATATACAAAAGAAAACCAATGAACATAACAACACCTAAAACCAAAAAACTATACCAAATAATATCTTTAACATTTCTAGTAGAAAATCTCATCTGTTCATTCGCAGTAATAGATTTTTCGCATGCACTAATAACTTTTCTAGCTGCTCTTTCAGCATTTAACAATTCACCAGCATCAAAAAAATCTTGAGCCTCGCTTAATGCTTCACTCAACTCTAGACATTCGGGATTCTCACTAACAAATTTCTCAGTAAAAACTAATAATTGACTTAATTCGCTTTCATCCAAAGCTTGAACTTCAATATAAAACTGTCCCCAATCACTAAATTTAGGAGTTGTAACATTTCCAAAAATTGTAATCGTATACTTTCCAACAGCAGATGTTTCGACATCCACTCTCATAGAATAATTTTGCATTTCACCAATTAACAATTCATCAATCCAATTTTCGTTCAAGTTAATAACCAAGTCATTTGAAAACATACCATCCAATTCAACTAATCCAGACAAGTTAATTCCATACAGATCAATCTCTCCCGTATTTAATACACTAAAATTTAATTCAATATAATCTTCATCACTAATAACAATATCATCAGGAGTAATTATTTTTAATCCATAATGCTGAGCCTGTTGACTGCTACTACTACCACCACTACCACCAACTGAAGGAGTTTCTATTGGAGTTTCTATTGGAGTTTCTATAGGATCCATAATCACTAACCTAAAGAAATTACTACTAATATTACGAAGACTAATATTTGTTCCAACACCATTATAATAATAATCCCATTCATCACCAATCACACTAATATTATAAACTCCAGCCAAAGGAACTCCAAATGTCAACGACCAATTACTATCAATATCATAATAATCCAAAACACCATTAGGAGTAAGAGTTCCATTATCATCAATAGTTCCTCTAGACAAACTAAAGTTCACCAACTGTCCATATCCAACATCAAAATAATCTTCATCGCTAAAATAATCCGTTAAATTAATGACAATGGGAACATTCGTATTATTAAGATAGTCAGGAATTGTTCCAGAAAAACTCAAATTTTCATTGACATAACTAATATTCGTTTCCCAATTTTTACTAGAATTTAAATTAATATAATCAACATTATAAATTACAAGTAATAAATTATTATACCCAATTGCTTGAATATTCTCATCAGCATATGTTGGAGTAATATTTAATGTTAAATTCTCAGAAGAGTTATAACTAAAATTACCACTCTGTCTCAATGTTAAATTGGTTTGATTATATAATTTAGTGATCTTCTCACTCTCGTTCTCCCAATAAACTATAACATTATCCATCCATACTTCATAAGTCAAATTAGTATCTTCGACAGCATAATCAATCGTAAAATTAACTTCACTAGTCTCTCCTTCACTAAAATTCAATACCACATCAATAAGATTCGTAACATTCCCTACACCATGAACATCTAACCTGAAAACCATTGAATCGACATCTTCACTATCACTAACACTAACATTATAATCCCACATTCCTGCATAACTTTGATTATTACTAAAATTAAAACTAATAACACCATTAATAGAATCTATAACAATATCAGGAGCATTCGCATTAACATTAACTAATGAATAATTCAAACCATTCCCTTCAGAACTCTCCCTATCCGTAGTATTAAAATCATAATAAAAATTCTCATCTAAAATAGACGTCGTAAAATTAGAAGTTTCATTTAGTACGGGAAGTTCATTTCGTTCAATAATCGTAAAATTAAAATTAAATTCATCTAATTCAGAACTGTTATCTGTCGCATTTAAGTAAATAGTATAATTTCCGACATAGTCATAATCAGCCATAAAAGAAGTAGAAAAATCTGTATAATTATTACCCTCATTAAGAAAAGTAAAATTAAAATCTAACATCTCGGTGACAACTGTGAAATTTACAACATCCCATGTTAAACTTATATTCTCATTATAAAGACTATAATTCGAAATTTGTTCATCACTAATATTCAAATCAGAGTCATAAACTCTGACAGTAATACCAACTACATCACTCTGATTTGCAACATAATGATTAATTCCTGCAGAAATAGGTTCCGCATTAATGAATAAAAATTCATTTGTAGCATTACTAATTTTAGGCAGACTATTGATATTACTAATATTAAAAACCCAAATACTTTCGGCATATTTACCCAACGGGTCCTCAACCCTAATATCAAATTCCCAATAACCAACATCATTTTTCCAAGGAATAAAATTTAAAACTCCATTACTAGACAAATTAAAATTTGGAGGAATAACAGCATCAACATTAATAGAATAAATTAATACCTGACCATCAACATCGGTTACATTCTCATCATTAAGATTCAAGCTAGTTATGTTATCTATCGAATTTTCATTTGTAGAATTCACAGTAAAATTAAATTCATATCTCTCTGCATTCCAACTAGGAGCAGTATTGTTAAGAACAGTTATATTCGTAGTTAAATTACTAACAGCACCCTGTCTATCAGTAAAATTAAAATTAATTAGAAATTCGCCAATATTTGTAACAACAGGTGTAAAGGAAACATTAACTTCTGTTAAATTTCTGTACTGTACATTTGCATCATTATACACAGGATAATCTATTACAACACTACTCGGATCAAAACTAGAAATAACCAGGCCGCTACTTCTATTAATTACTTCGACATCAACATTCAACGTTTCATTATAACCATCCCATTTATCTTCTATTAAAAAATCGTCATCCCTAATCTCAAAAGAAATCACACTTGTTAAATCAATCGATATATTTTCCTGACCATTATCAAAAGCACTATCAACAAATATCGCATTTGGAATCGAATTTAAATTAACACTTCTATTAACATAAATAGGTATCACCACTTCAACAGCCTCATCAGCATCTAAATCATATGCACTCAAATTAACAGACCAGTTTCCTACTTGCATTTTACTCGCATTAATAATCACGCTAACATTTTTAGTATTATTAATCATTGGAACTACAGAATTAAAAAACCAGCTATCATTATTTATAGGACGTCCATCCCAGGAAGAACTAACAAAATTATTGATACTAGTAAAATTAACATTATCTTCCCTCCCCCTCGTTTTTACAGTAATATTACAACTACTTTCCACACCCTCTTGAAAAATTGTATTATCACAATCACTAGAATTAATCTCTAACTGTGTCAATACAAAAATCGTAATATTATAACTAACAGTTTGATTTAGTTCATATACAGAAGCATCACAATAACTATGAGGACAAATATGTTCACCTTCAACAACATAAATTGTTGCATTATACTCACCAACATCACTATTACTAAAATTAGAATAATTTAACATTGCAGAATTATCATTAAGCGTAGTAATATTAAATAATTCACAATCAGTTCGAGTTGTCCAAGGAGCACGATAACAATCATCTTGCCAAACCAAAGTAAAATTCAAAGGATAATGTTCCTCTTCATCACTAACATTAACATAATAAACTGGTGGACCTGCACTCTCATTAACTGGATATAAATAACTATCATTAATATTCGTAAAAATCGGAGCATCATTCGTTGCATTAATTGTAAAATTATAATTTTCCGTCATTGTAACAGCCGTACCATTTTGATTCCCTGAAATTGAAAGTGGTAATATTAACAATCCAGATTGAGAATCATTAGTAGAATTAATTGACAAAATACCAGTGTTTGAATTCATAATTATCCAATCAGAAATATCATTAGCATTTAAATTTATATCATTTAATAAAATCTTTTTATCGTCTTCTGAATCAGATAGGTTTCCTAAATCTTCATTAATATCATAACTATTTATAGAATCCTCAACTATATTATAACTAATATTAGTACTAAAATTATACATAAATACTATATCTTCTTCTAAATTGTATTCTTCATTATGACCATTTAAAGCGATTTGTGCTATAACTAAGATAGATAGAAATATAACAAACAAAAACACCAATATAACACTAGTACCATAACTTCTTTTATTTTTCATTTATTTTTTATTCTGATTTAAAACACTTTTTAATCGAGTATCTCTATCATCTTCTTCCTCCTCTTTTCTTCTTTTGAATAATATTATTATCATAAAGATAATAAAACTAATTATTATAAACAATATTAAAAATAAAAATATCACTAACCAATTAATAGCATTAGGACTTTCCAAACCGCATCTATCCGGACAAGGACCACCACAATCGATACCAGCCTCACCTTGATTCATTTTACCATCATTACAGGTAGGACAGGCATCACATCCACCACCACAATCAATTCCAATCTCACAAAATCCGTCATGACAGTTTTTCACACCATCATTACATCTAGGTCTAACAACAAAATAACAGATTTCCGCTTCTGCAGATTTATTAATTCTAGGAATTATATTAGAACAATTCATCCCATCAACACATTCTCTAATATGATATCCACACTTTTTCCCCATATAACCCAGTTGATTACACTGATCCTTATATAAATAATAATCATCCAAACTTAAAACACCATTATTCAACGAAAGCTCTACATTTTGACAAACACTCCAATCCTGACATGCCCATTTTTCAAAACAATAATTAGCTCCACCACCACCTCCACCACCACTAACCCCTTCTATAATTACAGGACAAGAAACCTCTTCTACATCAATATACCAAATCATAGAAGTATTTAATATACTATCATCAACAAACACACTTACATTATGTTGCCCACCTATTCCACACCCAAAAGAATAATTAAACAAATCGAAATAATGATAATCTAAATCTGCATAAGAAATATTGGTTTGTATCTCCACGTCATCAACAGACCAAACAATATATAACGCATCACCATCTGCATCAAAAACACTCACATTAAAAACTGAATAGACTTCATCGGTCATATTAACATTAATATTATCAGGTTCAAAAGATATTATTTCAGGAGCTCGACTATCATTACTTATTGTCAAAGCAAACTCATCACAGACTACATTACTAGACCCGTTACTACCACAAATCTCAGTAATATTTTCATGCAAATTCAAAATAGGATTATCTTCAACACAAACCTTCAAAGGATAAACTCCCGGTGGAGAGAATTGATCTCCTTCAAAAAACATACTTCCATTCTCATCAATATCAAATAAACCAAAAGTACCTCCATTTGCAAAACTTAAATCAAATGTTAAATTACCATCAAAACTCAATCCATCCTCAACATCATAAACACTCCAGTTTTCCGAAAATGTTTTATCCATTCCTTTCATCCATATTTTAAAAACATTTAAATTTTCAACACTTGGAATCTCATTAATTTCTAATATCTCAAAATCCACCTGCTTAGAATCCTGCAAATCTGAAGTATCAATTGCATATACTGTTTTTAGATGACTTCCAACATCATCTTTTTGCATTTCTCCATTAGAGAAAAACTCACCATCAAAAATAGGATTTCTAATACTAGAAATAATTCTAGCAAAAAACAAATCCCTCGGTAGAACATCTACACTTTTAAGATTACCATCATAATCAATAATTTCAAAATAAGTACTAAATTTTTCACCCTCACAACCATAATATTTAGAACTGACATTCAAGATTGGAGAACTTTCTAAAATCTCAATAGTAAAATTCACACCTGCACTATACCAATTTCCAACAACATTACTAGCATATACTATTACCTCATTAAACCCCGAACGAAAAGCAACATGTGTATTTGGAGCAAACACTTCTTGACTAATCATCATATCTCCCTCATTATAAACAGAATATCTCCACTCTTCCGCATCATTATCAGATGTAACATTCAAATCTAAAATATAGTAATAATATCCATCTCCAGCATTATAATCTCCATCACTTAAATTAAATTCATAGGTAATATTCTCGGGACTCTGAATTAAAATGTTAATATCGACTGCAATAGACAACTTAATAGCTCCAGTAGTAGATACCAAACCAGTAACAGATTTCATCTCTACGAGTTCTGAAATCAAATTAAAATTTAATGCAGCAAGTAGAACAAATACCAACAACAATGCGACGCTAATTCCCCTTTCTTTATTCATCAAATAAAAAGATAAATTAAATATAAAAACCTTCTCCCACTCTCTTAAACAATCTATTTATTCATTAATTTGAAATTCAATAAAACAAAGTAAATTCAACTTCAATATATTTTATTCTCTCCATTCAAGAATCAATCAATTTCTTCTAAATTCAAAAATCATTTTACCAGTATAATTTCCAAATTCCATCTCTCCAGGTATTATTAAATCTACACTATACTCTTTAGTCTCCCCGACAGATAGAGTAATTTTAGAATCACCGTAAACATAATCTTTAAGCGCACCGGACAATTTGATATCGACAATCACAGGAAATTTGTATTCATTCTTTAACAAAACTTTCTTGTTAATAGAAGTTCCTCTTGGCAAAATTCCATAATCCAAAACAGAGTCGTTAATAACCATACCAATTTTCTCACCAACTACAACTCTCATATCAACAATCTTAACACTTAATGCTCTATTCGTAAATATCATGATATTAAATATCACTAAAACAATTAAACAAATAAGTAAAACGAATCTCAGTCTCAAATAAATTATATCTTTATTTATTTTTACCATTTCTTTTTTTAAACAACAACAAAATAACTAATAATAATATAACTATTATTATAATTCCTACTATTATCCAAACTGATACCCAATTTGTCTCATTAACAAAGCTAGCATCAATGATTTCAGATGTGACTTTATCTTCATAATTAACATTTAAAATTATTTGGAAATCGTTTTCTTTAATATCAGTAGCATCAAAAAAACCTGCTAAGGTTTTGATCCCCCAAGCATTAAGTGAAAAAGTAGAAGACTCAAAAGTTATACCTGGATAATTAACAACACTACCACTAATATATATTTGTTCAATTCTGTTGTTCCAAAAACTTTCAACCTCAACATTAATACGGTTTAATTTATTTCTATTAAATAAAGTTGTATAATTTATTATTTTTACATCTAGTTGTCCTAATCTTAAAATACGTCTTTCCGTTCTAGTTAACTCACCACCATAATCCACAATAGCCGTCAATTCATAATCCCCTGGAGAATATTCATCCGTACTTATCGCCCCATTATAGACAGTAGTTCCCATACTATCAACTGTTCTTCTCTCTAAATCTATTATATCAATAATGTCTCCTTCACTCTCTAATCTCAATTTAGGTATCACAAAAATACTTTCTTCTCCTCTGCTAAAAACTGTCAGATTATATAAAACATCTTCTCCCTGATTAGCAGAACCAACATTAAATTCTATATCTGCATACTTCTTAGGATATGGAACTCTAATATTAATAACACCACGAACATTCATAGTTATACTAACTCCTCCAGCAGTATTTATTTCACGACTCCCAACTCTAACCTTATTTAACCCAGCAATTTCAACAGTATTAGGCAATTTCATACTAACAGCAACGACCGTATTATCTGCCATTTTGGTCTCAGATTTAATTTCAAAATATTGCGCTAATTCCCCTTCTATATAAATTTCTGTCTTCATCCCAGGGTCATTTCTAAAGGTAAAAGCAAAATCTCGTTCCAACCCCGATTCAAAATCTATACTATAGCTACCTGGAACAACTCCTGTAATAGCTAGAACAGAAGACAGACAAAAACAAAATAACAAAACTGTCAATACCTTTTTCATAAACAACATAAATAAAGTTCCTTTTTATAATTTACTTATATTTAGAATTAAGCCGCTTCATAAGTTAATATAATATCATTTTCCAATACACCAGTCTCAGCAAGACTAGGGATTCCCAATAGAATATTAATCATCATAGTATCAGATGCCTCTACTGAATCAAAACCATCACAAAATTGAACAGATGAATCTGTAAAGTTTTTCCATTCTCCCTCAAATCCAGTCGTAAAATTACAACTTCCCGCTTCACTGTTAGTAATATTATATTGGAATAATGCCTCAGGTACAGTAGAATCTGTTGATTCCCCTAGAAAATTAGTACTAGAGGCAAGATAAGTAGAATGAATACCAACAGTAACATTAACATTTCCTACATTATCTACTATAAAACCTTCTGAAATATTAGCCCAAGTCCCATTTATAACAGTATCATTACTAATTAAAACTACATAATTTGCTCCAGAATCAAAAGAACCATTACCCCAATCCAACATTTTCCCAGCAGTTCCATTGGCGGAACTAATATTAATACTAGCAGTCGTTAAAACAGTAACATTAACTGTACCGTTTTCTACCGCGAAACCAGTAAAAAAATTATTAAATGCAGAAACCGAATTATATGTCACACTAATTCCAGCAATAGCAACAACAACTGCAACAATCGCAACAGTTAATAATAAATTATCTTGTTTCATCATTACCTCCGAATTCTTCAACAACCTCATTAACAGTAACACCAATATTCCCATTTGGACTTACAGAATCACCATTCAACGGAACAATATAATTATCTAAACCTATATTAACAATAACAGAAACAGTAGATAAAGCTATCGCAACAATCAACAAAACAACCACAAGAACTTTTTTCCTATCCATAGTCATTATTAAGATTAAATCTTTATAAAACTTTCTACTCCATAATATATATTTCAAAAGAAACAATTAAATACCTTCAAACATAATTTAAAATATGAGAAAAATCAAGTCAAAAAAGGATATAGCACATGAAGAAAAAAAGAAACAAACTATACTAGCAGTTGTATTTATTTCATTATTAGTAATTTCAACAGCAGGATACGCATTCTCTTCAAGAGAAGATAGCAAAGAATCAACAACAGAAACACAAGAATATAATGGAATCATTTTCGTTAAACAAAACGATTATTGGGTCACAAATATAGATAATCAGCAATATGTTTTCAATTCTTTACCAGAAGAACTAACAAATATATCAATCAATATTACAACAAAACTTTCAAATTACTCAAACCAACCACTCTATATAGTTAACCCAAGCACAACCAGTTCTAAATTAGTATCTAACCTTTACCCATTCATACTAAGATATCAAGAGGCGTCATTAATACAAACAAAAAGAGATATCCCAATAAAAAACTGTTCAGTCGACAATATGATTATATTTGAAGAAACTAATAATACAAAAATTTATCAAAAAGAAAATTGTATCTATATCGAGGGAAATGTCTCACAAGCAACAGACAAATTCATCTATACAATATTTGATATGTTATAAATTAAAAATTACCCAAAACCCAAACAATTTACAAAAATTTAAAAACATATTATTATATCTTTCAATATGGAAAAGAAGAAAATAATAATTGAAGAAGAAACCCAAAAGAAATCTACACTTGAAACAGAGACAAAACAACTCTTTTGGTTTTTTGTTATAGTAGGACTTTGTTTTGCAGCTTTTCTAATTCCCTATTTTTATACACAATCACAAAAAACATTCAATTACTTAGGCCTAAACTGGGATGTAATAAAAGATGGGAAAGGGACTACTAAAATAACCTTTTATCATACTTCTGTTCCAAAAATATACAATAACACTTTTTTAGGAGACCATAATTTATATCTTAGGACAGATCCAAGAAAAAATAATATAGAAACAGAATTAGATAACCTAAAATTTGAAAGAAACTATATAGCAACAATGAGCCCAGAAGTACTAAATTGTAGTAAACAAAATTTACCCGCATTCGCGCTAGGAGATATCACTTTATTATTCCCATTCATAACCAATATTAGCGGAGCTACAACGTCTAAGGAAAATTCTAAGAACATATTATATGCTAATTGCGAGAACTCTCCAGTAGATACAACATTAGTCCAAATGCAAATGGGTAATGAGACAAAAATATTTACAAGCCCAACAAATCCAGATTGTTATATCATACAAATAGGTAGTTGCGAAGAAAATTTACAATCAGTAGAAAGATTCATTTTAGAAATATTAGATAACTTTAATTACAAACCAATAGAAAATGGAATCTGAATTAATCCTCGGCCTTCTCTTGACAATACTACCATTTACAGAACTAAGATTAGGTCTTCCAATTGTATTAAATTATGTTATAAAAAATAACCTTCCTATCTTACCATATTTCCTTCTGGTATTAGCACTAAACATATCAATTATCTTTTTTATTTTCTTTTTTCTAGACTTTCTACATCAACATTTTCTAAAAATAAAACTATATAAAAAAATTGTAAATAAACCATTAATAAAAATACAAAAAAAATCTGAAAAACTTCAAACAAAAATTGACACACTCGGTTTTATTGCACTAATGCTATTTGTCGCAATTCCGTTGCCAGGGACGGGGGCATGGACAGGGACACTAATTGCATGGACATTAAACCTAAAAAGGAAAAACAGTATAATAGCAATATCTATAGGAGTATTAATAGCAGGTATAATCATATTATTCGCCTCACTGGGTATCTTAAATTTGGTTTATTAACTTTTCTTACTTAATTTTAAAATATATTTAAAATCCGTCACAAAGGGTACTGATTTAATCTTAAATATTTTAACCATCAAAAACCAAATACCAACAACCAATAAAATCGAGAAGACATGCCACAGCCACCAATGAATAAAGGAAAAATATACAGACCAATATAAATGAACCAAAACAAATATTCTCAAAACATTTAACAAAAACAAACTAATAAAACCAAACAGCAACATCATTATTCTTTTTTTCCACTTTATTGCACCACTTATCATAACTAATACAAATAATAAATAATAAGCAGCACCGGCAACACAAGCACCAATAATTTTAAAGTCAAAATTATTAAAATAAAAGATACCATCCTTTATTATTGTTTCTCCAAACAAAGTCAATAAAAAATAAATAACTTGACTAGTCAATGGTGTAAAAATAATATAAAATACATATAAGTTCCCAAATCCCAATAGAAAAACTAAAAAATATCTGATAAAGATATCCGATAAAACATTACTTATCTTTTTCATAAAAATATAAAAGTCAATATCTATAAAAAGTTATTCTATTAAATAGTTGTCTTACGCTTTTTTGAAATAACTGCAATTAAAACAAATAAGAATACTATGAACAAAACCAAAATTCCAGCTAAGACATATAATACTGTATTATTTTTGAAATCAAAACTAAACATTTCTTTA
Organism: Candidatus Woesearchaeota archaeon; assembly: GCA_964516745.1. GTDB lineage: Archaea > Nanobdellota > Nanobdellia > Pacearchaeales > GW2011-AR1 > JAGVXH01. The sequence goes on from CAZEYD010000001.1 coordinate 183,767, forward strand.
GGCTTAATTGTAACAACTACTGGTTGAGAATATGATTCTCCGAGCTCTGATGTCAAACTAACATCAAAAGTAAATTCTCCTTCTTCAATTGGATTAAATCTAATATCAAACAATCCTGTTTGTCCAGGTTGAACAGTTATAGCACTCACACTAAAGTCCAAAAACTCAGCTTTATCATTATTATATCCATCTAAACCAACAACATATGTAATAGCTTCATTATCTGGATTTGTTACATGAATAGTAACTTCCATATCTTCACCAATCATAGCCTCACTAGCTAATTTAGCATTAATAGAGGGACTCATTACAGAACATCCATCTACAACTTCAACATCATAAGTATATGTCGCATCATCTTCTTCTGCATTATCATATAGATATTTAGATGCTAAACTCTCATCTCTAAATACACTAAAAGTAATCTTATAATCTTTTCCTTCCTCTAATCCATTTGGAACATCAAAAGTAAATTCAACAGGCTCAAAATCCATAGATTTTATCCTAGAATCAAAAGTAATAACTTCATCAAAATCAAAATCATCACTATAAACATTTAAGAAAATTTCATCGGCATCAACACTATTATCATCAATATTCCACAAATCAATACCAACCGTAACACTCTCACCACAATTAACAGTAGAAGATGTCAATACCTGAAAATTGTCAACCAAGAAAAATTCATCATCCGTAACAATTTCAAGCGTATCAAAAGTAGAAATTCCTGTATATTCGTTATTATATGAACTATCACTATCATCTATCTTTCCTTTAGCAGAAATATAAAGCTTATAACTTGTATGTCCACCCTTTAATTCTGTAGCATCAATATTCAAAAAAGCTTCAACGTCCATTTCATCACTACTATCAACAGATAAATCATCATCAGATAAATTGAAATCGTCCTCATCAAAAACACATTTTTCAGATACTGTGTCATAAACACATAACTCTATTTTTACATTATCAATATCATAAGTTCCCTTATTTTCAACAATAAAATCTGCTCTCATAACATCCATAGGATAAAACTTTTTATCATCATCGTCACCGAATCCTTCTTCAATTCTATATTCAATAGTATTAATATCTAATCGACCCCTATTATCACAATCACCACAAAAATCTGTATTAACTTCAAAAGGAATTACTTTAACAACTTCATCACTAACGTTACCATTAACATTTAAATTAGTAGAATAGTCATCTTCAAAAGAAAATTCGAATTCGCTTGCAATAGTATAATTAACCAAAACAGAAATTGTTTCATTAACCAAAATATTAAATGGTAATGTCTCATTTGTAACAAAGGTAATCTTTTTTGTTGCATCATCAACATTAACAACTTCAGCTAAAGAAATTGAAATAGATTCATTCTGATCAGAACTAACTGAAAAAATAAAAGAACCTGAAGCATCCTTGTCTAACTCGGAAACACTAGAAACAGTAACGGTAGCACTTACAAATGCTAATACAAATACCATAACTAAAATGCTAATAATTGACATGATGTTTTTTCTCATGTTGTAACTTTGTAATTAATACTTTATAAACATTTCTATTAGAAAATATATAAATAATAATCTTTATATATAACTCAAACTAATATAACTTATGGTAAGATCAAAAGAAAATCTAATAGGAGCATATGCGTTTCTAATTGGAATAATATTAGCGATAATTCTGGGTATCTTCAATCAATCACTAGGTTCATCAAAAACATATACAATATTTTATACTTTACTTGTCGTATTGGGGTTTGTTGTCGGATTCCTAAACACAGGAGATAAAGACACAATGACATTCTTATTAGCAAGTGTATCATTAGTAATAGTAGGTGGACTTGGAAATAACACATTGTTATTCTTATCTAATTTAAGCCCCGTATTATCATTCTTATCAGATATACTCTCAAGCCTATTAGTCCTATTTATACCTGCAACAATAATAGTAGTAATCAAAACCATTTTCTCTATAACTAAAATTTAATTGAAAAACTCAACAACGTCTGCCAAATTGATAATACTATTATCATCCATAGCTAAACCAAAACAAGAAGTATTTACAAAGATTTTAACATCATTAAAATTAATAAATTCGTTTATATCAATATTATCTGATTCAAATACATAAACCTTCTTCCCCATACTTTCAATCTTTTCTTTGACATTCAAATAATTCAGAGATCTCTGTCCTATTTTTGTAGAAACCAATAGCCCCACTTTTTCATTTACAAGAAACTTAGTTTGTTTATTTTTTAACTTTTTATAATATTTATCAATTTCAACATCTTTAATTTCTAACAATTCTTCACCATTAAAAATAAACATACCTCTCTTCAAAATAATAGCATTATTCATAGCATGGAACTTCCCGTCACATAATAAAAGTAAAACAGCGCAATCATTATCAAAAGCCTGAGGTTGACACCCGACCACATGGCCATCATAAAATGCACCCTGTTTAATTACAACTTCTCTTCCTTTATTCTCTAGATATTTCTTAACAATTTCTAATAATTCTAGATACTGAACAGTTCCAGCTAAACCAATTTGTCCATCAGGTAAATTATCCAACCTTTCAAGCTGTAATTTACTAATATCAAAAAACTTCCTAGATTCAACAAATAATACATCAACCATAAAGTAAGAATAAAAAAACACTATTTAAGATTAATTAAAAATAATCAGACTCACTCTTTTTCTCAATAACAGGAGCAACACCTTTCTTGATATCGAAAACCTTAGATGGAGTAGCAATAATAATATTAGATGTAAAACCAGCGATATTCCCCTCTAATGCTTCAACAGTCTTTTTTATCTTTGAAACAGCTCGTTTCAATTCAATAACATCTTTATGCTTCAAAGGACCAATATCGACAACCGCAATAGTATAACCATTTCTCAAAGCATTCAATATAGGATTAATATCTTCATAAACATTTAATGTAAAAGTCTTAACATGAATTTTATCTTCTCCTTTCTCTTGTTCTAAATCTATTTCTATAAATTCAGAAACAGATTCTTCTACTTCCCCTCGTTTTTTCATAAAATTGAATGCCATAATATAAATTCACGATTTCACTATTTAAATATTTATGTGATAAAATGACGTATTAAAGAATATAAACGAAACACTATACATCTATCCCTGAATCTTTTTCATAATCCCGTCTCTCAGGGATTCAATCTTCTCACTAGCTTCTTTTTCCTGATCATCAATACTTTTCAATCTCGTCTCAATCAGTTCCTTCTTATGTTTCATATCCTCTAATATCTTTTCTTTACTAGACTTAATAACCACCTGACTACCAATAATTCTCATAATTTCACCCTCAGTCTTCTCAACTTCATTAATAATCAGATTAACTTCATTATTTTCCATATTAAATGCATTTTTTTGCATTAACAACTGTTGAAAACTTTGTTCTAAAATTTGTAACTCTTGAATTTGTAACTGAGTATCTTCATCTAAATTCGCAAAAGGATTCGCACTTTGACCATCAGCAGGATTATGCTCATGACCGCAATCACAATCTTCTCCCATTTTAAATTGCCTCAACCGTTTTCATTTTATTTCTTGGTTTGAAAAAAATCCTTGAATTACATTCAGGACAAACAAATCTTTTTTCTAAATCGTCAGATTTTATCTTAAATCCACAATTAAAACACTTATATGATGCCATATTAAAATTATATAAATTAACTATTTAAAGTTAATCTAAATAAAAAACACCCCCAGCAAATTTCTTTTTACATTTTTGACATTCCCAAATCGCTTTAGCTTCTCGCTTAGTTCTACCACCACAAAAAGGACAACTTTGTTTCTTTCTTTGTTTCGCTTCAACAGCATTCAATTTATGTTTAATCTTACCATAGCCAGCACCATACCTTCCTGCTGCTCCGATTTTTTTATTTTTTACTGCCATTATCTTGTTTTTTTTAGATACGATAAGGGTTCTCATGCCCTTGAGGTACCATTGTCTTATTTTTACTCCAATACATGGGGCTACGCGGATTTGAACCGCGGCTGCGAAGTCCCAAACCTCGAATCATACCAGGCTAGACCATAGCCCCATAAATATGAAGTGTAATTATGAATTAATAAAGTTATTTATTTGCTTTCTCCGCAGCTTCAGCTGCCTCTTTCTCTGCAGCTTGTTTAGCATCAATAATAGCAAAATAGTCCTTCAGTTCGGATACTTTTCCTTCATTAACATCAACATTTTTAGCTTTAATCATAGCATCATATTTACCATCTTCGAAATCGTCCATAATCTCTTTAATTTCTTTATTATCTACTAAAATCCCCATTGACTGACAAGTTCCAAGAACACTCTTGACACTACTTAAAAATTCATTCGATAACATGTTATCATGTTTCTGTAAAGCTACAAAGATTACTCTTTCAAATGCTAAATTCCCGACCTTTACTTTTAATCTATTTCCACTAGCTTTACTAATCCCCAATTCTTTTTTCAATAATTCGCTAGTCGGTGGACTCATAACGGTGATAACATATTCTTTCGTTTTTCCATCAACATTCAAAACAACAGGGACATTGATTCCAGTAAATCCTTGAGTTTTATCATTAACATCACTAATAACCTGTCCTATATTAATTCCCATAGGACCTAATTGTTGAGCAATTGCTGGACCTGGTTTCATATTCCCACCCTCAACTAATAATTTTACTATTACCATAATTATTTTTTAAAAACACTCTTTAAAAAGTTTCCCCCCTATTGTATAATTTGGGGACACCGAGTGACGTTACTCTTCTAGCTCCTCCCTTCTAATAACTCTAATATTATCTAATCTAACGTTAACAGGAATAGGTACAGCAGCACCAAGTAATGAAATTACAGCTTCTCCTTTTTGTTTATCAACTCTAACAACCTTAGCTTTTTCATTTTTGAAAGCTTCTCCGATAATCTCAACAATATCATTCTTCTCAATTTTAATTTCACTAGCAACTGGCTCTAACATTTGTCTAATTTCAGAATATTTAACTTGAGTTGGCAAAATCCCTTTAACATAGGGTAAATTATAAACAGCCTCTTCAGCATGTTCTCTATCAGGAGCCTCTAAAAAAACATAACCTCGAACACCATGTGGTCTTGCAAGAGCATAAACACCAACATTTCTTTTCAAAACTTTATCAACAATCATTTCCATTGCCTTATCTTCTTTATTAGTAGTTACTTTAACAACAAAAATTACAGACTCATATTCGTTATCTCGAACTGCAGCAGCTTCTTCCACTTTCTTTTCCTTTTCAATCAATTCCTTAGCCTCTTTTTCAGCACTAATTCTTTCAACCTCTTTTTCTTCATCAGAAAGTTGAAGCTTAGAACCCTTAATATCCATAAACGGAGCATCAGCTATATTGTCAAAACTCTCATCATCTAAATAATCAAATTCATCATCAAATCCTATTGCCATTGTTTACTGTTCCAACCAGCCCTTAATATCAAAGAACTAGATAGATAAATAATAAAATAAACATTTATAAACATTTCTATAGAAAAATAAAACTCATCATTCTACCATTGAATAAAATTCATCAATAAAGCAATAACAAAACCAATAACACCAATAGCTGCAATACCAACCCCAGCAATTTTGGAAATTGTTAAAAACTCTTGCTTTGTCGGTTTTTTCAATAAACGCCAGACACGTTTATATTTAGTAATCATAGACGATATTTTCTGTTTCATTTTCATAATAAAATGATTCAATAAGAGTTTTTAAATTTACTCCTCAAAGAAACGGATCCCCAACTCTCCTTCCATATCTCTCATTTTGACTTCTTCTAAACTTAACCTCTCACCGCTAATTTGTGGAGATTTAACACCTGTAATGATAACCATCACTTTTAATGAATTATCCATATCTTGTTGAATTTTAGCACCACTAATTAATTTCGCATCAGGACTCAACTGTTCACCTATTAACTGAACTACTTGTTTATATTCATCCAACGCTAAATCATTACCACCAATAACATTTACAAGAGCACCTTTAGCATTTTTAATATCGACATCCAATAATGGATTATTCAAAGCTTTATCAACAGCTTCAGCAGCTCTATCATTACTATCAGATTCACCTGTCCCAATTAGAGAGACACCACCACCACCCATAATTGCCTTAATATCTGCAAAATCTAAATTAACTAATCCACTACTTGTAATCAATTCAGTAATCCCTTTTACGGCACCAGTTAAAATTTCATCAGCAACTTTAAACGCAGTAGGCAAAGGTAAATTTGGAGCTAAGTCTAACAATCTATCATTAGGAATCACGATTAAAGTATCAACAATACTTTCCATTCTCTCTAATCCTTCCATAGCATTTTCTATCCTCTTAGCACCCTCAACAGTAAAAGGTAAGGTAACAACACCAATAACTAAAGCACCTTGAGCCTTAGCTACCTCAGCTACAATAGGAGCAGCACCAGTTCCAGTACCACCACCAAGACCACAAGTAACAAAAACCATATCCGAATTTTGTAATCTTTTTTTAATTTCGGTAATTTGTTCACGAGCTGCCTCACGTCCAATAGCAGGATTACTGCCAGCACCAAGTCCTCTAGAAATTTCTCTACCAATTAAAATCTTGACATCAGCCTTAGCATACAATAAATCTTGAGCATCTGTATTAATAACAATCACTTCACCACCTTTAATTCCAATTTCTTTCATTCGAGTAGTCGTATTTCCACCACCACCACCAACTCCAATAACCTTTATTCTAGCAGATTGTTTTTTTAAAATTTCTTCAAGTTCCCTATCAATATTATCATTTCCTACATTTCTTCCAAAACCATCAATATTTCCATTCATAATATCTTCCATATAGAAAACACCTCAAAAACCTTTATAATTATTATTATTGTTCAGTATATCCTAGCCTTTCTAACAGATATACCAGCTATTCTTTATCAGGACGAGAAATCAAAAAACATTTAAGGTATTCTTTATCGCTACAAGTACTAGACACTATGTTTTCTGCTAATCTATCAAGCTTAGAATATCCATCATCAGGCATATCTCTAGAAACAAATTTTGCACAATAATGATTACAAACTCATCAGAAAACAAACCAGGACAGACACCTTCTTTTTTATACATTCCCGTAAATCCTCTCCCTACATGATATTGATTTTTCGGCATTTTAATTCTAAAGATCTAATTTATCTTTATCAATTTTCTTGTTTAGTTCTATCACTTCAATTTCAATATCTTTACCTAGAATTTCCTTGAACTTATCAGCAAACATTTTCATATATGGTTCAACAGCCTTTTCTATTTTAAACCAAATTTTCCCATCTTTAATCTCGAAATCAAATCTTTTTTGGAACAAAAAATCTTGCAATCCATTAATCTTCTCGTTTTCATCGCTAACCTCTCTATTAATTTTATATTCATAAACAACATCCTTCCCTGACAGGGGATTGTTAAAATCAACCAATGTCCTACCAGCAGAAGCAGAAATAATCTTTACCATCTGCCCATCTAAAGAAAGTCGCATACCTCGTTCAGGTTTAATATTTTGTTCTAAAAATAATTTGGTTGGGACCATTTTTACCAAAGATTTATCTCTCTTTCCAAAAGCTTTTTCTGGAACAATTTCAACAACATAGTCTTTTCCAATCTCTTTATCTTCTAAGTCATCATCAAATCCAACAGGCAACATCTTATTACCAACAGATAATACAAATGGCTTCACTTCCTTAATTTTTAACTTTTCAGCTTCAATAACCGCTTTAACATTTGTATCAAAAATATCTCCAGAACTTTTAACTTTACCAGTAAACTCAATTTCAATAAAATCTCCTTTCTTAACTGTCATAAAAAATAAATCAAAAATCACTTTAAAAAAGTTTGTATCTTAAATCTTGTATTCTTAGATAATAAAAAACAAACTAGTAAGTTACTAATCAAACACTTACTCTTCCTGTAATTGTTTAACAATCTCAGCAAAAGCAGGACGACTAATTAAAACTCCAACAGTAATTCCTATAATCGTCGTAACTGCAAATCCTTTCAATAAACCAGCAGAAGCAGCTCCTACTCCTAACCAACCAAGGGCACCAGTTAAAGGTAATAATGCAACTAATGTTGTTGCGAAAGCTGTAGTAATGATAAATAAAGCTTTTTTTATCTGTTGCTTCAAACTTTCTCCTTTAACTCTTGACTCATCTAATATAATAATTTGGCTATCAATCCCAGTACCAATAGCTGCAATAATACCAGCAACAGATGGCAAATCCAAGTTCCAATTAATTAAGGATGCAATCCCCAAAATAATCAGAACTTCAGAAAACGAAGTTAGAATTATTGCTAACGAAACTTTTATCTTTTTATATCTCAAAAAAGTTAATAAAGTCACAGAAAGAATAGCGAACAAACCAGCCAAAACAATTTGATGACTAAATTCATCACCTAAATTAGGAGATATTCTATCAATCTTCACAATTTCTAAATCGTAAGGCAAACTACCAGTAATTAAAATTGTTTGTAATTTTTTCATTTCAGACTTTGTATTATCATACGCTTCTTTTTGGTCAATACCGGTTTCGGCTCCAGTAATTGAAATACTTGTCTGGGGACTACCTTTCAAGTCACTAGAAATTCTTAAGGCAGAAGTTTCAACACCATCAATATAAAAAGTTATATTTTCTGACAAATAATCATCTGTTGATATTAAATCTTTAGTAATATTCGCAAATCTATCAGCAGCAGCAACGCTTAAAGAAATAATAAATTGGAAGTCACATACGGTACCATCTTGAATATCTCTACAATTATATACAATCGATTTTTCACCTGTTCTAGCAACATGAGTAATATCTTCATTACCACCAACAAAAACTGTTTCATTACCTATTTTTGCTTCAAAATGACCTTGCTCTTCTATTAATTCCTCCAATTGTTCAGGAGACGAACCAGCTATTTCAATACCAATTAAACTCTCACCATCAACACCCTCAACTTGATACATGTTTATATCAGATAATCCATAAACATTAAGTCTTTCTTCTAAAACAGCAATAACATCGTTCAAATCAGAAGAACTAACATCACCATCAACTTTGATAAAGGCTCTAGCGCCACCTTGTAAATCTAAACCAGTTTCTAGTTTAGTAGATGGCATTTCTTCAACATTAATATTATAAACAAAATCTAAACCATACAAACCAACAATCTCCAAATCTCTAGTATAAATTTCCGTTCTGACCGTTTCATTCTCTCCCAATTCATAATAGGAACTCGTCAACTCTTGATAATCTCCTATATCTTTAACACTTTGACCATTTATATTAGTAATAACCATTCCTTCTCTTAAACCACTTTCATACAAAGAAGATCCCATCTCAATGGAAGAAATCAACACTCCTTCTTGTAAAAAAGTCAAACCAACAGGATTAACAGCTACAAATAATGACAAAAATGAAAATATCACAAAACTAATTAATATCCAAATTTTAACAGTGAATTTCATTTCTTACCTCCAAAAAATGATTTCTTAGAGACATCCTTAACTGATCTCTCTGTATACCATTTTAATATAGAAGCGTTAGTCAACCAAGTATTAATTAAATCAAATCCCAGTCCTATTAAAAGTATAATAAATATTTGATTCAAAACACTAGCAAAAGAAAATACCACAATTAAAGCAGTAGCAACAGCAATAATTGAAGTTAAAGTCATAGTTATCCCGGTCTTAAACGCTCCAGCTATAGCTTCATTGGTTTCCTCTTTCTTCCTCAACAATCTAGTAGTAAGCATGATATCTGTATCTACAGAATAACCTATCAACATTAAAAACGCAACAATACCAGCAGTAGATAACTTCATTCCAATAAGATTCACTACAGCTAAAGTCATAACAATATCAGCAAAGGCCGAAAACATAACAGCAAAAGAAGGAACAGAATTCTTGACATAAATATAAATCAGGCTGCCCCCAAAAAGGAAAAACAAAATGCTTGACAAAATAGGATTAATTGTTAAGAAGAAGTTTCCTAAAAAGATTGCAAAAATCAAATTGCCAATAATAACCCAAAATTTTAATTTTCCACCAGTTCCAAAAATAATGAACACAACAGCAGCCATCCAAAAGAATGCCAGAATAACAGCAACCATCAATTGCTTAAAAAACACATCGGACAAACTAGATGCAGTAAATTGAACAGATGAGTTTTTTAAAGTTAATTTAAAACCAAGAATATTCTCCAATTCATTTTTCATATCATCAGAATTTTCTTCAGGAACCATAACTACAACTTGCAATTGGTTTCCAGAACCATCAGAAATACCTTGAACTGAAAAATCATTAAAATCCTCTCCTAGTTTACTTTCTAACTCACCAACGTTATAATCAGTTTGAACAGAATAAGAGGTCCCACCAGTCAAAGAAACATCCTTATTAAAAATAAAGCCTGTTTGAGAATAAAATACAACAACAAAAATAATTGATAATATTAATAATATAGCAGGTATAACTAAAATTTTCTTATAATTTTTATCATACCAACTGCCAAATTTCATATCACTAATACAAAATCAAGTGTTTTAAATCTTTTGTAAAAAGGAATAAAATGCACGGGCCGGGGCTCGAACCCGGGTCATTTGGTTGGAAGCCAAAGATTCTACCACTAAACTACCCATGCACTGCGACAAGTTGTTTCCATGAAACCTGAAAGGTTACTTTAAACTACCCATACATTAATACAAAAAGATTAATTTGGTTTTTAAAATTTGTGTTTATGGTTCTATCACCTTTTTATTTTTCGTGCTATACCCAAAATACCTAAATAGACATATCTACTAATTATAGTAGCAAAACACGCACCCAAAACCGCCTTATCCATCCCATATTTTAAACCTATATTAATAAAAATATAATTTAAAACAATATTCAACACAGTAGATAACAACAAACTAATGGCGATTAAAACCGTTCTTCTTTGAGAAGTATAATAACTAACATATAACTCTATCATTGGGAAACTAATTAATAACAAAGAAAAGATTCTAAGATAAAATACAGCAGGCAGATAATCCGCACCATAAACAAATAACACAAGATATCTAGAGACTAATAAAGTAAATATCACAGCCAAAATCGAAATTAAAAATAAAATTAACCTACTTTTTCTAAACAATTTTATAGATTCTTTATTTTTAATTCTTGAAAAAATAGGCAATAAGGCAATACCCATAAAACCTAAGATAGCTGATGCAGATACAATCAAATTAAAGGCCACTTGATAATAGGCAATAAATGCAGATTCAACATATCGTCCAAGCATTATAATATCAATATATCCGAAAAATGCTCCTGACAATGCAGTTATAGATAAAGGAATTACAAATTTATACATTTCTTTCTTTTCTTCAGAATTTAACACCTCTGCTTTTTGTTTTGTTATTGATTTTGTCTGTTTGAGTCTTATTAAGAGAAATATTGTTGTCATAAAATAACATATTGATATAATAATAAAAACAAAAAACAAAAAAACATCCACCACCAGAACTCTTTTCATTAGATAAATTATTGATAATGGGACGATAGTCAATCTAGTTATTTGCAATATAAGTTCTTTAAAAAATGTAATACGAAAATTATTCTTAGCTATAAGTAAACTAGATAACCAATTTCCCGAATGGACAATTGGAAGATATAGTGCACCAGCTAAGATTGCATAAAAAATCGGTTTATTATAATATGAATCTGCAATCCATCTAGCAGACACTATCAATATTAACGATGCAAAACTTAGTAAAAACAATTTTAATTTAGTTATGTAGTACAGATAGCCTTTAGCTTTCTTTGAATTTTTATCGATTGTCTTAGAAATAAATGTTATTAAAGCCGAGACAAGCCCCAAATCAGAAAAAACCCCTAGAAATAAAATCGTAGATAATGCAAGTCCATACAAACCATATACTTCTGGAGTTAGTAATCTCGCTAAAATTATTGTAAACATTAATGACCCAATTTTAGCTATTACATTCGTAGACAACTGCCAACTAGAGTTTTTTATAGCTTGGCCAACATTCCCAGAAAAATCTCCTCCCATAAACCTATTTAACACTTTTCTAGAATCAGAACTGACATCCTTTAAAAATTTAGCTTGTCTCATTTCAATATCAATTCTCTTTTCTTTTTATTTGTTATCAATGTATAAATCAAAGAAACTTTTGTCAATATATCTAATTTCCCCTTATACAATTGAATACAATCCAACAAAAGATGAAATACAAATCCTATTAAAATATAACTAAAAATCACAAATATTCTCGATAATATAGCTAAAACTATTAAAAATTCTATCCCATGAAAAATAATTATACCTGATTTATATCTTCTTTTTTTACTTAAAGATAAAGTTTTAAGCCACGCTTTTCGCATCTTAAATTCTTGCCAAAATCTTACTGGATTTAACGACCTATATTTTATAGTAAAATAAATCGGATGATCTAAATCAATCAAAAACCAAGTAGAAAGCCACAAAATAAATAAAAACAACAAGGATGTCTGTGGAAATATTATATAAAATAAGATTGTAAACAGCGTTCCATATATTAAGTGTTGTCTTGGTAACATTGTATTTAACGTCCTTGACAGGAGTTGAACCTGCGACCCCTTCCTTTCTTCATTCTTTGAACGGAAAACGAAAATCTCCGATTTACTTAGGAGGGAAGTGCTCTATCCAGACTGAGCTACAAGGACATATTCTTTATTTGAGAGAATAGTATAAAAAGGTTATGAAATGGCATAAATCCGTAACTCTTTTATACTCTTTTTTATCTTTACATTATATGAGGGAATGCCGGAGCGGTCAAACGGGGCAGACTCAAGATCTGTTAGCTTATGCTTACGGGGGTTCGAATCCTCCTTCCCTCATGAACCAAGTGAGTAAGGTTTGAAGGTTTTAAATAAAACTACTTCTCTCAGAGTGTAATCAAAGATTACACAATTCGAACGGGATTATAATTCTAAGACTAGAGAGATATTCAAAACTAATAATTTTAGGGGATTTGAGCAAAACGCTTTGTAAATAAATGACGATTCCCCTCATGAACGAAGTAGATTTAACTTGAAATTTTTGAAGAAAGTTATTTCCCTCATAAACATAACAAATAATTTTAAAACCCTTCTTCCAATTTTGGAATCATACAAAAATCATAATATCAATTCCTTGTTTTTATGAATTAATAAAGGAGACTCATCTCTTTCTATTCTTTCCAGGGCTTTTTAATATTTGTCTAAATTCTGTAATTTTACTATATCTTTCTCCATATTTTTTTTACATAAAAAATCTTTTAATGGGATTCTTGCGTTCCCGTGGTATAATTAGTTAGCATTTTTCTTTTTTCTAGTAAATTTTTTGTTTGTTTGTTCCCTATCTAGATTATTTGTTTATTATATGATTTTAAAAAGAAAATATTTATACTACCACCTTTGTTACTTAATGTATCCTTTTTAACATAGCCAATATTTTCTAAATAGTCTATAAATTCTTGTCTTGTATGAGGACTGGAACCAAATTGTTCAATTATTATTTTTGGTTTGTTTTCATTAAAATATTTTTTTATTTCATCAAAGTGGTTTTCTTTAGAATAAGTTAGTCCCTCATGCATCCACAACGGAAGTTCCTGAGGAGGAGAAATATTATAGTCGCAATATAAAAATTGATAGGGACCAAGAATAACAACATCTCTTTCATTCCCTATATATTCCCTAATTTTCTTTAAATCCACCATATATTCTTTCTCTAATAAAGATCCAGAATAACATCCAATCGACTCTTTTTCATAATAAGACGATTCCTCTGGACCGAATATATTAAAAGCTTGCAAAGATGGAGATTTGAAAAATTGATATTGAGAATTTGCTCCAATCCCATTAAATTGAGAAAATAATAATAAAAAAATGAAAAAAGTCACAGTGGTTTTTAATGACTTTTTGGTTAGCCTCAATCTTTTATTAACCAAAGTTCTTTTAAAAAAAGAATAACATAAGAAAAAAGTTATTGGCAGTCCCATCACTCTTGTTTGCATAGATAGCCCAGAAGTTATTGAAGAACCAAGAACCAATAAGTTAAGAAATATTATCAGATAAAGTATATTTTTTGACTCAGCATCCAGATTATGAAATTTGTAGACACTCAAAAGATATAGTAAAGATATTAAAAAATAAACTACAAAAGAAAACAACAAAATATTCAAACTAAAAATTGAGAATACAGATATAAATTTAGTGAACAAAACTCCGGTAGAAGAAGAATAAACAGAGTTAGAAAGAGTACTGATAAAATAATTAATAAAAACGAATGATGCCAAGAATGGAAAAATATAATAAGAAAATATAGCTTTACCTTTTTTCTTTGAAGAGATAAAAAAATAAACAGAAAGCAATAAAAAATGAATCAACCCTATATCTGTTTTAGAAAATACCGACAGTATAGTTAGAATAAATGAATAAACTAGAAGTGAGTTATTTTTTATCCCATGAGTTTTTTGTTGATATAATAAAAAGAAATTTACTAGAAAAAAGAAAAATGCTAACTGATTATACCACGGAAACGCGAGAATCCCATTAAATGAATAGCCCAGAGATATCGCCAAGAATATAGAAAAGACCTCACCAAAATGCTCTCTAAAAATAGTATAAAATAATATAGAGAGTATAGACGCCAACACAATAGAATTTATTGCCATAGCAATCAACCCAGCCCCAAAAAGTACATCGTAAAAGGCTTGCAGAAAAAAAGACAAAGGGATGGGCAACATCGCAAAATCTAAAAAAGGGAATATCCCTAAAGAAATCCTATATGCCCCATCAAACAGAAGTGAAAAGTCCCAAAAAAAGGGATTACCGTAAATACCCAAAAGAATAAATAAAGATATAAAAGAAATTATTATTGTAGAAGCTAATACAAGATTCCTCTTTTTAATTATCATTTCAACTTCCTTTTCAGTTTATTAATTAAATTAAAATCCTTAAGTGTACATCCGGGAGGGGTTTGTGAATCCGGATGAACCCAGCCAACAAACCTTTACCCTTTCCCTGCCATAGGAACCACAATTTTCATTTTATAATCTCCATTCTTGTTTGTTTAATTTTTATTAATATCATAATTAAAATAAAATAAGTTATATAAATATTTATATTTTAATTATGTCTCCCATATGTAGGACTACTCCTTGAAAGTTTGGTAATCCCTCTTCCTAGGTTGAGAGTGAAAAGAATCATATCCTTTCTATAAATCCAATTAAATAGCTTTTTGGGTTACTTCTCTATCCATTTTTAATAGAAGTCCTAAAATTCTTTGTAGTTTCCCTAGCTTAATTTTTCTTTTTTGACATTTTTAAAATTGCTTCAATCAATGAACAATATACTCATCACAGTTTTTCTTATAACCATCACATCCTGAACACTTATCTTCACTATTCAAAACAACTCCATTACTTTTTAAACTTTCGATTTGTTTAATTCTAGAAGAAATATATTTATCACATTTATCTACCTTTCCTTCTGCTCCTAGCTCCTTTTCAAGTTTATTAATTCGCTCTTCAATACGTAACAAGTTAGTATGATAAATAGATAATCCATTCATACTAAATCACCTAGCATCCAAATACTCACAACTAATATTCTTTTCATATCTCACACAATAAAAAGTTCTTTATAAAAACCACGAAACAAGAATATATATTTCAACTACATAATATCATAAAGTATAAAGCCTTAAATAATTTAAAATCCATTTTATTATATGATATATGATTTTATATTTGCAACAAAAGAATTATCAAAAGTAGTTTATGCTTTATCAATTTGTTTAATTTGTGCTATTATTGTACTAAAAACAGATAGATTGTTTAAACTCAGCGACCATCAAGGATTAAGATATTTTAGAAATTCGTTTTTGTTCTACGGTATCTCATTTATAACCAGATATATATTGGGAGGTATATCAAATCCATTAAATAGTTCATATTATAACCAACTATATCTTATAATTATAAATCATTTGTCAAATTTCTTCATCATAGTTGCAAGTTTATTCTTATTATACAGTCTTGTATGGAAATATATTGACAAGAAGAAAAGACACCGTTCTTTCTTAAACATGCAGACAATTATCATTTATTTATTATCATTTATTATAGTTTTACTAAATTATGTACTTAAAATGAATTATCTTTTTTATATATTCCAAATATTATTATTTACAAGCTTAACTATTATCAGCCTAAGCAATTGTTTAGATAAAAAACAAAGAAATAAGATTTCTAAATATTATTTCTTAACGCTTTTTCTAGGATTAATGATTTGGGTATCCCATCTCTTTGCATACTTATATACAAATCTTAATTCATTATTCAATCTCCTTATTTATACAACAAATATACTTTTCTTCATGTCTTTCTTAATTTCGATATCAAAACTTACAAATAAAAAAAATGGCTAAAAGAAGGGAACGTTTGGAGATAATAAAAGACATTCTAAATAGTATACAAAATAATAGAAATATAAGATACACACGCCTCTTACATATCTCAAATTTATCACCACAAATGTTTAATGATTATGTAAACGAGTTAATAGAAAAAAAATTAATCAAAGAATGTAAAGATTCTAAATTTAGATACTTTATATTAACAGATAAGGGTTCTAAATTTATTAAAGAATATCAAATTCTATTAAATGTAATCAGAAATTTTGGATTATAGGTTTTTAACATAATCAAAACATGTAGTATTAATCCATAATTATTATAAATGGAAATATTTATCTAATTACATGAAAAAGGTTTTTGTTAGTGGATGTTATGATTGCTTTCATGCCGGACATATAAGATTTTTAAATAAGGCAGCTGAATTCGGAGAATTATATGTTGCAGTAGGATCTGATAAGACCGTATTAGAATTAAAACATGCAAAACCAACATTTAGCGAAGATGAGAGATTATTGATAGTAAGTCAATTAAAAAGTGTAAAAAATGCATTTATATCATCAGGGTCTGGAATGTTAGATTTTGAAAATGAATTAAGAGAGATAATGCCAGACATGTTTATTGTTAATTATGACGGAAATACTCCTGATAAAAAAGAATTATGTGAAAAGCTTGGAATAGAATATAAGGTCATTTTCCTTGAAAGATCTATAACAGGGAGAAGTTCTACACAAATTAAGGCAATAAAATCTAAAATCCCATATCGGATAGATTTGGCTGGAGGATGGCTAGATCAACCATATGTATCAAAATATTTTCCGGGCCCTGTATTAACCATATCAATTGAACCACATCATCACTTTAATTTCAAAAGCGGAATGGCATCATCTACAAGAAATAGAGCAATAAAATTGTGGGGAAACACGTTACCTGAAGGAGACCCAAAACATTTGGCAAACATATTATTTTGCTTTGATAATCCACCAGGTGTTAAAGAAAAAGAGACCGCTGGAGCACAAGATTCTATTGGTATAATGGTCCCCGGACTAACATATTCTTTCTTCAAAGAAAAACACTGGCCAATAAAAATGAATAATATATTAGATGAAAATATATTAAAATGGATAGAAGAAAGAATTTATTTAATTGAACTAGAACCTAGAAAAGACGATTATTTTATATTTGATAAATCTAATATAAATGAAGAAAATGCTAGATCTTTATCTCAAGCGGCAGAAGAATGTTTTCAAGGGATAATTAATAATGATTTTGAAAAATTCGCAAAAAGTTTTAGGGAAAGTTTTGATGCACAAATAAAAATGTTCCCATCAACATGTCCTAAATGGATTCATGAAATAATTGAAAAATATAAAAACGACGGAGTTAAGGGATGGAAACTCTCAGGAGCCGGTGGAGGAGGATATTTAATACTAGCTTCAGAAACACCTATAGAAAATGCAATCAAAATAAAAATTAGAAGAAAATAATATTTTCTTAATACAAAAAAAAATTAAAGAAATTTTATATTAAGGAAATATAAATCAAAACATTTATAATCAGAATATCCGGATTATTTAGATGATAAAGTCACTATTAAATGAGAACAAAGAATCTTTTATCAAATTCTGTATTATAGGAGGGTTTTCTACAATCATTAATTATGGTTTGTTTTATACTCTTTTTACTTTAGTAAATTTAAATTATCTTTTATCTTCTGCCTCAGGATATATTTCTGGAACTCTCTTTGGGTTCTATCTAAATAAAACATTTACATTTAAATCTAAAGCAAAAAGACATGGAGTAGAAATCTCAAAATATTTCTTTGTATATACCTTCTCATTATTTGCGGGTTTACTGTTTCTTAGAGGACAAGTCTTTTTTGGTATTCCAATATTTTTAGCAAATTTTATAGTAATCGGATTCACCACCATAATTAATTATTTAGGAAGCAAATACTTCGTTTTCTCAAAAACATTTATAATTAAAAATATCAACTATAAAATATATAAATACAGATATTTCTTGAGATATTTTTTAATCGGAGTTCTTTCAATAATTATTGAACTGGGAACTATCCTGTTATTTAGAGATTTAATTGATACAAAAATCTTAATGCTATTAGGCTTCATTCTTTCAATGCTATTTGCTTTTTATATAAATACAAAATTCAATTTTAAAGTTAAGAAAAGGGATAGCTTAAAAACATTCGCCTTTTTTATATCAATTGCTACATTTGTTTATACACTTAATCTAATTATTATAGAACTTTTCTATTCTTTTAATTTTTCTAATTATATATTCTTAAGACTTTTTACAGCAAGTATTTTCTTTATGTTAAGTTACACACTTCACAGAAATATAACATTCAAAAATACGAAACAGGTAGGAGTAGCTATCTATTTACAAAAAAAAGAGAATCTTGATAAAATAATGAAGCATGTCGGCGGTTATGTTGATTGGCTACATCTAGATTTAATAGATAATACATTTAAAAAAGATACAGATGAAGTTGATCTTTCAATTGGACATGAAATAAAACGAAGGTTTCCAGAATTCAAAACAATGACACACATAATGTCAGACAATCCATCTAAATGGATAGAAAAAGTTGCTCCCTTTTCAAATTATATAATCATTCATTCAACTTCTAAAGAACCCTTGGAAGAAAACATAAAAAAAATAAAACAATTAAAAAGAAAAGTAGGATTTTGTATTTTATCAAAAAACAAATTACAACTTCCAAAAAACCTACTTAGGCAAATAAATCTAATCCAGGTTTTAGGAATAGATAATCCTGGATATTCTGGACAAAAGATGAATAAATCAACATTTTCTATATTAAAACAACTTCAAATTCTGAAGAAAAGCCATCGTTTTGAAATTTGTTTAGATGGTGGAGTGAAAGAATCTAATATAAATCTTATAAACTCAAAATATATTGTTTCTGGATCAACAATTTTAAATTCAAAAACGCCTCGTAAAACTATTTATAATTTAAAAACACCCACAAAACAAATAAGAGGGGAACCATTAAAGATTTTTATTGGAGAACATCTTCTTAATAAATTAGAAACCAAAGATTACATTAAATCATTAACACTCGTAGGTTCTTTTGCAGAGAAAGGAGGATTAGAGGGAATTTCAGATATAGACTTAGTTGTTATATTAGATAAATTAACTAAGGGAAAGTTCGATGATTTAATAAATTCACTTGAAGAAATAAGAAAGCCATTGAAAAATAAATGGGGATACGACATGAAAATAAATACGACATTTGGCCCCTTAAAATTCAATTATAAAAAAACGGTAGTTTTCCATCTTATGGTATATGATATAAAAAGGCATATAGAACATTGTAACAAAAGTCCATTTACATGTATTGATTGGCAAAGAGCATTAATATACAAAAAAACACCAATGTTAGAAATTTATCCCGTAAATAAATTACAACCAAACTATTTTTTTAATTCCAGAAGGGGAATATCAGAATATTTAACAGACTTAAATGATAATAGTATATCGTATCGAGAGTATGAATTTATAGGAAAAGAAATCAAAGAAAATGTAAAACATAAAAGAATGACAAACAAAGATAAATATGAATACGCATTTCATATAATGAAATTCTGTATGTTAAATTTTCTTAAATTAAAAACTCACGAATATAAACATTTACCTCAAAAAAAACTATTAACCAAATATTTTGAACTTTTCTCAAAAAATAAAGAACTATATCTTCCATTTATAAAAATGTTAAATACCAAAAAAGCTAAAAATAAATTTAAGCCTTGGAAAGACAAATATTATCACCTTCTTTATTCATTTTTATAAGATTTCGAGAATCAATTCAAAAAACATTTTTTTGATGAATCTACTAAAATATATTTCATTCGTCATCAAAAAACAAAACTTAACAAAGAAGGCTTTTTCTTGGGACAAACATTAAACCCATCAATTCAAAAAACAAAAACTGAAGATATTGAATTCATAAAAGAACTGATTTCTAAAGAAGATATATTTTTATCTTCTCCATCAAAAAGAGCCGTAGAAACAGCAAAACTTCTTTCAACAGAAATTATAATTGATCCATTATTAAACGAAATAGATTATGGGGATGTGGAGGGAAAAGATATATCTTATCTCAAAAAAAACTTTCAAAATATAAAACAAGACTGGGAACAAGGGAAAGATCCAAAATTTCCAAATGGAGAAAACAGTCTTGATGTAAAGACACGTATGTTCGCTTTTTTAGAATCTTTATTACATAAAAACATAAAAACAAATTGCTTTGTTTTTTCTCATAATGTAGCAATCAAATGTCTACTAGGAGAATTCTATAAAATACCAAAAGACAAATGGCACAAAATTAACATCCCTCACTTAGAACCTCTGGAAATTATAAAAACTAAAGATAACCATCTTTATATAAATCTCTCAAAACCCCAAATGAAAAAAATATTTAAAGCCTTTATACATGAATAAAATATGAAATGCTACGTAATCACCATAGAGCCAGAAAAAAAGATAAAAAATAAAGTTTTAAATATTAAAAACAAGATATTTAAAGAAATTGGCAATCAACTTTATTTACAAGATCCTCCACACTCTACACTTTATATAGGATATTTTCACGACTTTTTAGGCGATAAGTTTTCTAAAGAGATAAAAAGTATTTGTAAAAAATATTTACCCATACCGATAGAAATCTTGAAGATAGACAATTTCGGAAAGGATATTATATCAGGAAAAGAGTCTATTTTTCTCTCTATTAAGGATAGAAAGAATAATATAAAAAAAATCCAAAAAGACTTATTAGAATTAATGAGCAAATATAGAATAAATGAAGTGCCAAAAAGATATGATAAATCCTATAAACTACTAAGCAAGCCGTTACAGGACAATATTAATAAATATGGATATCCGTTTGTAGGGGATATATTAATCCCCCATATATCTTTTGGACTATTTGATAATTACAAAAAAGCTCACAAAATAATAACAGATCTAACAAGAGATTTCCCTTATGGCCATTACAAATTCAATAATCTAGTATTTTACGAATTAAACGAAACAACAGAAGGGCTTAAAAAAATAGCTTCATTCTCTATGAATAAATAATCTCTACAAATTACAATGTTAGAAAATCTAAAAAAACAAGTTTGCGAAGCAAATAAAAAACTAGTTGAACATAAACTGGTTTTATTTACTTGGGGGAATGCCAGCGCAATTGATAGAGAAAAGAATTTGATTGCAATAAAACCCAGCGGAATAAAATATGAAAATCTGACTCCAGATAATATTGTCGTTTTAGATTTAGAAGGAAATATCGTTGAAGGGAATCTAAAACCAAGCTCAGATACATGGACACACATAGAAATATACAAACAATTTCCAGAAGCAAACGCAATTATTCACACACATTCAGAAAATACAACAGCTTTTGCACAAGCTAATATGCCAATAGAATGCCTAGGAACAACTCACGCGGATCATTTCAACGGAAATATCCCAATAATTCCAAAGATTCCACAGTCGGCGATAGAGAATAACTATGAAAGAAATACAGGAATAGCTATTTGTAATCATTTTAAACAAAAAGGTATAAACCCAAAGGAAATAGAAGCATGCCTTGTTTTTGGACACGGACCATTTGTTTGGGGAAAGGATTTAGACTCTGCGATTTATAATTCAGTTGTCTTGGAAAACATTGCAACAATGAACATGAAAACAATTGCATTAAACAATCAAATAAGATCATTGCCCCAAGATTTATTAAGAAAACACTTCTTTAGAAAGCATGGAGCAAACAAATACTATGGACAAAATGATAATAATTCATAGAGTTAATACAATAGAAGAATTAAGAAGCATTCCTTCAAAATATGGAGTTGAAATAGACGTTAGAGGATTCGGGAACAAATTATTTCTAAACCATAATACAATAGACCCTGAAAAAAAATATGATGAATTAGAAGAATATCTTATGAATTTCAATCATGCTTTTGTGATTTTTAACATAAAAGAAGCTGGTTATGAAGACAGAGTCATAGAGCTAGCGAAAAAACATAATATTGAAAACTATTTCCTGTTAGATTGCGAGTTTCCATTCATCTACAAGGCCACAAGAAAAGACGGATTTAAAAAAATAGCTATTCGCTTTTCCGAAGCGGAGCCAATCGAGATGGTCGAATCTCAGGTAAAAAACGGATTACCATTAGCTGATTGGGTCTGGATAGATACAAATACTAAGCTTCCATTAGATGAAGGAGTAATTGAGAAACTAAAGCCATTTAAGACTTGCCTTGTCTGTCCAGAGAGATGGAGTAGACCAGAAGATATAGAAACATACAAAGAAAAAATGAGGAGTTTTAACTTCGAGCCAACAGCAATAATGACAGCAATAAATTATGCAAATAATTGGGAATAATGGCAAATATAATTCCCATGGCAGGACTTGGAAGTCGTTTCGATAAAGAGGGTTATGTTCTTCCAAAACCATTGATTCCAGTTTCAGGGGTGCCAATGATAATTAAAGCTATAAGAGATATGCCAAAAAGTGATAAATGGATCTTTATTGTTAGAAAAGAGCATATCGAAGATTATCAAATCGACAAAATCATAAAGAAAGAAATCCCTTCTGCAATTATAATTCCTGTTGAAAAAACAACCGAAGGTCAAGCCTGTACTTGCATGCTAGCAAAACCTTTTCTAATTCCCGAAGAACCTTTATTTATTGCAGCATGTGACAATGGTTATTTATATGATGAGGAAAAATACGAGAAATTATCTAAAGATGAAAGTGTCGATTGCATTGTCTGGACTTTTACTAAAAAAGAAACATTGCAAAGAAATCCAAAAGCATGGGGATGGTGTGTTCTTGAAGAAGATCTTGAAACAATAAAAGACATGTCCATAAAAATTCCAATTTCTGAAGATCCTTATAATGACCATGCCGTTATAGCAAGTTTTTCTTTCAAAAGAGCAAAGGATTTCATCAACGCAACAGAATTAATGATTTCCGAAAATTATAGAATTAACAATGAGTTTTATGTCGACTCTATTCCAATTTTTTTAAAGAAAATGGGCAAAAGGTCGATTATTTTTGATGTTGATCATTATCTAGGCTGGGGGACACCAAAAGATCTATATGATTATCAAAAACTGGAGTATTTTATAAATAACGAAATTAAACCAACAAACATTAGCGAAGAAGATTACAAGAATTTTAGCTTATGGAAAAGGTATTTTACAATATGAAGAGAATAGATTTATCGGTTATAGTGCCATGTTATAATGAGGAGAAGAATATACCATTAATTGTAAAGAGATTTAACAAAGTAATAAAAAAAAATATTAATGCTGAATTGATTCTAGTAAACAATGGGTCAAATGATGAATCAAGCGAAGTAATAAAAAAATTATCTAATAAATATATTTTCTTAAGGTCCATTAAAATTAAGAAAAATATTGGATATGGTAACGGGATTTTTCAAGGATTAAAACAGGCAAAAGGAGAATTTATTTGTTGGACCCATGCAGACATGCAAACAGATTTAGCAGACACAATAAAAGCACTTGAAATAATTACAAAAAGCAATAATCCTAAAAAGACTTATGTTAAAGGAAAACGTTATGGCAGACCAATTACAGATTCTTTTTTTACTTTCGGAATGTCAACTATTGAAACAGTATATTTAGGAAAATTTCTTTACGATATAAATGCACAACCAAATTTATTTCATAATTCTCTTCTTGAATTAATGAAAAATCCACCAAAAGACTTCTCTTTTGACCTGTATATGTATTATCTGGCAAAGAAAAAAAATTATAAGATTATAAAATTCCCAGTACTTTTTGGAAAAAGAATTTATGGGAAATCGGCATGGAATGACGGCATAAGAGCTAGAATAAAATTTATAAAAAGAACTATCCTTTTTTCTATTAAATTGAAAAAAACAATCACCAAATGAAAATCACTTTAAAAAAAATATTAATATTTATACTTATTCTCTCGATAATCTTCGGAGTCTTTTTCAGATTTTATAATCTAAACTATCCCTTCTTTTGTGAGGATGATGCAATCTTTGCAGTCAGTTCTCTTAAAATTCATCATCAGGGATTTAAAGATGGAGTACAGTATGTTTGGAATCACCCTCCTTTAGGAAAATATTTAGCAGGTATTTTGACAAAAGGACAATATGATGAATCCTTTAAAATCTTAAGTATTATCCCTCCACAAATGTTCGGTTGGGCACATCTTGCATTTAAACCACTTCAAAAGACAATACTAAATATAAGACTTTCATACTTTTTTTTCGGAATATTGATATTATTATTTGTTTTTCTCCTAACAAATAAAATTTATTCTACAGAAACTGCCCTTTGGGCCACTGTTTTAACTTCTTTATCGCTAGATTTTATTTCTTTTAGTAGAAATCTATATCCTGAGCAATTTATGATATTTTTCACACTAGCCTGTAGTTATTTTTATATAAATTATTTATATAAAAATAAAAATAAAGTCATTAATTTAATATTGTTTGCAATCTCTTTACTCTTCTTATTAGGTTCTAGACAATTTCAACCAGTTATGATTGCTTTTTTCTTTTTATTTCATTATATTGGGTATGTTTTCTTTAAAGCATTAAAAAACAAAGTAAAATTTTCAAAATTCTTTTATTTTGATATTATTTTCATTTATATTGTAGTTATTATAATTACATTTATTTTATATAATCCTTTACCACCTTCACAATTTACACATTCAGGAATAATTAAATTTGGATTTCAATTCCATAAACTTATTGGCGTAATGATATTTAGAAATTCATATCTTTCATTAATTGGATTAATTCTTACAACTTTAATATTATTTCAAAAAAGAGGGAATGTTATTACTTTTATTAAAAATCCTAATAAATGGTTTAAAAAGGACAATTTTATAATTTATATGTTTACAGCCAGTTTTCTTTCAATGTTATTTTTCAATTTTCCTTTTGTTTCAATATCTAGATATAGTTGTTTCATTTTAATATTTTTAATTATTATCGAAGCCAATACAATAAATAAACTACTAAAATCAAAAAGAAAAATGATAATATATATAATTGTTTTAATTGGACTGCTTTTAACATTTAATCAATTATATGAAACCTCTAGAGACCACCCTCCATTCATCCTAAATAGTAATTTTAATATCGATAACTTTGCATTAATGCCAGACGCTGAGGGTGTTTATAATCACTCAATTTATGAAGAACTGAATAATATGGGTAGCCCATCAATAATAACAAATATTCCTTGGCTAGCAACATATTACACGGGTGAGACTTTCATACCGCCATTACCAAATAGCGGACTATGTTCTAAAGAATATTTTGAATTATTAAAAAAGAACAATGCATCTTTAGTCATTTATGATCCTATCTTTTTTACAGAACAAAACTGGGCGTCTTGTGAATCCTTCAGACAATTAAACTTTCAAAAAACAAAGACCTTTAAGTTAAATAATTTTAAAACAAGTATTAGAGAATATAATATTTCTATCTATAAACTTCTATAAATATAAAAAACCTAAACTAGAACGGTTTTTGTTTTGAGTCAATTCCTAAATTCTATAAAAAATTAAAAAGTATAAGCAAATGTAAATGTTACAATAACTGTATTGGAGATAAAGAAGAGATAGTATAATTCATATTCGTACCAAAGACTTCAATGATTAGTGGAATATCAAGCAATCTTGGGAAAAAATCTTTTGAAGGAATAATGATTTTGAAAAATTCGCAAAAGGTTTTAGAAATAGTTTCGATGCACAAATAAAAATGTTCCCATCAACATGCCCTCAATGGATTCATGAAATAATTGAAAAATATAAAAACGACGGAGTTAAGGGATGGAAACTCTCAGGAGCCGGTGGAGGAGGATATTTAATACTAGCTTCAGAAACACCTATAGAAAATGCAATAAAAATAAAAATCAGAAGAGAATAAGAAGGGAATAGAGACCTAAAAATTTACAAACTCTTTTTTTCAAAAGATATATAAATACATAACTTCTCCTTACAATATGAAGATAGGATTTATTGGGATGGGATTTGTCGGTGGAACTACTGCTAAAATATTGAGCAGAAAGCATGATATTTTAGCTTATGACAAATTTAAACAACCATACAATAATGAAGAATGTCTAATCCATTTAGCCAAAGAATCAGAAATAATTTTTGTTGCGGTTCCTACTCCAATGAAACATAGTGGTGAAATAGATTATTCCGCAATTTATAACTCTCTAGATCTTTTAAAAATATATACCGACAAATATCAAACCTGTCCTAGTATCGTAATCCGATCAACTGCCGTTTCAGGGACCACTGATGAATTAGAAAAAAGATATCCATATACATTTGCATTTAACCCTGAATTTTTAAGAGAAAAAAACGCGTTAGAAGACATGAATAATACAAACAGAATTATTATTGGATCTAATGATGAAATTTTAAAACAAAAAATTACAAAACTCTATAAGGGAATATTCCCAAATGCGAATTACATCTTAACAGATAATAAAACAGCAGAAATGATCAAATATAGTGCGAATGTAATATTAGCATCTCAAATTGCTATAGCAAACGAATTAAACCAAATTTGTAAAAAATTGAATATCAATTACGAAACAATAAAAAACACTATACTTCTAGATAATAGAATTGGAAGAAATATTGATGTCCCAGGACCAGACGGAAATTTAGGTTTCGGTGGGAAATGTTTTCCAAAAGATCTAAATGCTCTTATATTTTTAGCAAGAGAAAAACATTATAGACCATACTTATTGGAAGAAGTTTGGAGATTAAATGAAAAACTACGAGAAAACAAAGATTGGGAAAAAATACCTGGTGCAACAGAATCTTGTAAATTTAATTAAATAATTTTTTATAAAAATTTATGCACAAATCGATTCCCCTTTCTAAATTAACTTTTGGAATATATCCCAAGTTATCAAGCATACTAGTATCCAGCCTAACTTTCTGTGGTTGAGCAATTTCAGAATTCTTTATTATTATTTCACTATTACTATTTAATTTTGAGATAATCATTTTGGCTAGTTCATGAACCTTGAACTCTTCTCTCCCACTAATATTGTATTCTTTGTTCCATCCTCCATCTAATATTAAAAATATGGCATTCACAAAATCATCAACATATGTAAAGTCCAAGGTTTTAAGATCTGGATCCCCATATACTTCCAAATCTCTATCGTTTATAGCAGATCTAATATAAATATCTATTAGTCTATGTGTTCTATCATCCATTGGACCATATACAGTAGATGGTCTAATAATAATATACTCAATACCATAACAATCGTAATAAGCTTTACATAACTCCTCTCCATATAACTTTGCAGCGGTATATGGATTTCTTTCATTACTTAAAACTCTAGATGAAGAAAAATAAACTATCTTTTTAATATTATTTTTTCTACAGAACTCCATTACCTCGAATATCCCATCAGTATTATTTCTATGACAAATTGAAGGATCAGAAATCGATTTGTTAATTTTACATTGAGCTGCAAGATGAAACATAACATCAATATTTCTATATATTTGTGTATCTTTTATATCTAGAATATCCTTCCCCTTCCTTAAATCAATGCCAGAAACCTTCTCATAACCTTTCTCTAATAACCTTTTATCCAAAAATGTCCCAATTAATCCATTATCACCGGTCATAATATATCTCATATAAAAAAAAAGATTCCTATATATTTAAACTTATTCTTAGACAAATTAAATTTATTAATCTTTATCTATCATCTTATCCAAAAACATCTTCAATTCTTTCTGTTTTTTATCCATCTTTAATATATTCTTTTTATTCATCCAGGGCCTACTAACAAATTCTTTGTATTTAACATCATCTTGATCTAATTCTATAATTTTCTCAATCATTTTAGCATAAGATTTCCCATAATCATCATAATTAATGAATGATTTAGTATCAAAATATTCATTAACATTCTGGGCACCACGATAAATTGGTATTGGTCCATCCAACATTACATTTGGCAACTTCTCCGTAATATATTCACGCTTAAATGAATTCTCAAAACAAATCACAAATTTATACTGAGAATAAAATTCTGAATTATCTTCCCAAAAGTTTGAAAGAAGTTCGCTTTTTGCATTAGCATATTTTGTACCACTAAAACAATCTACTTTTTTATATTTAGATAATTGCTCAAAGAAGCTTATTCTATCAAAAGCGGATCCATTCCCAAAAATAATACAACAAAACTTTTTTCTTTTACTTAAATCAGTCCTGCTTTTATTTTTTAATCTATCAAAACTATCTACTATCTTATTTACTTGAAAAAAGAATGGTAAATTCAATATATTGCTTCCTTTAATATCATTACAAATTATTGCATATTCATTAATAGATTTTTTCTTAGATAAACTTTTTACATAATTATAATACTGTCTTCTCATTAAACCCAAACTTATATTCAAAACTCTCCTTGGAATAATCTTATTAAGTACATCCAATTTGATTCCTGTTTTTTTAGTAAAATATTCTAATAATTTAAACAGATTAATTTTGTAATATAAATTTTCTCCTGAAACTAATAGTTTTTTTGGAGATTTTCTAAATTCAGATGTTAAAGGAGTGGGTTCGACAAGACCAATAGTAATATCGGGGTTCTTTTCTACTCTAATCAATTTATGTTTTTTAGACAAAATATTTGTCACAAAGAAATCTTTGAAATCCCAATGGAATTCGCCTCTAATTTTGATTTTTCTTTTCATATCTTATATAAGAGAAATGAGTTTAAATGGTTTTAGTAAAACTTAATTTTTTTGTAATACGTAAATCGCAATTTCATGCTTCAAATTTTTAAGTTCATTTTTTCTATTTTTAAAAAAACTATAAATTATGATTGGAAACATCATAATTTTCTTAATGAACAATTTGAAAAGCCTAACTATTGATAATTTTTCTCCAACACCTTTTAATGAAAAAGTCTTTATTATTTTAATCTTAGTAACATCACATAGATATTCTAGCACACCATATAAGATAGGATTTACATGTCCATAAATACCTGGTTTGCCAACAAAATAATTTGGATAGAATAGTAGACTATTTACTAATATTGAACTGTTCGCATGTAAATTTGGAGTGGAAAAAATAATTTTCCCTTTACCATTCAATAGTTTTCTAGATTCCGATAAAAAATTAAAAGTTGAATATAAATGTTCAATCACTTCTATGGCAACAATTAAATCAAATTTATCCTTGAACGAATTTGAAAAATCATTGTTTAGGTCTGTCTGTATAAAATCTACATTTGGATCATCTAATTCATAGTTTTCTATTATAATGTCTGAACTATTAATATCCTTAAATCCGTTTTCTAATAGTCTTTTCTCAAATGCTCCACCACCACAACCAACAACTAGTATCTTTGTGTTTTTTTTAAATTTATCATTTATAAACTTCATAGTAGCTTCATGGATTCCTATTCTTGCAATGATTGGTAATCCTTTGTACAAATAGACTCCATTGTGTTCCATGTCAAAAATAAAATAAAGACCTTTAAAGAGTTTTTGTATGAAAAATATATAAACTCCAATTAAAAGAAAGTTCACCGAAATATATTGATTAGTTTCTTCATAAAGATAATTTTAGTTAATAATTTTAGATTCTTCCATATGTTTTTGTATTTTTTCTAATACCCTAACATTTTCAGACCCATCTTCTCCAGTTACAATTGGTTTCAATGTATTTTCAATTGAATTTATAAAACTTATACATTGAAGAAATAATGGAGTTTGATGGTTTTTTTCGTTCTTATATGGTTGTAGTATTCCTTCTTTATTGAATCTTTTTATTTTATCTTCTCTTAGTTCGTCAAATACGATTGAGCCACAAGTTCCGACAATAATCATCTTTCTAGATTTATTTGGGTCTATTCTGCTTACTCTAATAGATACGTTAATGTTTCTCTGATAATTTAATGAGATATATACATTGTCGCAAACATTATCTGTATAGCTTCCTTCTGCATATTTTACAAATGGAGAGTCATTAAGTAAATAGTTTATAATGTAAATATCATGAGGAGCTAACTCCCACATTGCCCCAGTAGATGTCATATTTTTGCTTATTCCAGTTCTTTCAGCATAAATATATTTTATCTGTCCAATTTTTCCTTCTTTTATTGTTTTTTTTATGGAGATTATTGATGGATTATGTATATAAATATGCCCCACAGTGATAGTTTTAGACATTTTCTTTGCAATATTTATTAGATCTAGGCATTCTTTTGTGGTAGATGACATTGGTTTTTCTAGCAAAATATTTTTCCCTGCCAATAATGCTTTTTTAGCAATTTTATAATGAGTTTCTTGTGGTGTTACAATTATTACTGCGTTAATGTCTGGATCTGAGAATATATCATCGTAATCATTTGTAAAAATTAAATTGGGATTGTTGAGAAAATTTTTTTTGTTGTTTGTATAGATATATTTTAAATTTGCCTTTGGAATGTTTTCCAAGGTTTCAAAATATTTCCTACCCCAATTCCCGAATCCAATTAATCCAATATTCACCTTAGAAATCGAAGTCATATTTCACCATTTCTATTATTTTTTTTGCAACCAAAGGAGAAGAAATAAATTTCCCTTCTAATATTGAATAAATCCCTGGATATTTTTTATGTCTTTTTATATTCGTTTCTCTGGAATCATTATTTGTTGTTACTCGAATGGGTCTATGTCCATAAAGTGAATATTTATATTTTAAATTTTTAACAAACGGGTAATATTTTTTATCGAAGTTATTGACATTAAATTACCTATTCAGATATTTAACATATAGAAGAATTAATACAAAACTAAAAATAGATAATGTCATATATGTTAAAACAGACGAGTCGAAATATTTTTTAAACAAACTTTTACCAAAGATAAAACAAAAATTTATTCTTGTTACTGGAGATTCAGATTTCTCATCATCCACCCTTAAGGATGTATTGAAAAATCCATATCTAATTCATTGGTTTGCACAAAACAATGATATACTAGATAACAAAGTAACAATTATTCCCATAGGTCTAGATTTACATATACTGATTTCTAGTCCATACTTCCAAGAGCAAAAAAAAGATGCTAAACAACAAGAAAGTGAGCTGAATAAGATTGTTCAAATGAGGAACAATAACCAAATGAAAGTCCTTGTCAATTTTCATTTGAATTATACAAGTTCTCGAAGAAAAGAATTACATGATTTATTAAAGGGAAACAAAAATGTATATTTTCAGAAACAGAGACTATCTCGCACAGAGTTGTGGAAACTTCAGAAAAGATTTGCTTTTAATTTTTCACCAGTTGGTAACGGCCTTGATTGCCCCCGGACATGGGAATCTTTGATTTTGGGACAAATTCCGATAGTAGAAAAAACTAATACCCCCCTAGATGATTTGCATAAACAATTTCCAATAGTAATAATTAACGATGTCTCCGAGATAAATGATAAGAACTTAAAGAAGTGGTATGAAAAGTATTCAAAAATGTTTACGCTAGAGATGAAAAATAAATTAACAAATAGTTATTGGGTAAAGAAAATAAAATCTAATTCATAACTTTTCAAAGTAAAACATATTAGTATATAGATTTGCAGAAAAATTATCAAAGATAATTTTTTTTTATTTCATTTTTAGAATTTAATTTCTTTCTTGGTTTATTTGGTAAGTAGAAATAATAATTGTAATTGTTTTCTTTTAGAAATTTAATGAAGTTTATGAATATTTTTTTTGGCTTTTATTCCCTTTTGAGAAATGCCATTCCATCACACCCTTTTTGAAGATGAATTTACTCGGATGATTGGAAAAATATTTTATGATTGAGAATTCTCCACCCTCTATATCACATTTTAATCCATCAAATATAGCCAGTTCCAATTAGACCATTATCATCAGTCATTACATATCTCATATTTTTCTTCAGCTGTCAAAGTACTTAAATTTATTCAAAATTTCAATATAAAGTTAAGCATCAAATTCTTTTAGAATAATTAAATATTTAAAGCCCTTTCTTCTTTTAAAAAGATGAAAATATTAATTATCGGAGGAGCTGGTTTTATTGGAACAAACGCCGCAGAGTTTTACGCAAAACAGGGCAACAAAGTAGTTATTTATGATAATCTAAGTAGAAAAGGCACTCAAGCTAACTTAAAATATTTACAAACGAAATATCCTGAAAAAATCTATTTTGTACAAGGAGATATAACAGAAGTCAATACATTACACAAATTAGAATCATTAATGGAAGACTCTAATCTAATTTTACATTTGGCAGCACAGGTTGCAGTTACAACATCTATTACAGACCCAAGAGAAGATTTTAGAATTAATGCTTTTGGAACATTTAATGTATTAGAATCTCTTAGAAAAACTAAAGAAAAAACTGGTAATAATCCAACGTTAATTTATTCTTCTACGAATAAAGTCTATGGTAGTATGGAGGATTTAGGAGTAGTAGATAATGGTGACGAATATGCTTATGAAAATTTGCCAACAGGAATTACTGAAGATAGGCTATTAGACTTTCATAGTCCATACGGATGTTCAAAGGGTTGTGCTGATCAATACGTTAGAGATTATAACAGAATTTTTAAATTAAAGACTGTTGTCCTAAGACAATCATGTATTTATGGAAAGAGACAATTTGGAGTAGAAGATCAAGGTTGGGTTGCATGGTTCACTATCGCCAACAATTTAAACAAGCCAATTACAATTTATGGCGATGGGAAACAGGTTAGAGATGTTTTATGGGTAGAGGATTTGATAAAAGCTTATGATATGGCCCATCAGAACATAGAAACAACAGCAGGTCAGTGTTATAATGTTGGAGGCGGGCCCAACAATACGATGTCCCTATTATATCTAATTGATCACATTGAAACTGAAAATAACAATAAGTTTGACAAAAGATGGGATACATGGAGACCAGGAGATCAAAAAATCTGTGTAATGGATGTCTCTAAAGCGAAAAGAGACTTCGGATGGGAACCAACAATTTCGCCTAAAGAGGGAGTAAGTAGATTAAATACTTGGGTTAGAGAGAATATCGAGGAGATTACTCCTTTTTTTAATTAGAATTCTAGAATAATATCATGAAAATATTATACGATAATCAAATATTCGAAACACAAAAAATTGGTGGCATCTCAAGATATTTTGTTGAGTTAATGAGAGAATTTAAAAAAGATGACAAAGTTAGATTTTCTTTTCCCATCAAGGAGACTGAGAATATTTACTTAAAGACATTGCCCTTTTTATCAAACATAAAATCACCCAAGGTGTCTTTTAATAATTTTATCTGGGGAATCAGATTCCCGGGGAGAGGCCGTCTATATCGTTCCCTTTATCGACATAAAGATAAGAAAAAAATTATTCATGAACTTAAGAAGGGAAATTTTGATTTATTTCATCCGACATATTATGATCCATATTTTTTGAAATATATAGGAAAAAAGCCATTTATACTTACAGTATATGATATGACACATGAAATGTATCCAAACGAGTTTCTTAAGTTTGATTTTTCAGCAAAAAATAAAAATAAGTTAGTTCAAAAAGCGACAAAGATAATAACTATTTCAGAAAAAACAAAAGAAGATCTAATAGACTTCTGTGGGATACCAGAAGAAAAAATTGAGGTAGTATACTTCGGAAATTCTTTCAAAGCCGTTAAGGAAAAACCTCAAAATGCACCTAAATTACCTTCTAAATATGTATTGTTCGTTGGGGGGAGAATGACATATAAAAACTTTCAGCCTTTGGTGAAATCAATTGTACCTTTATTAAAGAAAGATAAAAAATTACATATAGTATGTGCAGGACCAGAGTTTAGTGAAGAAGAAAAAAATATGTTTGAAGAATTAGGAATTAAAGGTCAGATCGAAAGTCATTTTGCAGATAGTGATGTTTTATCTTATATGTATCAAAATGCCTTATGTTTTGTTTTCCCGTCATTATACGAGGGGTTCGGCCTACCAACCTTAGAGGCCTTTTCTTGCGGATGCCCTACAATTATATCTAACACATCTTGTATGCCAGAAGTAGGTGGTGATGCTGCACTCTATATAAATCCCAAAGATTCAAACGATATGTTGAATAAAGTAAAAAATGTTATTGAAGACAAAAAATTGCGAGAAAGCATGATTAAGAAAGGATATAAGCAATATAAAAAATTCTCTTGGGAAAAATGTGCTAAAGAAACAGAAAATATTTATAAAAAAACTATTGAAGAAAAAACATAAAAAGATATTATCAAAACCAAAAGAACAGATGGATATGCTTATTATCTATTTAAATTTATTTTACAACTTTTAAATAAAATTCTAGTCCCTGTATTGGTAAAATATAAGCAAAAAATCTTTCATATATTTTTGGTAAGTATTTTATGAATAAGCCTATTCCAAATATCTTATATATTTTAGGAATTATTAATTTAATATCAACATTAAATTTCTCCTTTTGATAGAATTCTAAACTCTTACCATCTTTTGCGTTAATATCAAAATGTTTCATACTATTTTGTGAAAAGGACCTTTTATGCGTCATGTCTCCCCATGCATTTACTGATGCATAATGCGGAACTGTTATTTTAATTCTACAATTATTTTTTGATATTCTCCATAATTCCCTTATACATTTTTGTGAATCATCTAAGTGTTCTAAAATATCCAAAAGAAGAATCTCATCAAATTTATTCTCCTCAAATGGATACGGAAAAATATTTAAATCATGAACCACATCTATCGCAGGGTGTTTGTAGTAATCTACATTAATATAATCTTTTCGAATATCTTTCCCACATCCAAGGTTCAATTTAAATTTCATAATACATTTAATATATGA
Source organism: Candidatus Woesearchaeota archaeon (assembly GCA_964516745.1). Taxonomy (GTDB): domain Archaea; phylum Nanobdellota; class Nanobdellia; order Pacearchaeales; family GW2011-AR1; genus JAGVXH01. The sequence goes on from CAZEYD010000001.1 coordinate 219,173, forward strand.
TTCTTTTTAATCTTTTAGTTTATTGAAGAGTTTATAATATTCAAACACCTTTTTTAGTTGTTTATCATTTTGATTTTTAAGCTGATTTAATTTGTATAAACCAACCTTTTGAGAACCAGGTATTTCAACCACAGGCTTATTTTCATTAAATATTGCCCTAACATATTTTGTTCCTTTTTTAAGAGCCATCGCCTTGAACCATATGTCGTCCGCATTTGGAGATAATCTTTTTATATTTTTTAGATTAAATACTTCTTTATCTAATTTTTTTGGAGGATATAATATTCCAGCAACACCTTCCCCCATAATTTGATTGCTAGGGTTTTCTTTCTTATCAATAAAATTATAAATTCGTTTGTTATAATCTTTCATTTCATTTTTAGATTTCCTTTCAAGAAGATGCGCCGTTCGGCAAATAATTTCATTAGGAAATCTCTTATGTTTATCATATAAATCTTTAATGAGTTTCGAATCATACAAAACATCATCATCTACAGTAATAATGATACTATTTGGATATTCCCTTAATGACCAAAGTAATTTATTATAACTTTTTAAATTTTCATCAGAAAATTTTATTTCTAATCCTCTTTTTTTGAGATTAATTAATTTATTTGGTAGAGACATCTCTTTATTTGAAAATTCTTCTGTTGTTAACCACAAAACAATATTATTCGGCTTTGTTTTCTGATGCATAAGAGATTCAATAGTCAAATAAACATTTTCAATTCTCTTTGGAAATGTAGTTAGGCTAATAATAATGTGTTCATTTCCTTTTATATGGCTAGAAGTACCATTTTTATTCGATATTTTGTTTAATATGTTAAGATAGGCCTTTATAGGATAAGATATTAGATATATATAAATCTCTCTTATTTTAATTATAAAAGAATATATTTTAGGAGTTTTATCCAGTTGCTTTTTCAATTTAGCTTTAATCATAGTTTTTTATCCACAATTATCTTTTTAAAAATCATTTTAAGAATTCTGTAATTAAAGTCCAATAAGCTTTTAGAACAACCCCTTTGATATTTGATCTTCTCAAAGAATGTTCGATCATTTTTTCTAGTAGAAACGATTATTTGAGGATATTTATCTTCCCAATCCTTAATCTCAGAATTCCCAATTTGCGATGGTTGACGAAATATTTTCAATTTATACTTTTTAGATAATAAACTAAAGATACTTTGGTCGTGTCTATTTTCAATAAATCCTCTATAATTTTTTCCCAACTTACTACAAGAATCAGTAATAATTCTTTCATCTTGCGAGTATTTTAAATACTCATTAAAAAACTTAATTGAAAATTTAGATTTTCTAGTAAGAATAAAACCAGCGCCTATCTGAGATGTAATGGTATATCTTTTTTTATCAAGATTCATTAAAATAAATGCATCTCTTTTTGTCCATTTCTTTTCCATTAAACCACTATGACTTCCAAAACAAATTATATCCTGTTTATATTTCTTAGACAAATCAATTATATGATCAATTTTATTAATAAAATAAGAACCACTATCTGTATAAAAAATAAAATCACCATCCTTAATATCTTTTCTCATTAACGTTTTTAAAATTATATACGGCTTCCAAAGCCAGTATCCACCACCACGAAGTTGTGTTAGTATGTGCTTATTCTTCCCATAGAACTTTTTATCAATACCTTTTGGAGAATATTCAATAACTCTATCGAACTCGCCAACATCCATTCCTGTCTTACTATTTATCTTCTGTGCTTTTTTAAAAGCATCATTAGCATAATTGATTAATATTTTTTGTACCATTACCAATAACATCCTCCTTCAGCTTTTTCAATTTTTTTCACGTTTTTCGGAGTATCCACAGATAATGGATATATCCAATTATCAGGAAATTTAATAGCTTCAGATTCTTCCCATCTTTTTCCTTTAATACCAAATAATAATTGAAGACCCCCCCCCACATGAATTGCTTGTTTACCAATATTCTTCACATAAGCAGCTAATGGGAGTCCATAGGCACCACAACCAATCAATGCAACATCGAAATCTCTCTTTGAAATTTCGTTTTTCATATATTCTAGTGCTTCAAACCAATCTTTAAATTTAGTATTTTCTCCTCCAGCACTCTGTACAGCTTTTAATATATCTAATCTTTTAAATTCTGGAATAATATCAATATTCTTTCTTCTTTTGTACTGGTATCTTATTGTTTCCTCAAATGGATGAATAACTAAAACCCTTTTTCCCTCTAATGATTTAATCCAAGAATTTTTGAATGGATCTAAGTTTTCGAGTCTGATAATATGTTTAATATTTTGATTTTTTTTTATTAATCTAACTTTTTCTTTAAAATAATATTTATAAAGCCATACTGCTAAAACATCAATTGATTTTGACGCCTCAAAGTATATTTCTCTAAATTTTTTTACAGTTTCTTCATTCTTAGGAAATACACCTGCTACTATATTCAAATTTGAATTTTCATAAGTCGAATCACCAAGCTTCAACATAACAGAGAATTCAGTTCCACCATACCTAGCAATCATAAACGGTTTATTTAAATTCAAGGCTTTTTTTATCAAAGCATTTGCATCTTTATTAGATAACAACTTCAAACGCTCTTCTCCATTATTAATCCCGACTATTTTAATAAAAAATGTTAACAAAAAAAACTTTATCTTTTGATAAATCCTATATGGGAAGACAAATATTTTCTTTAATACTTTATTTTTCTTTATCAATTTTCTCATCTCTTCACCACACTTCTATATATTCTCCTAATATAATTATACAAACCTAATCTCTTCAATACCATTAACAATGTCGATTTCATTCTAGCTAAACCAACTTGATATTTGTTTATCAAATTATAACTAAGTAAAATAGAATTCCTTTCATTAATCTGTTTTTTGGCTAACTTACTGTTTGTACTAATTCCTTTTAAATCAAATACAGAAACAATCACCGGTAAATATTTTGTCTTAACATTACCAACAATAATTGTTTTAATCCAAAAATCGAAATCAGCACTAATTTTATATTTTTCATCATATCTACCATATTCCTCAAACAATCTTTTTTTTATAAACGTTGCCTGATGTGAAATTGTCTTTGTAATAAAAAACTTTTTATCTAATATCGATTTTACAAAAGTTACAATATCACCATTACCATACTCTAAATCTCCATAATAAATATCATTCGATTTATTATCTTGTTTGATCAAAATACTAACTTCTTGTAAAACATTTTTATTCATCAAATAATCTCCTCCATTCAAAAACAATAGGTATTTCCCCCTTGACTTCTTTATACCTTTATTCATAGCATCATAAACTCCATCGTTATCCTCTGAAATCAATATATCAGTTTTGTATCTATCTATTATTTCAACCGTCTTATCTGTAGACTTCCCATCTACAACGATCCACTCAAAATCTCTGAAAATTTGATTACAAACACTATCACATGTCTTCTTAATGGTTTTTTCTTCATTATAACAGACAGTAATAATCGACAACAATGGTTTTTTCTCATGTTTCATCATACCCAAAATAATAAAAACTATTTAAGACTATTCCCTATATGATAAATAACCCAAAAATCTCTATTATTATGCCTGTTTATAATGCAGAAAAATATATGAATAAATCAATCAATTCAATCATCCGCCAAACTCTCGAAGATATTGAATTGATTTGTATAAATGATTGTTCAACCGATAAATCTCTAAAAAAATTACAAGAATATAGAAAGGAAGACAAAAGAATAAAAATAATAAACAATAAAGTTAATTCTGGGCCCGGTAGAAGTAGAAATAAAGGAATAAAAAAGGCATTAGGAAAATATATTTGCTTCTTAGATTCTGATGATTGGCTCGAAAAAAATGCTTGCGAAATATTATATACAAAAGCAGAAAAAGAAAATGCAGACATTGTTTTCATAAAGCCAAAATTTGTATTTACAGATAAAATTATATTAGATAAAAGATTACTAAATGAGAAAGATTATTTTAATAAAGAAAAAGTTCTAAGATCAACACTACAAAGAAAGATTGCATGGGCCCCCTGGTCTAAATTAATAAAAAGGAAATTGCTAACCGAAAATAAAATATATTTCCCGGATATTTATGTCGCTGAAGATATGGATTTTTCTTGTAAAGTAATTTATTATGCAAAAAGAATAACTCTCGAAAAAGAATATCTTTACAATTATTATCTTCATGAAGGTTCTCTAACATCATATGCAAATGCAGAAAGAAGAATAAACAATTATTTTGAAAGTATTGATTTATTAGAAAACTTTCTTAAAGAAAAGAACTTATCTGAAAAATATGAAAACGATTTTATTTATTTCAAATTGTATAATTACTTAGCAATCTATGGAGTTTTAAATAATACAAAAGATAAATTAAACAAAGACAAATACAAAAATAAAATAAAATTAGATAAACATTTTAAGATTTTAGAAATATTAAAATTAAAAAGAATAAATCAGGTCACTATAGGAATACTTTTAATAAAAATAGGACTCTTTAAAATATCTTTTAAATTTATTGAATTCTTAAGAAGATTATTAGGTAAATGGGGTAAAAGAAACGAATAATTTGACTCACTATTCTTAATTAAACCTGAACCACTCTGTATTTTATCTCACATTTACTCAAACAAATAATCAAAAGAACCAAACATTCCTTCCTCAGACGACCATTCCTTCTTTAACTCTTCATAAACAGACGTTCCTACAGGATAATCGCTAACATTATAAATCTTAATAGGGCCTCTAAATCCACCATTGTAGAACATAAACTCATGTTTATCAAATACTCCATTAGAAGACGCCCTAACGCTATTTACAACGTCATCTAACTCCTCATGAACCAATTCAATATTAGAATACTGACCAAAAGCATCATCCAATAAATACACCTGAGCAAACAAACTATCTTTAACTTTAGGACTTAAATAAATCATACCACCAAACATATCAACACTATTACTACTAACACCTGGCACGACCATAATTACAGCATCAACACCATTCCCAAAATCATATAACTCATCATCAAAATAAGTATAACGAACCGGCAATCTATATTGTTGATTATTATAAAGATAGATCCCCTCTGACTGCAATAACATATTATCAGTTTTTTTAAACAGAACGGCGCCTAAATAGGCCCTATATGTTGGACTTCCTATCTCATCATAACTAGGACCTGGTAAGAATAGCTCATCAATACCATCCCCATCTACATCATACTTCATATCTTCATCGACAACTCCTCTAATATTATAAGCCATAATCGTTTCATTCGCAGTTTCTTTAACCTGAGTTGGGTCATAAACACCAGTTGGAATCATACTAAACCTATCCCAATTTTCATCACTACCAATTTTTGAGAAAGCAGAATACTTGCCTATTTCCGTTGGATCAATTAGAAGATAATCAACGTCCATAGTTTTAAGATAACTATATGCAGTTTCTGGATTTGGAGTAGTTAAAACATACCTACCAATCGGATGAACTACAGAAGCAGGATGATAACCACCATCAGCTATAGTCACTCTCTCGCCAAGAGTCTGAACCCAATACCCATAATCCCACCAATGACCAAAAATAGAATCTTCATCCGTATTCTCACGTACCCACTTCATTGCCTTTTGCCATTGGGCATGAGCAGAAGGACTAGTATACTGTGCTGTATATTTTATAGATTGATATGATTTAGATATAGCAATAGTAGAAACAACTAAACTAAAAATAATCAAAATAACCAAAACGATTCTTAGAACATCATCCTTAGATACTTTATACTCTTTTATCAGCCTATAAATAGAATAAGCAGCCATAAAACAAACAAAAGGAGTTATCGCAAAAAACATTCTTGCAGCAGCTCTTCCAGATATTATAGTAAAAAACATCCAAGAAAATAAAAAGCACTCAAAGGGTTTCCATCGGAAATTATCGTTAAAATATAAATAAAATAGATATATCCAAAAAAACAATAAAGGAATAAAATAAAACATATTACTAATAAAACTAATACCATCAAAAGAACTTACAGCCGAAATTCTAGAAAATAAGATACCAGAAATCATGAATAGATACGAGAATATAAATCCAACTTTATGATTCGTCTTCTTAATATTACGCATTAATTGCACACCAAATAGAGCTATACCAAAAACAAATAACCAAAAAATTGTAGAACCTGTATTACCTATCCAATCAACTAAATATGGTTGGGCATTCTCAGCCACAGTCAAGCCGACACGGTTATCACCAAATGGCTTTATTAAATATTTAACAATTTCACCTAACAGTCTAAACGGATTTTTACCAATAATGAATAATCCTATAAAACCAAGAACCGCACTAGCAACCAAACTATATAAGACCCTAAACTTCTCTCTAATAAATTTAAATTCAAAAAATTGGAAAATCCCATCAATAATCATAAAAGCAAATATTGCTAATGATATAATTCCCGTAGTTCCTGTAAAATAATTGCTAACACCTCTTAAATGGAATAGAAGTCCCATTATTAAAGTGAAGATTATCCACGAAAAATACATTATCAAACTATTATAAATAAAACTCAAATCTTTTTTACGACTATTGAAAATCCATATTAAAAAATAACTCAATGGAAATATAATAAACAAGAAACTTGCAACACCACCCCATGCACCTATTACTATCGTAGTAGTTAACCCAATTAAAGCGCCAAAAATTAAAGATTTCCACCAAACTCTACTCTTCTTATTAGACAAGTATTTTATCGCTAGAGTAAAAACTAAAAAACATAAAAATAAAGAAGCCATACCAATAGATTCGTGATCAGAGAATCCGGCCATAGTCCTATAAAGATATGACCCAACAACAGCTAAAAAAGAGGATGCCCCCAAGCTTAACCATTTATTCGAAGTTAAAACATAACATAATATAAAAAATAATATAATACCAATAATATAAAAAATTACTGGTGAAATTACATCATAAAATCTAAAACTTATATCAAACACATTACCAATCAATTTATATGAATGTGCAAGAACACTAGGAAGAATCTCATCCAACCAAAGAATATCAATTTCAGGAGACGACCTAAAAGAATCATACTCTGGGAGATTATTACCCGTATCCATAATCGTTTCCGCCATTCTCATAAAATAATAAGGATCAAGTGCCAAAGGAATATAGTCACCCGTAGTTTCATCTTTTAGTAAATCAAGATTTGAAAGTCTAATTTGACTACTCAAAGCTATAATAGTAACCATTAAAATTAAAACAACTACCCACTTAATCCATTGTTTCTTAGACAATTCTTTAGCTTTATTCAAAATCTCACTATTCATCAAAAAATCAAATCAAATCAGTTTAAAAACATTTTCAAAGAAAGATATTACAGACTAATTCTCAAAACGTCAGACGTCGAAAATCAGATGTCAAAAGTTGTATTCATCTTCTCCGACCAAATACCCTTAACACGCTCAAAAACAAATTAATTAGATCCAAATACAACCTTAAAGCACCAACAACAGCAAATCTATTCAATTCGTTCTCTCCATTAATATTTTTCACCAGCTTCCTTAACATATTATTATCATACATAGTCATTCCCATAAACAATACGATACCAATCAGACCAATAACCAAATTAAACGTTTCGCTTTTAATAAAAATATTAATTATCATCATTACAACCAAACCAATCAAAGCACCAAACAAAACAGGCCCAAATCCACTCATATTTTTTTTACTAACCAATCCATAAACCGCCATAGCTAAAAACATGATCGACGCCATAACAAATGCAGAAACTATAGATGCAGTAGTATAAATAAGAACCACAGAACTCAGAGTCAAACCATTAACAAACGAATAAATAAAAAATAAAAACATTGCACTATCGGCAGACAACTTCTTTGTAGCAGCACTAATTGCAACAACCATAATAATCTCAATAATAAATAAAACAAAAATCATAAAAGAATTCCCAAAAATTAAATTTTGTAGAGCAGGAGAGGTAACAACAAAATAAGCAGACAAGCTAGATAAAAACAATCCTATAAACATCCAAAAATAAACTTTCTTAAAAAACACATTCTCTTTTTCTTGCATAAAGATAATTAATAATTACAATTTAAAAATCTTCGCTTAAAAAATCATATACAATAACGCAATCAAAATAAATATCAATTCAAGAGAATAAATAAAATATACAACATCCTTCTCACTAACTTTCTTTTTGAACTTGCTCAAAAACCATATACCAAAATGAGTCAAGCCATAAACCTTATCGTACAATAACGACAAACTTCCATCACTATTAACTTTACCAAAGGAATGTTTTTTTAATCTACCCCTAATCTTCAAAATAAATTCAATAAAAAACGGAATATATACAATCAAGAGAATCTTTTCGAAGTTTCCTAAAATCGCCATGCCAACCATCAAAGCACCAACTGCATAAGTTAAAACATCTCCAGGAAAAACTTTAGCAGGAACCCAATTAAAAACTAAAAAAACAATCAAAGAGGCAACCATACACAAACCAATAATAGCTAACCAAGGAGAACCATTAACAAAAGCAACAAAACTCAAAAAACTCAAAATCAAAGCACCAAGCCCAGCTTCTAAACCATTAAAACCAGCTAAAAAATTATAAGTTGTCGTAACAAAACAGACAGCTAAAGGAATCAATAATAATGGATACATAACCCCAAAAGAAACACTTCCAATAAACGGTAAAGCAATTGTATGAGTTCCAGCACTAATAACAACCAAAGGAATGGACGACATAATAGCTAAAGCAATTCTCGACCTATTACTTAATCCGCCATGTTTCCAACCTAACAAATCATCAGTCAAACCAATCAAAGCTAAAATTAAAACAACAGCCAAAAGCGCAAAAATCTCCACTTCAAAACCGCTTTTTCCAACTACAAAAGTTTTCAAAAACAAATAAAACAAAACTCCAACAATAAAACTCATAACAACAACGATACCACCACTAGCAGCAACATTCTTAGGATGTCCAACCTTATTCATATCTTCCCAGGTCATATCTATTTTTTTAGCAATTTTAATCCACTTAGGCAAAACTAACAAAGTCAAAATAAAACTTACAAAAATTCCTAATATCAAAATATAATTCATATAATATTTAATAAAAAATACTTTATAAGAATTACTATCAAACAATTACAAATATACGCCTTTGTTTTTCCCAAAAGGCTCAAAATATTGCATGAGTAATATATACTTCAACAAAAGCAGCAATAAGCAAAATAAGAATCGCAATAATCAAAAGAATCAAAGCATCTTCCAATATTCTCCACATTCTTTCACCCTTCAAATCTTTCCTAACAACGGCAACAGAAATAATACCACCAGCTAAAGCACCAACAAAATACGCTGCAATTTCTGGAATACCATGAATCATATATCTAAGAAATCCAATTGGCAACTGTCCCAAACGCCCCTTTGCAAAAATTCCAATACCAGCAGCAATAACACTAGCATTCCAAACTAAGATAAAAACCGCTCCAGCCCCAAAAGCTAATGAAAAAATCAAAGTAAAGATTAACACCGAAATATTATTCGCGAAAATTGCTAAGAAAGAACCCATTTTTGTTGCAGCACCAGTAACAGATGCCCCATAACTACTAATACACTGTTGAAAATTACTCGGATTATTTATTGCACAAAATGTTCTAATTTGAAAGTTGAAATTTTGTCCCGCAGATCCAGGCAAAACGATATACCAAAATGAAAAAGCTACAACAAATCCCAAAAATAACCACATCATTGCCCTCAATGCCTTACTGTGTTCTTTAATCAATTTCCCAGAATCACTGATTTGTACATCTTTGTTTTCTTCTAGCTTAATAATATAATAAATAAAAGGCAAACAACATATAACAGTAAAAGTTACTAATAATATCCCAGACCCTTCCTTCAAAACATCATCAGCACCAAAGATTAACGCAACAAACAAAAAAGAGATACTCGCATAAAATAAACCAATAAAAAACATTTCCCACGGTTTCCGTTCTGCTCTTTTAGGTTTCATTAACATTTCTATCATATAAACATACCAATTCTTAATATTATTTTTGTAACCATCTAACTATATAAAAGCTTTGTCATTATAAAAGAATTCAAAAATCTTTTATATGGAAAATTATTAATAATATAATGAAAACTACAAAAATAAATAAAAAATATACTATTCTCATCAGTAAAATCAAATCCATAAAAATACAAGGCGCAGAAAATATAGCAAAGGCAGGAATACAAGCTTATTTATTAAACCCGACAAAAGAATCTCAAAAAGAAATTTTATCTCTCCGATCAACAGAACCATTACTACAAAATTCAATCAAAACAATAAGCTTATCAAAAAACAAAGAAAAAATCGCTACAACCATATTAAATGAGATAAGAGACTCTCATAATCATATTTCTAAACATGCATTTAAACTAATCAAGGACGATATGAAAATTTATACACATTGTCATTCATCGACAGTAATTGATATTTTAAAATACGCAAAGAAACACAAGAAGAATTTTACTGTTTATACAACAGAAGTAGAGCCACTACGACAAGGACGAATGACAGCAAGAGAATTATCCAAATTGGGAATCAATGTAATAATAGGACCAGATTTAGCAGCAGAGGAATTATTAAAACAATGTGATTTATTTTTGTTCGGAGCAGATGCTTTTACAAAAACAGCAGTTTACAATAAAATCGGCACGCACACCTTATGTAAAATTGCTAAAAATTACAACGTTCCAAGATTCTCATGTGGAATCTCATTAAAAATAACTAACAAAGTAAAAACAGAACAACGAAAAGGGAAAGAGGTTTGGGATGAAAGAAATAAAAGAATAAGACCAGTATATCCAGCATTTGATAAAACATCCTATACACTACTGACGGGAATAATATCAGAATTTGGTATCAAGAAACCAAAGGAATTTACTAAATTAACCAAACAAAAATAAATAATATCTGTTTTCTTTTCCCAGGACTTTTCTTTTGCAAAAGAAAATATCTACGCCATCTTTAACCATTTTCTCAAAAGTATACTAGAACCCATCGCAGATGCAAAATATATCCATAACCACTTTGTACCCAAAATAGGAACATATAATTCCCTCAACCAACTAAATAAAAGAATAAACGGAACAAACGTAATTAAGAATTGTTTCCCACTAAAAGAAGATTTCATAACACTCATACTAACATCCATGGCTTCCTTATTCAATTTTTCCAATTGACAAAAATCTCCTTTCTTCTGGCATTCCTTCACTTTCTTTTGCAACTCTTTTTGTTGAGCCTTCAACCCTTTCAACTTATCCTGATCAGTAAACGCTCTCAAAAGTAAAGTAGAAATAGTCGTCACCATCATACCAATTATAATAATAGAAGGTATAGCATAAGCACTCATAATATCAACAATATTCATAAATTATCTAAATAAAAACACTATATAAAACTAACTCTCAAAAATATCAAATATCAAACTTCCGATTTTAACTACCAAAGAAATTTTTCATTGCTGGGTTCATTAACGCAAAGAACGAAGTTCTGCGGATTGGAGCAAGTTAAAATTTGTCTACAATTTTATGCGACGACACAGCAATTAAAAACTAACTACCAAAAAAGTTTTTCATTGCTGGGTTCATATCTAAAGCATACTGTTGTGCAATATTTTGATATAACTGATACAAAATCATTATAGCTAAAAGAATAGCCGTTCCACCAACTAAAGCACCAAACAAATCAGCAACACTAGCAAGCAAACCAACAGCAGCACCACCCATAATTGTCAAAGGACCAACATACCTTTTCAAGATACTTTCTAAAACTCTCTCATCTTTTCTAAAACCAGGAATACTCATCCCACTACTCATAATCTTCTTCGCCTGACTCCTTGCGTCTTGTCCGGAAGTACTAACCCAGAAGAATGCGAACAAAACGGAAAATCCCATATAAAATAGAACATGACAAATAGACTGTATCAAATATGCCCATCTAAAACCACCCGTAATAATAACATCAACCATATTAGTATGGCCTATCCAAAATGCGAAACCACTAATAGCTCTACCATTAACGAAACCACCTAACAAAGTAGCATGCCCTAACCAATTCTGCAAAAGTCCACCAAACAATTGTAACGTTGCAGTAAAAGACGAAACCAGAATTACAGGAATAACTCCAGCATAAAAAAACTGCAAAGGCCACTTAACACCATACCCTCGAAGTTTATTATACGATAAAGGAATTTCTACTTTCAAACTCTGCGCAAAAACCACCAAGAAGAACAATGCAACCGTAATTAAAACAGGAACTAAGGCAAGCATGACACCAACCCAATCATTAGAAGCAAAAGAAACCACCATCGCTAGAATCTTACCAGTAGCAGCGAATTGACCAGAGGTCCCAATAAATTGGAATAATTGAGAGAATAAACGCCAAGCAATACCAGAAACAATAAACAACGAAATTCCACTACCAAATCCCCATTTTTGAACAACCTCGTCCATAAACATAATCAAAAAGCCACCAATACACAATTGTAAAATAACAATCAACGTCATACCAGGTAATGCGGAAATTCCACCCATTAGAACATAAATAATAGCTTCAAAAATTACAAATAAAAATGCTAACAATTTCTGTAAACCTTGAAAAAACTTTTTCCCTTCGTCAGTATTAGTATCAATTTTTAAAATTTGAGCACCACTCAATAACTGTAAAATAATAGACGACATAACAATAGGACCAATACCTAAAGTAATAATCGAACCAAAACTTGTACCTAACAAAATAGCTAAATATTCAAATTGACTCATAGAACTTTCACTAATACCAAATAAAGGAATATTAGATAAGACAAAAAATGCAGCTAAAATAATAATCGTCCATTTCAAAGCAACCTTAAAATTCACCTTCTTCTCAGTAGGAGAAACAACCTCAGGTAAATTATGCAATAACTCTCTCAAACCCATAATAATATTCACTCCATTTTATTTTATAAAGTTTTGTAAAAGACAAAGACTCAAAAAATATATCCGGAATTCAATTTCGGATACAGATTATAATCTAATCCCAAAACTTAAAAACTATTATCAATAATAAATAATATGGCAGAAACTGGAATGTTTGGAGGAACAGGGGGACTAATGCGTTATAAAGAAGAATATAACTCAAAGTTCAAAATTAAACCAAGTATGGTAATCGGATTAGTCGTCATAACAGTCGTACTAGAATTATTATTACACTTTTTTATATAAAATGATACCCGGAATCAATCCAAAACAAATGCAAGCAATGATGAAGAAGATGGGCATTGCACAAACATCTATCCACGCAACAAAAGTTATATTCAAGACAACAGATGGAGATCTAGTGATAAATAATCCAGATGTACTAAAAGTAATGATGCAAGGACAAGAAACATACCAGGTATCTGGACATGCAGAATACGAAAATTCAAATGAAGAAGAGATTGAGGAAGAAATAGAAAAATATACAGAAGATGATATTAAGATGGTAATATCTCAAACACAAAAAGACAAAGAAACAGTAATTGAAGCACTAGAAGAAACAAATGGCGATATTGCAGAGGCAATCATAAAACTAAAAGAATGAAAAAAACATTAGCATAATTATCCCAGCATATAATGAAGAAAAATATATTGAAGATCTCTTAAAATCATTAAAAAAACAAACATATCAAAACTTCGAAATTATTGTTGTTGATAACAATAGTACAGATAGAACTTCTAAAATATCAGGAAAATATGCAGATAAAGTTGTATCTTGTAAAACTCAAGGGATCGCTGCAGCAAGAAATTATGGAGCTAAGATTTCTTCTGGAGAAATAATTTGTTTCATAGATGCTGACGGGAAAGTTAATAAAAACTGGGTAAAAAAAGTAAATAATGCATTTAAAAATAATAAACAGTTGCAAGGAATTTCAGAATTAATTCTATTTTCGTCAAAGAATCCCTTAAAATTTCTACTTTACAATTCTCATGATTTTTTCATTTATTTAGTTTTACCAATAGCAAATTCTATAGGGAAAGGCTTTATTGTCGGAAGTAATTTAGCAATTAGAAAATCTTTATTCAATAAAGTAGGAGGATTCCCAAATTATATTTCAGAAGATACGAGATTTAGTAAAAAGTTACATAAATTAAAAAAAATAAAGTTAAGATTAAATCTGACAATGCTCATACATTATTCTTCAAGAAGATTTGATAAGTTTGGATATTTCACAACAATATTCCAATGGTTTAAAGGTTTATTAAAAGAATTAGATTCTAAAGAATATACAAAAAATTTCAATGAATGATTTTTTAATTCATTATCCTCTTTTCTATCACAACAATCAATAAAAACAAATTCTCTCAAAAATAGATATGACACAAATATGGGACGAATCATTAACATGGGCAAAATATCATCTATCAACAACAAGGCGATTAATTGAAAATTATTACAATTACGAAGAAAAAAGATTTCTAATCGGAATAATAAATGAATTAGCATTGACAGCATCACACACAATAAACGCATTTCTGCTTTATTCAAACAAAACACAAAACACAAAAATTTCAACAAAGGCAAACGAGAGAATCAAAACATTCAAAACAAAAATAACCCAAAAAATAATCTCACAAAAAAACTCGGATAATTTAATAGAAATACTCAACATAAAAAAAGCACAAAAAGCCTCGCCAATTCAATACCAAAAAAAAGAAAAAGTTCTACTTCTCATCAAAGGAGAATATAAAACGATTTCAATTGAAGCTCTAAAAGATTTAGTAAATTCGATCTCAGAAATAATAAAAAACTTTCCAAAACTCTAATAAACTAACTCAAACTCACCAAACTTTTTTTTCAAAACACTCAAAGCAGAAACGTCAATCTTATTTTCTTTATTCTTTTGTTCCAAAATCTGCTTCTCTAATTCTTGACTATTACCTTCAACAATTTTACTACCATCAACTTTCCAAATCTTCGGACCTTCAACAGCAAAAACATCTTTCAAGAAAAATACTTCAGCATTTCGATCTTTAGCTTTCACAAGGAATCTTGATCTATCCATAGACAGAAAATCACACCTTTGTGTATACTCAATCAAAGCATTAGTAACAACGCTCGCAAGTTTCCTAGCTTTCTCTACATCTCTTCTAAATTTAACAGTCTTTTCTTCATTAACCTTATCTTTTTTTGATTTTACTTTACTCTCAACAGTCTTTTCAAAATCAGCAAGTTCTCTCTTTATTTTTGCAACGAATTTAATATTATCCAAGTATCTCTTCGGAAACTTTCCTTCTTTTACCAAAGCCTTGTCAAAAGCTTTAATGACATTAGATTCTTCTTTTTCCTTTAATAAAGCAGACAACATATCAAACAAACCATCATAAATCTCATCAATACCCTTTTCTTGATTTCGCTGTTCAATTTGCAATCTCAATTCCTTTAATCGCTCAACATATTCAATCGCATCTTTAGACAACTTATCTAACATTTTACCGTCAATATCTCCAGGCTTAACTTTACCATGTTCAAAACCCTTATAATACTTAATTGCAATTTCTTCTAAAATATCTGCATATTTCTTTTCTAACAACTTTTCTTTCACAATAAAAACTTCTCTTAATCTTTTCACCGTATCCTTAGGTCCCTGAGGTGATTCACCATATAACATCAAAAGACCCTGAGTAGGTGTCAAAGTCCCCCAATATAAATCATGCATAACAATGTCAAAAATTTTTCTACCAATTGCTTCTTTCATCTTATCGCCAGCACTCATAAACATTTCAATAGCCTCAGGAGAAGGTTTTATTCTACCAGATTTTAATAAACTCTTCCAAGGTAAAAATGCTCCCCTATCATACATAGGAACACCATCACGAATAAAAGTAAACATCACAGGATGAGCATCCTTAACGCTCTCCCAAAAATCAGTCAATAAGTAAATTTGAACATTCAAATCAACCTTAGCACCACCCATTGCTATCGCCTCACCAATATAAGAATAAATAATTCCTCTCAATTTCTCCAGTAATTCAATTCTACCCATTCTCTTAACATCAGTATCATCTATAATTACAATCACATCAACATCACTTGTTTTTACAGTATCACCCCTAACAACACTACCACCAATAACATAAGTCGTAACATACTTTTCAAACTTACGAAGAACTAAACTTTTATGAATTTGTGCAACTCTAATACCAGCCAAAGCACCACTCTTATCATACAAAGGATAACTCATACTAAATGCCTCAAAAACTTCAAATTTGGAATCCAATCCTAAATTCCATAAATCGATAAGAGTAATCACATGAACCCAAAATTTACTATTAATTTTAGTAGCAATCTTAATTAATTCAACTTTAACTTTAGGCAACTCCTTAAATTTCTTTTCTGGAATAATTACTAATAAATGCAGAAGATCTCTTTTTTTATCCTCTTCTTTAATATCATATTCGTCCTCAATCAACTTAGAGGCTTGAGCAGGAACAATACCAATACCATCAACAAATTTGAATTTCGCCTTCACTTCTTCAACAAATTTATCCATTTCTTTCTTAACTTTTTCAGCTTCCTTTTTCTTAACAACATCCTTAATTTGATTAGAAACAGGCAAATCTTTCATACCACCACGTGGAACATATCCAGATTTCAAATTTTGCTCGACAGAACTAGTCTCAGCCATAAAATAAAATATATATTCCACTATATAAATCTTATCCAAAAAACACCTAAAATGGGCGCGGCAGGAATCGAA
This sequence comes from Candidatus Woesearchaeota archaeon, assembly GCA_964516745.1. Taxonomy (GTDB): domain Archaea; phylum Nanobdellota; class Nanobdellia; order Pacearchaeales; family GW2011-AR1; genus JAGVXH01. Next base: position 235,989 of record CAZEYD010000001.1, read on the forward strand.
CCCACTTCTGCCGGGTTGGAGCCGGCCATTCTACCAGTATACTACGCACCCAATAAAAAAAAATAGCGAAACATACTTTTAAAGATTTACTATAACGAAATCAAGAATAGAAAATCCGATATCGGAAGTCAGAAATTAAATCTATTCCGTAAAACAGACAACCTTCTCACCAAAAATCACAAAACTATTCTCCACTTGACTAACAACACCTTTGGTTTTTTCAATCAACATAGGATAATGATAAAAAACACCTTGTTTCTCCAACAAATTCAAAACAAACCTCGTCTTCTTAAAACCAGCATCTTTCAACCATCTTTCACAAAACGGGCGACTCTTATAATTCTCTAAAATATATTTCAATACATCTCTAGCATCTCTATCACGAACACTAGAAATTCTCTTAATACAATAAATATTACCGCCACCACCTTCATAAATATCACCAATACCAGTTGTAACAAAAGGCTCAACGGCAAAAGCCATGTTTTTTAAATTCTTATTAGAATTGTTTTTATGGTTTGGGATAATCAAACCAGTATGAATAGTGTCTTTATCAACACCATGACCACACAGACTATGAATCAGATTATAATTCGTATCATTCTCATCATTAAATTCCTCCAAAACACCAGTAGCAATCTCGCCAACATCTTTCACAACCATATCAACATTAGCAAAATCCATCACAGACTGTAAAACCTTCTTATTCAATTTAATCATCTCACCATACTTACCATCATCAGTAAGATCAAAACAAACAGCAAAATCAGCAATAAATCCATCAACACAAACACCAATATCAATCTTCAACAAACCACTAGCAACCTTATCGTCATTCGGAATCGGAGTATAATGCGCAGCAATTTCATCAATACTCAAATTAACAGGAAATGCGACATCACCACCCAACTCTCTAATCTTCCCCTCAACACTTTCAGCAATATATAATAACTTAACACCATCCTTAACAATCTCAGAACAAAACTTCTTCACACTACTAGCAATCTTTCCAGCCTTCACATAACACTCAAATTCATATTCATCCATAAAATATCAAAAAAGACTGACTATAAAAATCTAACCTATAACATCTACTTTTCTATGCCTTCCTCTTGGTGAAGAATTATACAAAATATTTTCTTTTCCAATTTTTCCAATACCAATAAAATCGCCATCCTTCTTCGATTTAACAACAACAAATCCTTTTAATTTTCCAATCTGTTCTTTACCTAATTCAACATCAGTACCAGAGAACCAAACATCCTCTTGTTTCTCATCAACCTCAATAATATTATCAACTATTTTATCTTTCCAAACACTAACGGCATCCAAAGTCAAACGAAATTCATGAGCACCAGTTTTTTTACTAACAGCATCCTTGCCAACATACAAGCCAATATCCTCAACAGGTAAAATATATTTTAATTTATCAATCTCATCACGAGAGAAATCCCCACTATAAGCCTTAACTCTCTCATTCCCCCACTTAATCAAAACCTCGTCAATTTTCTCAATTCCAAAATCATTAATTCCCAAAATAAACTTTTTCTTCTTACTCCTATCCATTACATTGAATTTCATAATTCTCTCCTCATCACAATCTGCTTTGCATTATATTCTTTTAGTTTAGAATTTGTAAAATATTTATCCGTTGGGTTATCAACAATCTCAAATCCTTTTCCCTTATAGAATTTAACAGCTCCCTCCATCTCTAGGTAGGTTGTTAAAATAATTCTTGAGAAATTAGAATTTCGACAATATTCAATACATTTATCCAATAATTCATTACCAATACCTCTTTTTTGAAAATCTGGAAGAATATACATTCTCTTCAACTTCGCCCAATCATCATCAACATTTTTAATTGCAACACACCCAACAATCATATTCTCTTCCTCTGCAACAAAAACAATATCATATTTACTAAAATCTTCCCATTTTATTTTATCGGAACCATAAATATCAAATAAGGTATTTTGAATCACATTTTTTACATTATCAAAATCTTCAGGATCCATTTTTCTGATTTTCATCTTTTTCTAACTCCCGACAAACATTTATCACTCAATTTCTTAATCTTCGCAACAAAAAAACCATCAGTATCATTATCCTGAGGATAAAGTCTCAAACATTTCTTAACTTCACTAGACAATTCTTTCTTCTCCCAATTACAAACACCCTCTCTAAACTTCAAAGGTAAATTAATATTCATCACCTCAATATCAAAATTTCTAATCAAATAATCAACAATAAACTCATCTTCTTCAGGAGCCAAAGTACAAGTAGAATAAATCATCTCGCCACCAACCTTCAAAAGTTTCAACGCATTTCCAGCTAATCTTCTCTGTACACTCGCAATTTTATCAATCATTTTCTTATTCCACATTTCAAAAGTATTAGGACTCTTACGTAACGTCCCCTCTCCACTACATGGAGCATCAACTAAAATTTTATCAAACCTGATCTGACTCTTATTTAAAACATTATCACAAAAAGCAACACCTTCTTTACGAGTAACAATCGTATTCATAACACCACATCTACTCAAATTACTAGACAGAATTCCAATACGTCCAGCACTAACCTCATTCGCAACAATTGAACCACCATTCTTCATCATCGCAGCAGCCTGAGTAGTCTTACTCCCAGGACTAGCACATAAATCCAGCAAAACATCACCATCTCTAGGCTGTAAAATCAAAATCGGCAACATAGAACTAATTTCTTGTACATAAAAATAACCCAATAAATGCTCTTTACTTTTACCCAAAGCACCAGCACGATTCTCCTTAACAATCATAATTTCAGGAAAACATTTAAACGGTTGTTTTATCTTCCAACCATATCTTTCTAATTTTAGTTTCAATTCATTCGGTTGAATTTTTAATGTATTACAACGAATTGAGTCTGGTGTTTCAGTATAACAAATATCAAAAAATGTTTTAGTATCTTTCTCACCCAAAAGCAACTTCATTCTTTCAACAAAACCTTCCTTCGCAGGAAATCTACGTTTAAGATATCCAATTTGTTTCTCCCTAACTATATTACTTTTATCCATAACAATCTTTGTTTTAAAAAATATATAAAGCTAAGCAAAAACTATAAAAATTTCTCTAAATCGCCTTTTGGAATTTCTTCAATCTGATGGAGGAAAATAAAACTATCGGAATCTTTAATCTGATTAGAACTATCACTTGAATCAATATATTGATTTAATAACAATCGAATCTTTTTACCATCCGCTATATAATATTTCTTTATCATAAAAGATAACTCTTCTAAAATTATTTATTTCTATCTGCATTTAGCTTTGCTTTCATCTCTTTTACAGCATCGCTTTTCCTTACCCAATCGACTTTTCTATTATTTCTTCCCATTTCAGAATTTTTTCTACACTTGGAAGAACAAAAATATCTAACAGAACCATCTCTCTGAACTACAGTAATTCCTCTTGGGAACTCGTAATTCTTTTTACAAAACCAACAGACTGGCATTTTAGTTATGCCCCCCATGTCTTTTCATTACTCTTCTAGCTTCAATTTCTGTTTCTCTTAATAATAGAACATCTCTCTTCTTAACAGGACCACGAACATTTCTTCTCATACTCTTACCTTTATTTTTACCTTGTAAAATCCTAACTTTTACTTGACTAATCTCACCACGAGTTCCAGCTCTACCCAAACAAGCTTCAACAATTGCAGGAATAGGACCTTCTTGAGTCAATCTATCGTTACCTCTAGATCCACCACTAGATTTTTGTTGTGAACTTTTTTCTGTTTTCTTCTCTGTTTTAGCCATTTTCTCTTTAAAGTTTAAAATAAGTAAATTATTCTATAGAATCTAGTTTCGCTTCACCAGCTTCGATTATCGCGACAGCTGTAGTTGGTCTACTGATTCCTGCAGAAATACCTAATTTTTCTCTAGAATCAACTAAAACAAACTTAATACCTTTCTCTTTACAGATAATAGGTAAGTGTTGAGTCAATTCCTTTGGGTCAACATCGCTAGCAACTACAACTAATTGAGCAACAGCTCTCTCAGCAGCTTTAGTAACTTCGTTAACACCTTTATCAAGCTTCCCTGTCTTACTTACTTTTTCAACAATATCGTATATATTTACCATTTCTAAACTTTTAATTTATTTAACCATTGAGAACAACCGTCCTCCTAACCACAAGGTCAATCATTGGTTGATATTAAAATCAAAATCTTATTTATAAAGTTATTGGTAAAAAAATAAAAAAATAAGCTTAGAACATTAGAAGTCAGGAACCAAACATCAGGCGTTATCTCTTCTGAATTGTATGTCCACATTTTGAACATTTCCATTTTTCAAAGACATCTTCTTTATAAGAAAATGGCAACAAATATCCTTCATTACATTCTGGACACTTTGGAAACACACATAAATTTTCTACCATCTTTTTCTCCTCCTCAATAAAAAATATTCTTACCCCTTTTAAATCTTACTTATCTAAATAAGCAATTTCTTCCTCATTAAGCCTTAGCTCCTCTCTAATTTTATTATTACCCAAAATAATTTTCAATAACATAAAATCTCTCATCGCCTGTTTAATAGAGATATGACAATGTAAAGCATATTTTTTACAGATACTTTTTTTCTTCGCAGTTCTTTGATTATTTAACCATATTTTCAGAATTCTACTCGATTTCTTATAACTAGTAAACCCACTCTTTACTCCCTTTTTAGCAGCAGAAATTCCAGCCCCTAATAAAAAATATTGATAAACCATAAATCTCCAATATTGCTTACGATATATTCTTCCTCTAAAAACATCAGCTAAAGATAAAGCATCATAAGCCTTCGCCAATTCCTCACCCTTATATTCTAAAGGAATATTTTCTTCAATCCATAAAAAAATCTCATCAAGCGACATACTTACCTCATCATATACTTTTATCATATTTTCATCAATCTTACTATTCTTAAACACATATTGTAAAGCTTGAAAAATTGTTCGCTCTCTATTCCTCTCATCTATATCGCTAGCAATATCCAAACTTTCAAGCTTAGAAAACATTTGCAGATCATTCAACGCCGCCCTCAAATCTCCTTTAGTTCTAACAGCAATAGATGTTAAAACATCGACAGAAACATTCAACGACTCTTCTTTGGCCACATTCTGTAAAACATCAATAACAATCTTATAATCTATATCTTTCAACGCAACAATTTCAGCCTTTTGCCTCAACATACTAAACTTCTTGTCCCAAATATCATTTGCTGTAATTATAATAGGGAAAGCACTCTTTTGAATTAAACCAATCAGTTCAGCTAACCCACCACGATCTTTTCTAGCACTAATTCCATCAACCTCATCAACTAGAATAATTTTATTTTGCTTGAACAAACTTTTCTGAGAAACTGCAGGACCAATAATTTCTGAAATCTTTTTTCTATTTCTCAAATCACTAGCATTCAACTCTAATATCTCGGAATCTGTTTCTAAAGCGGTAGCATAAGCCAAACTGGTTTTTCCAATTCCAGGTGCTCCATGAAAAACAATAACCTTTTTTTTAGGAAAATTGTGTAAAAATAATTTAACTTTAGAAATAGCATTTTCCTGTCCTTTTATTCCAGCAAAATTCTTCGCTCTATACTTTTCAGCCCAAGGAATATTATCTAAAATCATAATTTAAAATCCTCCGCTAATCTTCTCACCACTAAGTTCTTTAACCTCGCCATCCTCTAAAACCTTCCCCTCTCCAGCCAAAACAAAACCAGCAATAAGTGATTCTAATTGGATAAATTCGTCACTCCCCTCAACCAATCTAAATTCAATCTCTCCTGTTCTCTCAGTCATTTTAACCTTTAGCATATTATCAATTTTTAATTCCCAAATTTCTTTCTGGATCGCCTTAATAATATCAGAACCACCAATACTTTCTTTTAACATAATTTCTAGTAATTTATCCCTACTGCTCAAGAAATCTCCACTTAAAGCATAATCTAAAACAACCCTAATATCAGATGGTCTTGCTTTAGCAACAATAGTATTAATCAGATCAGGAGTAATATTCGGACTAATTGAAGCAGTAGCTTGTAATAAATTAATAACACGACGACAATCTCCTTCACTAGCTTCATGCAATGCGTCAAAAGCATCAGCAGAAATACTCAATCCTTCCCTATCAGCAATTAAATCGACCCTACGTTTAATATCTTTTTTTTCTAATAGTTGGAATCTAAAAACCACAGTTCTAGATTGAATAGGATCCAAAATTTTGGAAGAATAATTACAACTCAAAATAAATCTACAAGTAGCCGTATAATTTTCCATTGTTCTCCTTAAAGCCTGCTGAGCTTCTCTAGTTAAAGCATCAGCTTCATCTAAAAAAATTACTTTGAATGGGACATCACCAATAGCTTTTGTTCTAGCAAAATCTTTAACTTTTTGCCTAACTACATCAATACCTCTCTCATCACTTGCATTCAATTCCAAATAATTTTCACGCCAAGCGTCACCAAATAATTCTTTAACTACTATTAAAGCAAGAGTCGACTTCCCAATACCAGAAGGACCAGCGAATAACAAGTGCGGAATATTATTAGAATTAACAAGAGCCTTAACTCTCTTTAAAATCTCTTCTTGACCAACCAATTCTTCAAACTTTTTAGGTCTATATTTCTCTGTCCAAACCTCAGAATTATAATGCTCACTCATAATTTTATTACACCGAAATCCTTTTTAAGCATTTATATTATTTAGTCCGAGAACCCTTTTTGAGGAGTTAAATGGATAAAATCATAACAAAAACTATTGTCACCAAAGCTTAATGAAGTTAATTGCACCACTTAAAATGGAAACGCAAGATAAGAAAATAGAAGTAAGTTCTGCACGTTACCACGTATAGTTAAGAGAACACATACAAAATAAACTATTTATTTTTCTTTCCAGGAGTTCTTTTCTCAAAAAAGAAAGCCTAATCAACGAAAAAACTTATTAATCTTCATCACCACAAAATACAATGACAAAAAAGGCGGTACTATTCGATTTAGATAACACATTATACGAATATGAACCAGTACACAAAAAAGCACTGAAAGATGTTTACGAAGTCTTATCAAAAGAAATCAAAATCACATATTCACGATTCTTAAAATTATACAAACTTTCTAACTCCGAAATAAAAAGAGAGCTCGCAGGAACAGCCTCAGCACATAACAGAATCTTATACTTTCAAAGATTAATCGAAAAAACTCACAACACAATAGACACAGATATTATACTAAAATTATACAACACCTACTGGGATAATTTTCTAAAAAACATAAAAATTAAAGAAGATGTAATACCAACACTAAAAAAATTAAGAAAATTGAGGATCAAAACGGCAATTGTTTCTGACCTAACAACAAACATCCAACTAAGAAAACTATCAAAACTAAAAATAACACTCTACATTGACGTCTTAGTAACCTCAGAAGAAGCAGGAAGCGAGAAACCACATTCTATCATGTTTTTATCAGCATTAAATAAATTAAATATTCTACCTAAAGACGCAATCATGGTCGGAGACAACACATTTACAGATATCGAAGGAGCAAACTCCGTAGGACTCGACACAGTCCTAATAACAAACAAAAAATCAACAAAATACCATTACAGCCAAGATTATGAAAAGCCAAATTACACTATCAGAAAGATTTCGGAAATATTAAAATTAATCGAATAAAAAATGGACAAAAAAGATTACATCAAAGAACTAAAATTCTGCCTAGACCTCTGGGAAACAAAAGGTGGATGCGAATTCGGTGAACAAACAAAATGCGAAAATTGTGCAGCACCTTATCTACTCTTAAAATTTATTTCAGGAGAAGTTTTACATGGTAGTGATATAAGAAGATTAACATTAGAAGATTGGAAAGAAAAGTTAAAAGAAATAGAAAATAATAAATCTTAAATCGCAAATACGCAAAACCTAAAAACTTGGAAGAACCTTTTAACAATAATATGAAATGGGGAAACAGAAAAAAGAAACTTGAAGGATGGGTTGTTAAAAACGATAGACCTGAAGAATATCTACAGGGTCCTCAATCGTATTATACTGATGAAGAAGTAGAAAAATATGCTCGTTCAGGTGGAATGAGAAGAGCACAAGAAAAAATAGCTTACAGGGTTTTAGAATTATTGGAATTAAAAGAAGAAAGTCATTTACTCGATATTGGATCCGGTCCTGGATATACTGCAGAAGTATACCGTTTGGAAGGATACAAAGTTACTTGCCTAGACTTAATCCCAAGCATGGTTCAAAAGGCAAAAGAAAAACAATTTGACGCTCATCTAGGAGATATGAGGCAGGTTGGCGAAATCTTCAATGGACGTAAATTTGATGGAGTCGTTTCTGTGTCCGCCCTACAATGGATTAAGGACAAAAAGGATATTCAAGATATTGCTCAGGGAATTTATTCTACCTTAAATAAGAATAGCCCACTTGTTATTCAATTTTATCCAAAAAGCGAACAAGAGCTAAAAGAGATAGCAAAAGTTTTTACTCAAAACGGATTCCACGGCGAAATTATAACTGATTACCCAGAAATACCAAAAAACCGGATTGTCTATCTCGTAATGAAAAGAGATTAGCACAAAAAGACTGGAAGGAAATAAAAAATGAATGAAATAAAAAAAGGAAAATACAAACACTATAAAGGAAATCTATACGAAGTAATAGGAATAGCACATCACAGCGAAACACTTGAAGAATTAGTAGTTTACAGAGCACTTTATAATTCAGAAGATTTTGGAGAAAACGCAATTTGGGTAAGACCATTAAAAATGTTTCAAGAAACAATAATCGTTGATGGAAAAGAAATCCAAAGGTTTGAATTTATTGAATAAAAAGGGCAATATATATTTAGAAAAACAATAATCAATATAAAGCGCTAACTTGTTTTAAGAATAATTCAAAATGAAAAATTATATGGACCTCTCTCGCTCAGGAAAGTTAACACTTCTAGACAAAATAGATGATAAATATAAATGGAGATATAAAGGCCCTGAAATGATAAGAGAACTACAAGAATATGGTGCAATCGATATCTCTCAAGGAAAAGAGCGACCAGTTCTTATAATTGGAACAGAAATGTTTGTTAAAAATTCTGATGGAACTTATAATGGATATTATATAATTAAAGACCAGAAATCTAAAAATAAGAAATATATATTTGAAAGTTCATTTTTAGGCGCAACTAGAAAAATGTTAGAAGTAATCTCAAAAATAGAAGAAAGTCCACATCCTTTAAAATATTCTTCAACACACCCATATGCAGGTGTTCCAGAAAAACTTGAAACAATAGAACAGGCTTTATCCACATAAACCTCTTACTTATATCGTCCTCTAGTCTCAACCTTTTTCAACTGCAACGAAACCTTCTCAAACATCAAACTTTTAACCCCAAACGTCTGACTTCTGACTTCTGACTTCTGACGTCCGACTTCAGATTCTCGGCATCCAACTTCGTACCCTTTCAAAAACTTCTCAAACAAAACCTCATAATTCATAAAATGCTTGGCCTCCAAAGCACGCCGAATCAGATGTAAATCAACCGCCTTATCCTCAATTTTTGAAGAAACAAATCCCAAACCAAAATCAATAATAAAGACTTCTTCCCCCTTCAAAATAACATTCGAAGTAGTCAAATCAGCATGAATCAAATCATTCTCATGCAACTTCGCAACCTCACAACCCAACTTCTCCATAACCCAAAACTGCTTCGCCTCATCATAACCATTCAGACAATCACTCAACTTATCGCCCTCAATAAATTCCATCTCCAAAACAAACTTAGATTTAGGCCTAAACTTCTCATCAACATTAAACACAACAGGAACATTCACACCCAACTCCTTAGCTTTGCACAAAATCTTCGCCTCATGCCTCGTCCTACGCGTTCTAATCTGCAAATCTATTGTAGGATGACGATAACCTTTTACGATTCTTTCTTTGATGATTTTATCTCCATCTAAAAAAATCTTTGCCTCAGCGCCTTGTTGAATTAATTGTCTCATACTAAAATAACACTTAATTAGTTTTTAGAATTTATGGTTTTGATGAAAGAAAAATCAAGGGAATAATTATCTTTTTGTTATATATGTTAATTCACCTAAACTATGCATTTTGACATTAGGGAATTCAGTTTCAATTCTTTCCTTGACAGGATCTCTTACGGTATTTGTAACTCCAGAAGTTAACCTTATTTGACCCAAAGGATTTAAAATATTTAGAGAACGATACAAAAGACGACACAAACCATCCTCCTGATCAAGATATCGAGTAATAAACGAATTTGTATTTATCTCGTATGAAAATTTATCTAGGAAAATGCTCTCTGGAAAGATTACGTAATCAAATGTTCTACCTAGATTGGGCCAATCCTGATACATGTCAAATTTATAAAATTCAAAACCATCTGGAGCATATTCGTCAGATATATCAGCTAAAGTTATTTGCGCTGGTTTTACACCTAATCTAGAAACAAATAATCTTTCTAAATATGCAGGACCACAACCGACACTTAACAATCTTTTTTTATTATCTTTCAAATCTGTAACTATATTTTCTGTCATTAATGGTTTTGAAAGTTTGAAGTGGTGACTAGGAGCAAAAAAATAATACGTTCCGTCATCTTTTTTGGAAAATTCTAAGTAATCAAAAGTATCGGGAAACTCTTCGTCCTGTACTGCTTTGATAAATGTATGATATTCTTTTGGTATCATGCTACCTGTAAAAAACTAATACTTATAAAGTTTTCTACCTATCGTAACTTACTAGTGGTAATAGATACTACTTATCCAAAATCTAGAACAATTTGGTAATTAAATATTTTAGAATTTATGATTGTCGATAGAAAAAAACTTAATTTAAAGATTTAATAACTTCTTCAGTTGTCATTGAGGGTCCTATAAAAACATTGAAATTTTCAATATTATCTCTGTGGGTTTCAATATCAGGACTACTTGTTGCGTCAGTTATTATTATAGGTTGAATTTTTCTATACATTGCATCAACTGCAGTATAGTGAACGCAACACCCCCCACTTACACCCGCGAAATATATTTCTGTTATATTTTTCCCTTTACAATATTTTTCTAAATCAGTATTAAAAAAAGCACTATACATTTCTTTCTCAACAAATTTATCATATCCAATTTTTAATATTTCCGGGATAATCGCTAAATTTTCATGTCTTATCTTAAGAGTTTTTTCTTCTACCTTTGAGTTATCACCATACTCATCTCCCCACAGTTTATCATATACTGGATTTGGTTCTGTTCCGAATTTCGCTCCTGTAAATATCACTGGGAAATGCATTTCTTTGAATTTATTTATAAGTTTAACCTGATTTGAAATAAGTTCTTTCTCATCAAATCTCCCTTGAATATCTTTAACAAACATATCAATAACAATAAGCGCCTTTACCATCCTCAAAACCGACCTTTCCCCTTCATCTGTCTAGCCATCTTCTGCATCATCTTTTTATCAATTTGTCCACTCGCCATCTTCTCTGCACTAGAACTATGTAACATCTCTTTCAATAATTTATACTGCTTCAACAAAGCCCTAATCTCAGTAGTAGTAGTTCCACTTCCCTTAGCGATTCTAGCAATTCTACCAGTTTGTTTTTCTAAAACTTCAGGATTTTCAATTTCCTCTTCAGTCATAGAAGTGATTGCAGATTTCCATCGGGACATTTTCTTCTCCTGTTTCACCAATTCACTTTTAGGAATTTTAGCCATAGCATTTCCCATACCAGGAACCATACCAAGCAACTTATCCATAGAACCCATAGCATTCATCTGTTCCAATTGAGAATATAAATCTAATAAAGTGAATTTCCCTTCACTCAATCTATCAGAAATCCTCTTCGCTTGCTTCTCATCAGTAGCCGATTTAACTTTATCAATCAAACTCGTCAAATCTCCCATACCAAGCAAACGATTAATAAAACTCTCAGGATCAAAAAGTTCAATCTCATGCAACTGCTCACCAACACCAATAAAATAAACAGGAGCATTCGTTTCAGAACAAGCAGTCAAAGCACCACCAGCCTTAGAAGTCCCATCCATTCTAGTAATTACAACACCATCAATCGAAAGCGCCTTCTGAAATTCATCAGCCTGAGTCTTCGCAGTCTGCCCAACGTCAGCCGCCATAACAAGCAATCTAGAATCAGCTTTCACAACCTTATCAATCTTCTCAATCTGCTTAATCAACTCCTTATTCAAACCATCACGACCAGCAGTATCAACTAAAACCAAATCATACCCCTCTAACTCCTTAGAAAACTTCTTATAAATTTTAACCGGGTCCTTCTCTTCCTTATCAATAAAAACCTTAACCTTCGCCTTAGCGCCCATCTGCTCCAACTGATCCATTGCAGCAGGCCTATCCGTATCCAAACCAACCAATGCAACCTTCTTCCCACGCTTAGCATAATAGAAACCCAACTTCGCAACGGTTGTCGTCTTTCCAGAACCATACAAACCAACAAACATAATTTTTGACTTCTTATCCAAATCCAAAATCTTTCTCTCGCCACCCAAAATATTCAAAACATCATCATGAATCAGACTAATCAACTGCTCCTTCTTATCAATCCCCTTAATATTTTCATCAAACGCAACCTTCTTAATTTTCTGCGTCAAACCAAAAACTAACTCAATATTAACATCCGCTTCAATAAGCGACCTCTGAATATCCTTAATCACACCATCAACCAATTTCTTATCCAAAGTAATAGCATTACCAATACGAGTAATACCTTTCCTAAGCGAACTACCAAGTTTATCTAAAACCATGAAATAACTATGAAAATTGACTTTTTAGGATTTTGGGTTGAGCCAAAATGACAAAAATAACAAAATAAAATCTAGCTAAAAAACCATGGAGTTAATTATGCCTAACTTATTGGAAACTCAAAGCACAAAAAGATCCCTTTTTTCATTAATTAACTTCAAATTTCATTAATTAACTTCAAATTTCATTAATTTTATCTCTCCCCCTCACTAAATGGGGGAAGGGTAAAATTATATACTATTTCTAAAATATTTTCTGAATGTAAAACATTCAGCTTAGTGGACATATTGCAATTTAACGATAAAACAAAAAATAAACCCTATTTAGAAAATTTCTTATTATAAGCTTCTCTTAGATTTCGGTGGTGTTCAACAATTATAGGCTCCACTTCCTCTCTGATGGGATTAGTCCCATTAACAAATGCTAACGAACAATTATAGAACATTCCAACCGCCCTCGGGTTTGTACGATAATCCACTTTTGGATACCAAATTGAATCTCTCTGATTTGGAATAATTGCATCAACATCCCTATGAGTAAACATAAAGTCATTAACTTCTCCAAAATCTTTAGAACTATCATAACCCAATTCATGCAAAAAACCAACCCCTTCTTCATTACTATCAAAGATCAAACCATATTTCGAAAAATCTAAAGATTCCATATTAATTCCTTCCATCTGTTTGATTATATGTTCATATTCTTCCTTATCTTCATCAAAAATCGAATCACCTTTATACCAAAGAGGCCCATAACCACAAGGATCAAGATTGGGAGAAATTATTACATGACTAGGATATCTTCCGTATCCTGGATTAAAAATCCTGAACATATCAGACCCATCCTGAACAACGCTACAACCAATCTCTGTCAAAACACCGACAAGCTCAACGATATTCTTAATTTTTGTTTCACTACTTCTAAGTCCCATAATACTAACAAATTAATTATTCATTATAAACATTTATCTCCTAAAGTATATATTATTTCAAAACAACCATCAAACTCAACTACCACCCACACTCGCTATAAAACACATTATCTCTTACCGCCTCAATCGCCTGCCTAACAAATGGAATAACATTTTTAGGAAGTCCATCCAAATCAAACCACGACAAATCATCACACTTATGAAGCTCCTTATTAACAACATCTCCACTCCACTTTTCAGCAACGAAAAACACATCAACTCTCTCAACTTCATCAACAATCCCGGAATGCCGATGCATCACATGAACAACTTTCAAATCTTCAGACTTCACCACGATACCAGCCTCCTCTTCGGTCTCCCTAATAATACATTGAGTAAAATTCTCACCCCCATCGACATGACCAGCAATCATAGAATAATTTCCATCCTCATATCCAGTATTAAAACGTCTCAGAAGCAATACCTTATTATCCTTCAATAAAACCAAATAAGAAGCAGGAACATTATAATCTCTCTTCTTCACCATATCACTATACAAAGAATAAAACTTATAATTCTTTCGCATTCAACAACACACACGTCCGAAATCCGATATCAGACGTCCGACATCCGACGTCAGTAATCAGAAGTCAATCCTCAAATCTTAACTATTTCAACTTCCAAATTCTTTCTCAAAACTTCAATAAAAGAATTTTCTTTATCCTTTTCAATCAAACAACCAGCAGCAAAATGATGCCCACCAACCTCAGCAATAGAATCAGGATTATCAATTTTAAACTCAACAATTGTCTTCTCCATTAACTCTTTCAAATTCCTACCATCACGGCCGACAATTCTCGCAGAGACTTTGATTTTATCCTCATTATAAGCCATACCAATTAAAATAGTCCCTTCCTTGTAAGTAGGTGACCCAGAAAGCATTGAACAAATCGTCCCGATAATCGCATCCTTAATTTTATCTCTAGCATTCAAAATAACAAACTTCTCACCTCTGATTTTATCCATCTTCTCGGCAACTTTTAGGCCAGAAACTAATTCTTGTTTATATTCAGTATAAATATCTAAAGCTTGAGTTTTTGCTTTTTGATTCTCCAAAATATACGACAATGCAATATCATGATATCCCAATCTAGAGCAAGCATTAACTAAAGTAGACACCTCTCTCACATCTTCTTTTGTATTGAAAAACTTCAATATGAAAATATTTCCTACAATAGAATCAGAACTAGAATTATCATTAGCACATCTAACCATAACAGCAGTAAGCAGTTTTGACATCTCATCAGAATTTAAATCCAAAAGCGACTTGTTATAACCAATACCAGTCTCTCTCAATAACTCCACAACACCATTACCATTACCAGTAACCCCAGGAATATAGGGGGAGGTAGAATATTCCAAAGAACGTCTCAAAGGACGAGTAGCAGGATACAGAACAAGTCCCTTACGCATCTCCAAATCTTCACAATCATTAATAATCTGCTGATTAATCTTAGACAAATTGTTTTCATGTCTATCCCCAATCATACCAATAATAGCCATTTTAGACAAATCAATATTTTTCGAATCAATTGTCTTCCCAAAAAAATAACAAACACCAGCACCAGTACAAGCATTCGCTTCAGGGTCATTAGTTAAATGAGGATTAATAATTTTAATATTAGAATTCAATTTGGACTTATCCAATTCATGATGATCCAAAATATAGATAGGTGATTTCAAATCTTGAAAATAATCTAAAGATCCAGAACCCAAATCACTAAACATCAAAACTTCTTTCTCATGTCTTAATAATTCTTGTCCAATAATATCACCATCTAATGATTTTACAATTCTTACACTAAAATTTACATCTAATCTTTGTAAAACCTTTATCAGAATTCCGGCCGATGTAATACCATCACTATCAAAATGGGAAACGATTCTAACACTTTTCCCTTTTATAGACTCTAAAAAATCTTTCACGACTAAAGCAACCTCTTTTAACATCCACCCGAAAAATCACTATCGCTTAAAAATATTTGTATGATACTTTATAATAAGAACACTATACAGAAATTAATTACTTATTTCTTCTTGTTTCGATCTCTAATAGATAATCCATAATATCTCTTGATAATATTTAAACGGGCCTGAGCTTTCTGTAATTTATGTTTTGAATTCTTATCAGTAATATTATTACTCATATGATCCTTTAAATTATCAACTTTCTTCTCAGCATTCACCAAGTCTTCTTTCACATCAATACCTAATTCTTTCAGATAATCATTCAATTTTTTACCATATATTCTTACAGTAGGAATCCCATATTGATCTCTCAACATCATACCAATTTGACTAGATGGATATTTCTTCGCCAACTCAGCAATAACTTTCTTTAGCTCACTTTCAGTCATCTTAACCCAAGCAGGCTTTTCTAATTTTTCCATAATAAATAAGTGAATTTACGCTTTTTAAAGTTAATTATTAAAAACGAGATACTGCCTGAGAAGAAGAAAGATGATACTTGTAAAAAGTAATAAAAGCTTATTTTGGTCTCATAACATAAATAACAGCAAAATCAATTAAATTATTTACTTCTTCATCAGATAAATCTAATATTCTATGAGAAACTAAATTTTGCTTCACTTCGGCGAAACTATGTCTCTCAATAGAAAAGCCTAAATCCTGAAAAAAGGATTTAGCATGAGATTCATCTTCAAATCTATTCTTATCAATATCAATACCAGTTTTGTATGAAGTTTGCTCATTTTGTCTACTTACATCATTTTCAACCTCAAGTAATTTTTTCAAAGTTATATCAGAGGTAATCCATTGCCCGCCATAATTAGTTAATATTTTATGAATATTTTTTGCTACAGTAGTTTTTTCCTCAAAATTAAGATAACGCAAAAGTCCTTCATTAATAATTGTAATTGGTTCTTGTTTAAAATGTTTCAGAGATTTAATTAAATCATTATAATTCAGAGCGTTTCCACTTTCAAAATAAAGGTTCGAACATTTTAATCCTTCAGACTCAATAATAGAATTAGCAATTATTATTTTATCTTCCATAACTTTAGGCAAATCGAATTCAACATAGACAACTTTTGAATTAGCAGACATATATAGTCCCCTACTCGTAAAACCAGATGCCAATTCAAGAACTTGATTAGTATTAGATAATAAAATATATTTATCTATTATCTTTTGCCTTGCTTCATATTGAGGAGATAGTTTAGGGTTAAGTACTTCATCAGTTATATTCCCGAATCTTTCTTCACGAAGTGAATTAAGATGATTAAAAATTTCATTCGAAAACGGAATATCGGAAAACTTACGTCTGTAAGCGACAATCCATGCTGTAGGAACTATTTTATCATAAAATTGAGCCATTTAATGATAAATAACAACTAACTTATATATTTTGTTCTTTTATAATTTAATCTTTGGTCTTACCCAAAATCTTATTCGCGCAATACATACCATAAATATAGGTTTGTTCAATTCCGCATATATTATTGTCTCCAATCATATAGAGGTTGTCTCCTTGGACAAAGTCAACTAAGTTGCTGTTCTCAATATTAAATGCTGGGTTCCAGTATTTATGTTTTAATATTTTATAATTTAAAAAATATTTATTAAAATCTGGATTTTTCCCAGTAGAGTAAAACAGATATGAATTATCTCTTTGATGCGAAATAGCCAACATTCTATTTTTATTTTCAAATAAATTATTGTCAGCTTCATTCCATTTATCTCTTATTTCTCCTATAAGATGGAACATATGCGCACTAATGGGACCTCTTAACTCTTGTTTTAAATTTAATAGTTTTTTTGATATATGAGGAGGTGTTGCAATTACTAAATTTTTACAATATAGTTTCGACTTTAATTTTATTGATAATTCATATCCATTTCTATTTCTTTTAATACCAGTTACTTCATCTTTGATATAATTTTCTTTGAGAAATTCTGTAACTTCTTTATTTTTAAAAATAAATTCGTGTACTGGAACTATCAGTGGTAAAGAAAAATGTAGGAATGTAAATGCATTGAGATTTTCTATTGGTGTAAATGCTGTGCCGTGAAGTACTTCTGCCATATAGTCATAAGTAATATTTTTGAGACCTTTTTCAATAACAAAATCCTTCGCTTTCTTATTATATAATTCCCATAAATATTTGTCGTTTTTTAAACAATTAACTTGGGATCTATAAAGGGAACTTTTCTTGAGTTTTTCGTTGTGTTTTTTGAATTTTCTAAGAATAAATAATAACTTAACTAGCTCTGGGAAATGAGTAAGCATCTTTTTGTCTAGAAATTTATACGATTGCCCTTTGTTGTGAAATATCAATTGTGCGGGTATTATTTTTCTTCCCTTTTTTACAAACGGCGCTGTATTGTGGTAAATGTTCATAACATAATAGGCTCCATATTCTATCGTTTTACTATCTGATTCAAAAATTCTTCCTCCTATCATTGGGCTCACGATTTTAAAATTATTATATTTGTTTTCTAATAGTTTATGAGCACATCCAATGCCAGAGATACCAGCTCCGATTATAATTGTATCATAAGTTTTTGGCATAATATAAATTAGTATTTAATATTTATAAATTTGATTAATATAATTATTAAGAAATATCTAAAATATCCCTTCTAATTGGAACAAAAAATGAAATAGCCCCGCCAGGATTCGAACCTGGGTCAATGGGATCAAAACCCACCATCCTTGACCACTAGACTACGGGACTAGTTTGTTATCTCAATTACTTAGACTTTTATGATAGCTAACCTATCATCTTAGACTACGAGACTATACAAAATATATTAATCAATTTATTTTAAAAATCTAATGGATAGTCTAAAAAGAGAAAGATGCCTACTCATCTTCATCAATAACTTCAACTCTATTATCTTTAGATAATATTTCCACAATCCCAGCGTCAATATTCGCAATTTCTCCCTTGCTAAAAGGTCCAATATCATCACCATTTGAATCTAAAAACCCAGGAACTTCTTCTAAAAATCTAACTAATCTATGTTTTGTTTTGCTTCCTGTCCCGCCTTGCATCTCAAGATCTTTATCTTTATTTGACTTCTCTAAAGATCTCACAACAGCTTCAAACAAATTCTTTTCAAATCCTAAAAGGTTTTCAAAATCTTTCTTCCCAATTCCAACCTCACTAGCAACAAAAGACAAATTCAAAATCTTTTTTTTTCTCAAACGCAACAAATCCTTCAAACTAGAAATGGCATTTTCCAATTTCTTCTTATCCTTCAAAACCATATCATTAAACATATCAGTCTCACGATTCAAGAACTCCCGCTTCTCATCAAAATACTGTTGAGACTCCTGTAAAAACTTCTTCGGCAACAATTGTAAAGTATCGCTATATTTCTCCTTCCTAAGAGCCTCATAAATCTCATTGAATGTAATCATAACTACCTGAATTTACAAGATTTTTTAAACTCTCTTATCATCCAAGCAATATGTTCAAATCACTAAAAGAAAAGCTAAAAGGTTGGGTAAAAAAGGCAGAAGAGGGGCAAAAAGATGTAGAAACACTACCAAAAAAGGCCGGAAAAGACAAAAAAGACAAAAAGATCAAAACCGATGAGATTCCAAAAAAAACGAAAAAAACTTTATTTGACAAAACATTAACAAATGATAAATTTGACGATCTTTTTGAGGAATTAGAATTTATTCTACTTCAAAATAATATTGCATACAAAGCAATAGAAAGCATAAAAGAATCGTTAAAAGAAAAACTCATCGGAAAAGAAAAAAAAGTAGATATAGAAAAAGAGCTTCAAACAGCAATAAAAGAAATATTAATTGATTCTCCAAACTTAATAGAACAAATAAAAGAAAAAAAAGAAAAACCATTCATCATATTATTTGCAGGAATAAATGGGGCAGGTAAAACAACGACTATTGCAAAAGTCGCATACTTATTACAAAAAAACAAATTAACTACCTGTCTAGCTGCTGCAGACACATTCAGAGCAGCATCAATAGAACAACTACAAGTTCATGCAGCTAAATTAAGCGTACCCCTAATAAAAAAAGATTATGGTGCAGATCCAGCATCAGTGGGATTCGATGCAATAAAATATGCAGAAAAACACAAAATTGATGTCGTTTTAATTGATACCGCCGGAAGAATGAATAATAAAGATACATTAATGAAAGAAATCGAGAAAATAGCAAGAGTAAACAATCCCGATTTGAAAATATTTTTAGGTGAATCTATCACAGGTAATGATGCAACAACACAAGCAAAAGATTTTAATGATGCAATAGATATAGACGGAATAATCCTATCAAAAGCAGATGTAGACGAAAAAGGCGGAACCGCAATATCAGTCGCAAAAATCACAGGAAAACCGATTTATTATCTAGGAACAGGACAAGATTATAAGGATCTGGAAAAATTCGACCCAGATCAATTAATTTCTAAAATATTCTCAGAAGATTAAATATTCACTAATTTATCCCAAAGTTATCCAACAACGCCTAAAATATCTACTGAGCCCCAACAATTCTTATAAAGAAACAAATATTTCAATACATATGCAAAATTACGAATTATTAATTGAAAGAATAAGCAAAGCATCAGGTATAGAGAAAGTTGAGGTAGAACGAAAAGTAGAAGCAAAAAAAGCAAAACTATCAGGATTAATTTCAAAAGAGGGCGCTGCACAAATAATTGCAGCAGAACTAGGAATAAGTTTCGAAAATCAAGATCTTAAAATAAGCGAATTAATGCCTGGAATGCGAAAGGTAAATGTTATTGGAAAAATCATTAATGTATTTCCAATCCGAGAATATGAGAAAAATGGGAAAAGCGGAAAAGTTGCAAACTTAATATTAGCAGATGAAACAGGAAATTGTAGAGTTGTGTTATGGGATACTAATCATATATCATTATTAGAAAACGAAGAAATAAAAGAAGGAAGTGTAGTAGAAATCAAAAACGCATCAACTAGAGATAACGAAATACATCTCTCTGGCTTTGGTGAATTAAAATTAAGCGATCAAATAATAGAGAATGTAAAGACTGAAAAAGAAACCACAGAAAAAAGTATTTCAGAACTTGATAACGGACAATCAGTAAGACTAAGAGCATTAATTGTTCAAATGTTTCCAATAAGATTCTATAATACATGTCCACAATGTAATAAGAAGGTAATAGAAACAGACGGATTTGTTTGCGCAGAACACGGGAAAGTAGAACCTAAACCAAAGGGAATATTAAATCTAGTAGTAGACGACGGAACAGAGGCAATAAGAACAGTATTATTTAGTGAAAGTATCAATAAACTACAAAACGAAATAGAATTACAAAACCCAGAAACATTTGCTGCATTCAAAGAAGATTTATTAGGAACAGAAGTTTTTGTCGAAGGGAATGTAAGACGAAATGCAATGTTTAACAATCTAGAACTAATAACGACAAATGTTGAAAAGGTAGATGTTGAAAAACTTATCCAAACTTTAGAAGTATAAATCAACTATAAAATCTTAAACTCATGTTATTCAAAACACATTTTTCATTCAGCATATTAATTTTTCTCTTGCTCTTCTCAACACAACAAAACTGGTGGATATTTTTAGCAGGAATTTTAATTAGTACAGCTTTGGTAGATATAGATAGTAAACAAAGCAAGATTGGAAAATACAAAATATTCAGACCACTACAATTATTCTTAAAGCATAGAGGAATTATGCATACACTATTAGCAGCAATTATACTAACCCTTCTTTCAACTATGATTAATATTCAGTTTGCGTTTGCTTTCTTTATAGGATATATGGGTCATTTAACACTTGACATATTAACAAGACAGGGGATAAAATTATTCTACCCTTTCTCAAACAAAAAAATCAGAATAGGAGTTAAAACAAATGGCTACACTGAGATAATAATCTTTAGTGTATTAACAACAATAAATTTAATAATAATACTTTTAACAATATACAACTTAATGTAAATTGAAACAAATATAACATATATTTCCGACGCTACTACTCTATTTCCTATTTTAAATTATATAAATACTTATAAAGAATTAATGATTATTTCATTTATGGTTACAAAAGATAATGATATTCAAGATGTTACTTCTGAGGAAAAAGAGACAGCTAAAAAAACAACAAAGAAAAAAGAAAAGAAAGAGGCAGAATTAATTGATTTACCTGGTGTAGGACCAGGTGCAGTCGCAAAATTGGAGGCAGCGGGAATCTATGACTTAATGGGATTAGCTGTCTTAACACCGCCACGTCTTTCAGAAATGGCAGGCATGGGAGAGGCCGCAGCACGAAAGGCAATACAATCAGCAAGAGAGATGATGAATCTAGGATTCAAAGACGGACTACAATATGTAGAAGAACGAAAATTAATTGGTCATATTACGACGGGAAGTAAAAATTTAGATAATCTTCTGGGTGGAAGAGGTCTCGAAACAAAAGCACTTACTGAGGCTTACGGAGCCTTTGGTTCTGGAAAAACTCAGTTAGCTCATTCATTAGCAATAGGCGTTCAATTACCTCTCGAACAAGGAGGCTGTAATGGGAAAGCCGTCTACATTGACACAGAAGGAACTTTTAGACCAGAAAGAATCAAACAATTCGCAGAAGGAATAGAAGCAAACCCAGATAAAGTTTTAAAAAATATATTAGTAGCAAGAGCATTTAATTCTGACCACCAAATGTTATTATTAGACAAAGTTGCAGAACTCATTAAAAATGGAGAACCAATAAAATTAATAATTATCGACTCACTAACAGCACACTTCAGAGCGGAATTCTCAGGAAGAGGACAACTAGCAGATAGACAACAAAGATTAAACAGATATCTACATCAACTACAGAGAATAGCAGAACAATATAATCTTGCAGTTTATGTAACAAATCAAGTAATGTCTGATCCAGCACAAATGTTCGGAGATCCAACAAAGGCAATTGGTGGAAACATCGTAGGACATGCCTGCACATTCAGAATGTATATACGAAGAGGAAAAAAGGATTCACGAGTAGCAAAATTAATAGACAGCCCAAACTTACCAGACAACGAAACAGTATTTATGATAGAAGAAGCCGGATTAAAAGATTTAGCAGTCTAGATATTATTATATATTCCTATAATCATTATCAAATACATCTTAAAGCTTCAAAGAAAAATATTTCTGAAGTTAATTCCCCTATCTCTTTTCTTTGCCCCATGACTCAACGCATTACGGGGTACACTGAGCAGTGCTTCCGAGGTTTTTCTTTTGGAAAAGAAAAAGCTCGCAGAATCCTTTGGAGCATCTCTTAATAATTTGAACTTATAACCAATATCAACACACTCACCACCACATTTCCTACATACAACATTCAAACTATAAATACCACAATCAGAACATCTCTTTAAGACCATTCAATGTCTTTCCTCTCTATATTCAAATTCACAATTATATTCTTTCGCTTTTTCTCTCATACCCTCTAGAATTACTCCCATCTCCTGCTTACCACTTTTAAAACCATCAGTAAGATATTTTAAACTAAAGTTTCCAGCAGATAAATAATTCACTTTTATCTTCTCATCTTTAAATTCAAAAATATCTTTTATCTTTTTGACTCCATCCGACTCTAGACATTTAACAGAAACAAGATATTCCACCTCAACCTGCTTTTGTTTTTTATCAAGAACTCTCTTCATTTGTTCAATATATTTATCAGATAAATATTTTGGGAATATCTCCTTATCCTCTCGAGAAGCTTCAATAAATTCACTAAAATCAGAATAATTATTCAATATCTTTTCTCTTACTGATTCATAATCTTCCCCAAGAATATTCTTAAATGCAACCGTCATAGCCAATTTTTGCCTATATTCTTTAATTACCTCGTTTTTTTCCTTAGCACTAACTCTTCTTAAAGATAAATTAAGGCTCTCTCCTCTTACACTTAAAATTTTACAAACAATTTTTTTATTCGGAACAACATAAGCTCTCATAAACTTTATTCTACCTGATGCAATTTCAGAAGAAACAATTGTCCCCTTCATTCCATCAGCCAAAAATACAGATGTAACAGTATTACTAACCTTATCAACCGTACATAAAACTAAATCTCCTTCGTTGTATTCCATAAAAAAAATAACACAAATGCTTTTTTAAAACTATCCAATAATATAAATAAGAGAACTAAACAGAATTATTTTTTCTTTTTTAAAACCAATAGATAAATCAACACTATCAGTAAAACAGAAACCACAGCACTAACCCATCCAAAAAAAGAAAGACCTACTACACTCCCACAATCTATTTTTTTTGGCCCAGATCTACTCAAACAATTCGTATCATCACCCGTTCCACTCCAAGTAGCAGTCAATTCCTCAATTCTAAAATCATCATCTTCACAATTACCTATCACATTTGTTGTTTCAACTTTACATGTACCCATAGATTCAAGACCACCACCCAAATAACTAGATTCATTCCAAAGAGAAACACATACTTCATTTATCCACTCACACCTACAAGCAGAAGCATAAATAAATTCGTCACCAATCACATTAATAATAGTTCCGCAAAAATTAGAATTAGGACTAGGGGGAGTGTTTTTAGCTTCAATACTATATTCTGCAATACCGTAAACATCTCCGTTACAATATTTTGGAGTTTTATAATCAATACAACTTTGAACATCCAAATGGATTTGGGCAGAACATGCTGCATTTTCAGTTTCGCCACTACACATTGAAAATATCGGGCAACAGCTTTTACGATTAATTCCAGATGCGTTATAACAACTAACAGCCTCAGGAGGATTAGGGTCCAGTTCTTCTTGCTTAATTATAAGATAGCTTGTATCTAATAACCAGAAATTTCCCTCAATACAATAAGGTTCAGTCTCGCTCGTAACATAAAACGTAATATCTTTCCCTGCCGTTTCTGGGCCCTTACTAATCTCTAAATCAACGACATATTTACCTGGAATATCAAAAGATTCATTAAATTCTGATAAGTTATTTAAAAAAACTCCATTTGTTAAATTCCAACTATAATTAACATCAGCACTCGCAGAAACCAAAGGAAAAAATTTAAAATATTTTAACAAACTACCAAAAAAGTTTAAATCCGCAAAGAAACTTTCTCCTGCATCAAATGTAACATTTTCACCAATACCATACTTTCCACCTTGAGTTGGAGCGCTAATACAAGGACAGACACTACCAGACTTACAGAATATACCATTAGCTTCACATTGACAATAATAAATATCATTACTTCCCATATTCACTTTAAAACTTCCATCACTTGCATTACACTTAAAATTATAAGTAAAATCTAAACGTTTCTGATCGACTACTTCATCATAAGAACTAAAATTAATCCTAATCTTATAACCCAAATCTAACTCCTCGGAATTATCACTTAAAACACCAGAAGAATCGTAATCTGTTAAATTATAAAGAGTAGAACTATCATTCTCCAAAGTCAAATAAATATCAACAGTCCATGTCTTTCCAAAGTACAAGCTCTCACTTTCTAAGCTACTCATAATATCAACACCACTTTCATTCGAAATATTATAATCAAATATAAAATCTTCATTATCTATTGATAAACTCATATTTTCAATATACATCTCACCAAGATTAGTAATATTATATTTCAATATTTTAACATTATTAATAACGTTATCATCTAATTCAGTTATATTTAACGTCTTAGCATCATCTCCAATTTTTTTAAATAATCTATTCTCACTATCACAAGTTAAAATACTTTGACAAGCTTCTATAGTATAGTTGTAATAACCGAGACTAAGATCAGACATCTTCCTCTGATAATTCCAGAGATTACCATTAACTTTTTTCAAATTTGTCTTATATAAGAAATCTATTTCATGAGGCAATAAAACCCTATTGAACATCCTTATCTCGTCTAATTTTCCTCTATAATAATCTCCCTTTTCTAAACCAGCATCATATTCCATTCCTATAGAAAACAATTCCTCACCCGTAAAATCAATATTTGATCTAGCCTCTCCTACATTTACTCCATCAACATATATGTATAACACTTTCGTATCATAATCCAAAGTAAAACCAACATGATGCCAGTTACTATCAAATACTGAAGATGAACTATAATACCAACTAGTACCATCATAAATACCAAATGTATCCACATTTTTGCCATGACCTATCAATAATTTATTACCTCCATCTGGACTATTAAACGCTGCAATTATCTGTTGATTAGAAATATAAGAACCTTGCATCCATGTGAAAAACGAAATATCATTATATCTCATATCTTCAGCAATATTATTACCATATTCTAAATAATCATTCACCCCATCAAAATACAAACCACCATCATATTTCCCATCGGTAAACATGCTACGATTATCTGACATTTCTGAAAATTCGAAATTATCTATGAAAATATAATCAGTATCTGTACCACCAAAATGATATTCCTCTATTCTTAAATCTGGAGCAAGTTCATAATTTCCAGATTCCCAAACAAACGAAAACTCAGTCCAATTTTGATATGCGCTTACATTCTGTCCTCCTAAAGTTATACCACTAGTTTCTAAGTTAGTTCCGAAAACATTAATTTTACCGTTTTTACTCGTAGGATTTCTTAACCAAAACTTAATAGAATAATTTGTATTTTTACTTACTGCATCGTCACTAATGTAGTAACCATTAAAATCACTATTTGTTCTAACTTTCACAGATTGTGTTCCATCATAATAATCATCTATTGAATAATATGAATTGCCGTTTACCAACCAATCACTATTAGACTCATCATCATCATTGGCTAGATTAAAATCAATAGGCTCGTTTTCGAATCTACTCCAATCAGAGAAATCACCAGCACTATCAAAACTAGAAGCAAAAAGAAGTCTATCAAAACTCATATTTTCAACAGAACCATTCCAATCCAATTTAACAGTAGTTAAAACATCCTTGTATATACTAGCATTAAGCTGAACACTCGAGTCAGTTATATATTTAAGATGCTTTGGCGTTGGCTCAATAAATTCAAGTACTACATTATTACTATAAGTTGAAAAATCCTCAAAACCTTGCCATATCAATTTTGGCAGATCAATTTTGGCATAAGCACTATTCCAAGAAGTAAGCTTATCCCAAACAGAAATCGGCTTATTATTATAATCATAAAAGTAAAACCTATGTATTATCTGATTACAATCACCTATACAATCGGTTATATCAGACATATAATAGAACTCATTGACATCAACATTAGATTCTACTTTTCCTACAGATGTCCCTACATCATCATCTGCTCCAATTATCTCACCGATAAAAAAACAATCATCTACATAAGAATTTACACCCTTACCTATCATTCCACCAAATGCTTTATCATTACTTCCTCCAGAGTCAACAATATCCCCTTTAAAATAACTATCTCTAACATCTACTGTATTAGCACCACCAATTATTCCACCAATATTTTCATTGTTATTTATACCAAGAAGTCTAATATCCCCTATAAAATAACTATCTATTATCTCCGAATTAAGTCCTCCACCCAATATTCCACCACTATTACTAACTCCTCCATAAATAACGGCACCAACATATGATCTGAGTATTTGCGTATTATCCAATTTCCCTCCTATACCACCAAAATAACCAATAGAATATCCAACTCTAGAATCAACAATACCTTCAAAAGACGAATCAACAATTTTTAATTGAAGCTCTCCAACGTTATAACCAATTAAACCACCAATATAATAATATTCACCCTTAACATTTCCACTAACCAAAACATTTTCAATATTCACATTTCCAACAACATCATCATCACATTTTCCAATTAAACCACCAACATTATCATCCGTCCCTAAAACTTGAGTATTACCTGTGACATTTATAATATTAGTATTTTCCGTGACTCTTCCTATCAAGCCACCAACCTTTGCACCAGTTCCTTCAACATCAGTATTGTATTCAATATTAGTCAGATTTGAATTTCTCATTACGCCAACAAGAGAACCAACATTCCTACCTCCAGAAAATATTCCCTCAATTTTTAAATTCGCAATATTCGAACCATCAATATCACCGAATAGTCCTATTTTATCATCACCATCAACAGCTTCACCAGCGATTTGGGTTCCCTCAATACCAAGATTATATATCCTAAATCCATCACCATCCAAAGAACCGGTAAAATGATCCTGAGAATTTCCTATTGGAGAAAAGTCAAAACCACTACAATCTATATCACTACCCAATTCAAAATAAGAAGACAAATAAGCTCTCGCATTTTGCAAATCAGTACAGTTCGTTATAACATAAGGGTTTAGAATAGTACCATCACCATTAGATAAGGTTGGCTTAATAACACACTCTTTAACAATACAATAATCACCAGCACCACAACCACTATTGCTCTTACAATCATACCAAGTTCCACTCAAACAATAATCACTATCATCATTAAAGTAATCAGTATTTTTGGAATACCCAGAATTAGTACAACTACCATCCGAAGTATCTACACAATCATCAGCATCATCACAAACATAAAGACCATCAATACAAAACTCACTATCTATATCATAACATGTACCATCACACAAAGCATCATCATCTATAGAACAAAGAGTAACACCAATACAAGTATTGTCATCTGTATGGTAACAATCCTCATCACATACTGCGTTATAGGCATCATCACAAAGAGTACCACCAATACAAACGTCAGTTGAAGAGCTATAACAATCTCCACACCATGAATCATAGGCATCATCACAAACATAAGTATTATCGATAATACTAATACAAACTTGAGTTAAAGAATTATAACATTTGTTACCACACAACGAATCCTGATAATCCCAACAACTGATATCATCAATACAAGTATGCGATGCCGCTATACATTTTCCTTCACAAATACTAGAAGAATAAGAAGGGCAACAAGAACCGTCAAACCATACAGGAGGATTCCATATACCCCATTTGTTTTCACAAAGATGAGCATTATCAATGCAAGTATAACCAGCAGTAGCATAACACAACGAACCACATACTGTGTCAAAGGCATCATCACAAACATATGTACTATCAATACATACATGAGTTAAAGAATTATAACAAGTAGTGCCACATACTGTGTCAAAGGCATCATCACAAACATATGTACTATCAATACATACTTCATCTGAAGAATCAAAACATAATGAGCCAGTACAGACACTATCGTATACATCTGTGCCGGAACATACCGTAGAACCTAAACAAGTATTCTGAGCACTATTATAACAAGTAGTGCCATCACATACTGCGTTATAGGCATCATCACAAACATATGTACTATCAATACAAACATCATCAGAAGAATCAAAACATAATGTACCAGTACAGACAGTATCCGTTCCTATCTTACATACCGTAGAACCACCTAAACAAAAATTAATAGTATTATCATAACAATAAGAATCACATACTGCGTTAAAACCATCATCACAAACATATGTACTATCAATACATACTTCATCTGAAGAATCAAAACATAATGAGCCAGTACAGACACTATCGTATACATCTGTGCCGGAACATACCGTAGAACCTAAACAAGTATTCTGAGCACTATTATAACAAGTAGTGCCATCACATACTGCGTTATAGGCATCATCACAAACATATGTACTATCAATACATACTTCATCAGAAGAATCAAAACATAATGAACCAGTACAGACACTATTGTCTCCTATGTCACATACCGTAGAACCTACACAAGCATCATCAGCAGTATTATAACAAGTAGTGCCACATACTGCGTCAAAGGCATCATCACAACAAATATCATCAATTAAATTAGGACAAACAAACGTACAAGTCAGAATATTATCAGGACAACTATATACTTCATCATCATCACACTCAACACACGAACCACCACACCAATGCTTCCCAGAACAAGTACAGGCAGCTTCACTCGTAGTATCTACCGTTCCAGAACAGCTACCACTAGAACAACTATATGTTGTACGTACTCCCTCAACACAAGTTGCATCACCACAAAATCCAGAAGAAACGGAATTACTAATACATCTACTACCATCGGCAACATTGGATAACACATCATCTTTACACTCATAACTGTCTCCAGTACATTTATTACTTCCCGTATTTATTTGACAAACATTACTGCAAGTAACAGCCGTAGAACAATCCGAGTCAACTGTATTTACAGGAGCAGGTGTAAATCCATAATCAGATGGATTAGCAACAACACATACCATATGCGATGGTAAAGCTGTACAATCATGAGAATCACAATAATTTCCAGTACCACAATTCCAACCAAAACTTATTACATCAAGACAATTATTTGTCTGTGTTCCACAATCATAATCATAATAATCCGCATTTCGACAACAACTAGCACCTGATGATCCACACTTAACATCCGTATTAGGATATGAAGAACATGAATAACAAGCATCAGGATTAGTACTAGTACACCAGGTATTACTATTAGAACAATATTTACAAACACCTGAAACGCAATGATAATCGCCAAATGATGATGTGGGACAACTACAGTCAGAACAGGCACATGTCTCATCATCATCACAAGTATTATCACCACAATAACTTGTATCACAAGCAGAAGGAGTACAAGATACTCTCCCATAGTCATCCCATGAGCAACCATCATCACACGCGCAAGATATCCGTCCATTTATTCCATCACAAAAAACGCTAGCCTCAACTCCAGTCATCCCCACAACTAAAAACATAAAAAAAATCAACAAATAAAACTTTCTATTAACCATAAATTCCCCTTAACATAACATAAAAAAACAACTTTATAAAACTTACTTAGAGAATAACATATCCAATGTAAAACTTAATCTTAATCGGAAATTCTTTTACATAAACAAATCACTATTCCATATATTAAATGACAAGTTCTTCTGCAACAACAACTTCTTCTATAGGTTCATCAACAACTACAGGAGCTTCCTCAACTAATGCAGCAATAAGTGTAACAGGAACAGCCTCTCCTAAAGAATCCTCATTCACATCTTCATCAACAACATTCCCTCTCATAAAGAATCCAAGAACAAGCAGACCAACTAAAACAACAATTAAAACAATCCACAAAATCAAACCTACTTTTTTACTCACCATTGACAACTCCTAACATAACATCAGAAAACAACTTTATAAAACTTACTTAGAAAATAACATATCCAATGTAAAACTTAATCTTAATCGTAAATTCTTTTACATAAACAAATCACTACTTCATCTATTAAACAACAGATTCTACTTCAGCAACAGACTCTATTCCTGTAACAGATTCTACTTCAGCAAGAGATTTTACTTCAGCAACAGGTTCTACTCCAGCAACAGTCTCAGCAGCTACAGAATCAACAATATAAGAATCCTCGCCATCCTCACCACCACCATCATCAACAACATTACCTCTCATAAAGAATCCAAGAACAAGCAGACCAACTAAGACAACAACTAGAACAATACGCAAAATCAAACCTACTTTTTTACTCACCATTAATAATTCCTAATATTATATAAAAAAACAACTTTATAAAACTTACTCTAAAAAAATTAAAAATAAATTTTTTATAAATATCTACTATATTCTGCCAAATATCTACGAAAAAACCATTGGATAAAAATATTGTCATCTCGCTTTACTTGAGACCTTTCTAAGGCGTTATAATAACTACTTCTTTTTGTATAAGGGATATCTAACATTGGATACTTAAACTTCTTTAAAACAAAATTCATCATTAATCTTGAGATTCTACCATTCCCATCTGTGAAAGGATGAATAGTTACAAACTTTAAATGAACTAAAGCTGTTAACACTAATGGATGAGTTTTGTTTTTCTCTTTATTATACCAGCCAAAAAATTCTTTTAACAAAATATCTAATTCTAAGTGCATTGGCGGTCTAAATTTTGATTGAGAAATTGCAACATCATGATTTCGGGTTTTACCTGCAATATCTTTTGCAGTTTCTTGCATTAATTCTTTATGCCACTTCAAAATAATTTGTAAATTTAAATTTTTTTCATAATTTAACATCTCAAAAAAAACTTTTTTATGAGACTCTGCTTCTTTTACATCTCCTATCGGCTTAGATGTTGGAGTTATCCCATCTTCTAAAAGATTTGCAGTATCCTTTAATGAAAGAGTGCTTCCTTCAATTCTTTGAGTGTTATAAGTAAATTTAACTGCAAAAGTATCTTTAGATTTATTTTTCGCAGAAACAGGCATTGCTTTATATTCCTTATTAAAATTTTCCTGTATTTTGTCTATATCTCCAAGAAACTTTTCTTTGTAAAAATCTTGCATAAATTCTTTTTTCTTCTCTTCGATGTTTTTTGGAATAACTTCTCCCAAGTAAAATTGCTTTTTCTTTACAAACCTCCCTTCACGATAGCTATGTGTCAGATAATAATATATTTTATTGCCTTTATGAATTTCTTTGATTACAACCATAATAAAGAGTATATCTACATATTTATAAGTTTATTGCTTTTATTAAAATGTAGGTACATCTTGATATAGGATAGTCAAATAAAAAACGTCCTAAATATTACGAAAAGGATCCCACGCCCAAATCAGAAACCGTCATCCAAAACTTCCTCATGAAGCAGCTACTTCTTTGGCAGAAACAGTAAGCGTGGACAAACCACGCAACGAAACCTAATTCCTAAAATCTAAGAAAACCTTGCTTTTTCTCCCTTACTCCAAAAAATTAAAGATATTAAAACCAAAGAAATCAATTCCTAAAAAATTCACAATAACTAGAATCACAACTAAAATTAAAATAGAACTAGATATAATACCAAATGCCTTCCCTTTCTTTTTAGGCGTTGTAACACTTTTCTTCTCTCCCAAACTCTTATATTTCACAGCCTCACTTGGTGCCTTAGCATCAACCGCAATGAAAGCCTCATTAAACTCATTCTCGCTATACCCCTTATTAAGAATCTCTCGCTTAAGATCCTCAACGCTAAACTTACCTTTATATTGCCTCAAATAATTCAGAATAATTTCATTAACCATATATCACCTTTACATTATAATAAATAAATACTATATAAATTTAACGTAAAAACCAACAAACACAAAGCTCATTTGATGAATAACAATTAAACAAAAAGCGTTGAACAAACCGTTTTCTTTTTCCAGGAGTTTTCTTTTGCCCAAAGGGTACTCTTCGAGCACAAAAGAAAAAGCCTATATCCGTTTAGAACTTTTTCATAAAAAAGTGAAACCCCAACACAGACAAAAAGCGTTGAACAAACCGTTTTCTTTTTCCAGGGTTTTTCTTTTGTAAAAGAAAAAGCCTTATTAATAATAAAAATCAATAAACACTATGATTAAAATTTCTAAAAAAAACAAAAAGGGTATAATGTGGGATATTCTAATTCCATTAATATTAGGACTATTAGTAGTAGCAATCGTAATGTTCTGGATATTCCAAGAATATTTTACAGACGAAACAACAAATACAGAAGTCTGCAAACAGAGTGTATTACTTAGGAACACATTACCAGAATATGACCTCGTAAAATTTGGAACAGGAGATAGATCTCTCTTCTCTAAATCATTCAAAGACGAATACCCACTAAGATGTCAAACCGCTAGAATAATCATAGACTATCCAGACACAGAAACCGCAACAAAAGAAATCTTAGACAAAATGGCAGAATGTTGGTTCATAATGGGAAAAGGCGAATATAATATCTACCCATCCAGAGCCTTCTTTGCAGATTCATATTGCTATGCTTGCGCACAAATACATTTTACAAACGATGTCATAGACCATTACAAAGAAGACCCAATAAACATATTAAAGGGATTAGACAACGAGCTAGACCAGGGAATCTCCTACAAAGAATACCTAACTGCAAGAGGAAAAAACCCATCTTTAACAACAGAAAACTTTAATGATTCTTTCTCTATTGAGGATAGAGAAACAGACGGAAAAAAAGATTCAAAGATCATCTTCCCAAAAATAATTAATGTAACCAAAGGAGACTTTTTTATAACAACAAGCACAATAATTTTAAGTGAGAATAGTGCATTAACACAATTAATATTCTACAGTTGGAACGATGCAAAAATACTAGACGAATTAAGTACAAAAAACAAATTTGTAGTTATGAGTGGGAAGCTTAACAAAGATGGAGAATTAGAACTAGATAATGAAAAAGGAACAGATGTCCCAATATGTAAAAATTGGGATGGAATCCCTGCATAATAGATAAATTAGATTACATAAAATTCTCATAAACCAAAAACACACAATCATTAAAAATTATTTCTTCTTCTTATCCTTATCGTTATTACTCAGAACTACCCAAACAATAGCACCAATAACCAATATAACAACAAAGACACCACTCAAAATATTCTCACCACCAGATATCCAACCACCAATAATCTTATCTATACCCGTAGTAAAAATAACAACTCCCAATGTAAACAATCCAATTAAAATACTAAATATAATTTTCAATTCCTTGGGCATCTCCTTACTTAAATCACCACCAACAAACCCATATAGAATAAAGAACACAAGCATAACAGCAGCACCAACAGCAATCCATGGCATAATAGCCACAACCATATCTCTAGGAACCGGAAAACCAATTAAAATAAATCCAATAATCAAACCCAACATAGCATTAATTTGATGTTTCCCCTCACCCAACAGATTAGACCTCTCAAGAATAGCAAACACAATTACAAAAATCAATAAAAACGGCAAAATCATCGTCATCAAAATAGTTTCAGCAAATACCATAACAAAGCAGAACAAAATAAGTTTAAATACTTTATCGTAAAAAAAACAAAGATAAACTTAAAAAATACGAACAACATAAAATAAATAAGATCCTGTAGTCTAGAGTAGTAGATAAACTACTTCACACAAACTACATTATCCACATAAATTTGATCCTGTAGTCTAATGGTAGAATGCATCGCTGACTTCGATGAGGCCCAAGTCCGATTCTTGGCAGGATCATATTGCATTTAAGACTTGGGTGACCCAAGGCGAATAAAACACTTCGAAAATAAAACTATTCTTAAAAAATCAGCCAAAACTTTATGGAGTTGAATTACATTACAAAATTGGGAACACAGGGAATTAACGGGTGGGTATTCACATAATCTCTTTTCTTTTCCCAAAGCTTTTCTTTTAAAAAAAGAAAAGGCTTAGTGAGTTTTTGTAATTCAGCGATACACTCAAATATGCAACTTACCCCAAAACATCCCTCATTCCTCTAATCACCCTCTCATCCAAAATCTCCAACAATTCCTCCTCACTAGCATTAAACACATTCCCAATATTTTCAAATCTCTCCAACAACTCCCTCGATTTCTTACCACCAATACCATCAAACCCTTCTAGAATAAATCTTTTTTTCTCCTCAATATCGACAATCTTCTTCTTAGCCCTAACATTACTAACACCCCCACCACCTCGCCGCCCCAACAACATTAAAATCTCAGCACTCTCCTTTTCACTTTCACTATATAAAACAGGCACACCATAATCTAACAAACAAGAACACAACATTCCTAAAACCGCATTCTTCGAAATTTTAAAATCTCTATAATTATAATAGAATCCCTCCAACAATAGAATCCTCTTCTCACAAGTAGATAGACTTTGTAATTGTTTC
This sequence comes from Candidatus Woesearchaeota archaeon, assembly GCA_964516745.1. Lineage (GTDB taxonomy): Archaea > Nanobdellota > Nanobdellia > Pacearchaeales > GW2011-AR1 > JAGVXH01. The sequence continues at coordinate 271,460 of CAZEYD010000001.1, forward strand.
TTTAACCTACCAGAAACCAACGACCCAATAAAATCCGAAAAACTCTTTCTCTCAATAACAATATCTCCAACTAAATAATCTCCAACATCTAGCTTCTCAAATACAACATCACAACCAGCACCAATCAAAAAAGAAGGAACTCTAGAATTCTTCTCACGACTATCTACAATAATACTAATACTCTCCAATTTCTCAACCTTCCTAAAAGAAAAAATATCCTCCATAAAAACATATTTCATTATTCTAATATAAACTTTAAAACAAAAACAGGATAAAAAAAATAGGAATAAAGCTCTACAAAATCTCTAACGTTCTCTGTTCGCTAATCTTACTCAAACCATTTCTCTGGATTTCACCAATCGCCTTATGCATTTTCTTTTCCTTATTGAACGAAGAATAATAATATATCTCATCACGGGTCCCTTTAGTAATCAAAATCTTCAACTCCCCAGGCGCCAATCTCGCAGTCCTACCACTTCTCTGAATTTTTCTAATAGCTGATGGAACAGGTTCATAAAATATAACAGAAGACACCTCCGGAATATCCAACCCCTCCTCCGCAATAGAAGTTGCAACCAAAACATTAATCTCACCTCTAGTAAACTTCTCAATCATCTCCTTTTGTTCTCTCTGTTTCAACCCAGTCTTAACACCCTTAGAATTTTCCTTAATCGCCTGACCAACAAACACACCAACATTCACACCATCGATAACATTCAACACATCTTTGATTTTATTTATTGTTTCTCGAAACTGAGCAAAAACAATTATCTTAGAACTAGGATCCTCAAACATTTTATCTTTAACCTGTATTTTTAATTCCTCTAATTTAGGATGTTCAATACCAGAACTCAAAGCCAAAGAATATGCACGAGTAAAACGAGCATCAGAAGTCAATTTCTGAACACCACGTGATTTCTTCTCAGCAGATTGCTTGAATAAGTCCCTCATATACTCAACAAATGAAGTTAAAGTCTGTGTCTCCAATAATTCAATAGCGTGCGAAACTTTCAAAGCCTGAGCACAAGAAGAAACTCCCAACATCTTGTTCCCATCTTTCTTCCCTCTCTTTAGTTCATTCATTAAACGACTCTGTAATTTCAATAACATGACCTTATTCCCATAACCAAATAATAATTTTCTAGCCTTCAATTCATTAACTCTATCATCATATATTCCATCAAGCAAAATTTTCATTTCCATAAACTCTGGAGGAAAATCGACAAATATCTTTGCAAAATCCAATTCTTGTAAATATGGCTTAACATCTGGAGAATCTCTAGTTCTCACCTCGACAACTTCAATATTCATATTATTACAAACGTTCTGAATACTCTCTTTATCTCCACCAGGCGAAGCAGTCAAAGCTAGAACCTGACTCATGTCATTTTGCATTTTATACCTTGCAGCAACTTTGTTATAGGCATAATTTTTCAGACACCTATGTGCTTCATCTAATACCAATAAAGAAACTTCATCTAGTTTATACAATTCTTTTCTAATATCATTAGCGATACATTGAGGAGTAGAAAATATAAATTCTGCAGTCTGCCATATCTTTTTTCTATTTTCAGCATTAGTCTTACCAGTAAAAATCTGCATATCAGCCCATCCATCCGGCAACATTTTTTGAAAAGTTGCTAAATGCTGTTCAACCAATGGTCGTGTCGGAGCAAGAATTACAATTTTCTGTAAAGGATTCTTCTTAAATTTATCAACAACAACCATAATAGCAATTAAGGTCTTACCTGTTCCAGTAGGCAAAACCACTAAGGAATTTTTATCCTTTATTACATCAAAAATATCTTCTTGATATTTCCTAGGTTCAATAGAAATTTCTTTCATGAATGTAAACAGTAAATCTGACTTTATAAAAATTTATAACTACTTAGCACTGTTTACGACATACAAAATAATAAGTAATATATATATCAAAAAATTATCTAATACAAACAAATGAACCAGACAAGCACCATTTAAATAAAAAAAGAAAAATGTATCAACCAATAATTAAGTAATTTAGCATTTAACAAATCATTTTTCTTATCAAAGTTTCTTTTTTGCTAAAAAGAAAACGATAAAATATTGGATTATCAAATTTAAAAAACGTTTTTTCTTTCCAAGATTTCTTTTCTCAAAAAGAAAGCTTAAAGAATTTCATCCTCAACCGGCATACCTTCTTCTTGCCTCTGAACAGGAATTGCATTCTTACTAATAATCAGGACATCTCCTATAGCCTTAACAAATTGATGAGGAACAATAATACCACGAGCACCACCCAACAAATTAAGCATAGTAGCTTCTTTAGCGACAATTCTCCAACCATCAATCTTATTACTAATAACATTAATCTCTTCAACCTTACCAAAAAAGTCTCCAGTATCGGTATAAACCTGCTTATCTACCATTTCAGCCAATTTTTTTATTCTTAACATAGTAACAAAATAATCTTTTAATTTAAATACATTTCTATTATCTAAGATATACATAAACCAACACATTACCTCAAAACAATAACAAAAAAACTTAAAAAGCATTTCACAATCAGTATATTATGCCTGCGTAGCTCTTTTTAGAGTACACGAAAAAAGCGTGCTATGCCAGGAAACGCATTGCCTGCGTAGCTCAGTGATAGAGCATCTGCCTTGTAAGCAGAGGGTCGAGGGTTTGACTCCCTTCGCAGGCTTTGAGAACAAAAGATGCGGTATGAATCATCTTTGATGATACTTTCGCAGGCTTTTTAAGTCAAACCCGAGACAGTCGAGAGCGAGCATCTTCACTTTGAATAATCAACTAATTCATTTATTCTTGATTATAAAATGCAAAGTGCGAGTAAAGGACTCCATTTCATTACAAACAAAATGAATAATAAATGAAACTTTTTTCAAAAAAGTTACTTCGCAAACTTCATTATTAGTATCATTATAATTTCGTTTACAATTTAAACCAAAAAACATATCTTACTATAGAATCTAACTACTCAACACAAAACTCGCGAACTCAGCACCCTCAGTTAAGCTTTTTACATCTTCAACACTAACAGAATTTATCTTATTAACATAATCATAATAATCATTAGCATCTCCATGAAATTCTTCGAAAATCAAATTAATTGCAGTTTCATTGCTAGCCTCAGTACTAACCTTTCTATTTCCAATAACTTTAATCTTCGCATCCTCAACAATCTCAGCACTAATTTCTTTCATCTTCATAAACTCATCCTTACAAACACTAATAACCTCATCAATTTTTGTTGGATCCGTTCCTGCCCAGATAACCATGTAACCATAATGCCTACCTAAATCAAGATCACTCTTAATACCATACACAAGACCTCTTTTCTCTCTAACTTCAATAAACAAATTACTACTCATTCCTTCACCCAAAATAGAATTAAAAACTTCAGTCGCATATCTTTTATTTTCTGTTAGATTGGAAAAATGAATACCTAAAGCTACATTTGCTTGCATCAAATCAGCACGTTTTTCAGAACTACAAACAACTCTCTCAACAACATTATAATCTTTTAATTCAACACCTTTTCTTTCGAAACCCACAAAATTCTCAGCCAACTCAACAACCTCATCAAAAGAATTATTTCCAACAACGCATAAAACACTATTCTTAGGAACATAAATCTTATTATGTTTTTCAATAATCATCTCACGACTCAATCCCTTAACACTATTCTCACTACCACCGATAAATAACCCATGTGGACTCTCATATAGATTAGATTTAATACTTTCAATAGTATGCGAACGAGGACTATCCCTATACATATTTATTTCTTCTAAAATAACATTACGCTCCCGCTCCAATTCAACTTCTGGAAAATTCGCATTGAAGAATATATCACCCAAAACTTCGATAGCCAAACTTAAGTGTTGACTAGGCAAACGAACATGATAAGCTGTTACCTCTTCATGAGTAAACGCATTTAACTCACCTCCGACACTCTCCAACTCTTCAGCAATTTTCTTTGCATTTCTCTTTTCTGTTCCCTTAAAACATAAATGCTCAATAAAATGCGCAATGCCCTTTTCTTCTTCGCTCTCATACATAGCACCATATGGTACAGCAAACATAACGGTTGTAACATCAACGTCTCTCTTTTCATGAATAACAGTTAAACCATTATCTAATATTTTCTTATTAAACTCAACCATAACAAAATAAAACAAAGAACCTTTTTAATAATTTGCTCTAATAATATTTATTCCCATGGTCGTCAGTTATCTATATCCCTTTCCCAAGTCAAACTAACACTTCTGCAGTCTCTTTCTCATCCCGAGTATAATAATATAGAAATTTGATAATCTATTAAAATACATGGCTCAAAATCCCTCAAGACACACTTATTTTCCCGAGATCTCGCATTTTTGAAACAATCCTCAACTAACAAAAAATTTTCTTTAATCTCAGCAATCAGGAGTAGAGAAACAAAAACTTTCTTCATCAATACAAGTTTTAACCGATACGCAATATTTACCTTTTAGCTTACGAACAATATTTACCATAAGGAGTGGTTTCGCAATCATTACTACAACAATCATCGTCTTTTACACAACGACCATTGTCACTAGTACATTCATCCTTACAACCATCTTCACAAAAATAACTCTCACCACAAGAACTTGACCAAACACCACAATCCGTTGACTTACAAGGATTCCTAGGTTTACAGCAATCATTATTATAACATTTTTCACCCGAAGAACAACATTCTCCACCACAAAGAGTTTCTTTACAACCGGCCGATGCACAATATTTACCATAATTAGTGGTTTCACAATCACCGCTACAACAATCATTGTCCTTTACACAACGGCCATTGTCACTAGTACATTCATCCTCACAACCACCTTCACAGAAATAATCCTTACCACAAGAACTTGACCAAACACCACAATCCGTTGATTTACAAGGATTCTTAGGTTGACAACAAGAATTTTGATAACATCTTTGACCTGAAGAACAACATTTTCCACCACAGAAACTACCTTTACAAGCTTCTTCTTCAGATTTACAAACAAAACTACTACAAATTTCTCCAGTTCCACAATCTACATCCGCAATACATTCAACACACTTATTATTATCTTTTTTCCAAAACCAAATTCCAGTTGTCCAGCTTCGACATACTGGTTTATCACCACTACAAATTGTATCACCACATTTACTACCACTTAATAGGATTTCTCTTTCTTTTTCACCACCAGCTTGAGCTGTTTCAACTTCAGGCTTAAAACAATAAGAAGTAAAGAAACCATCCTCTAAATTATCATCTTCAATACAAATTTCTCCAACACCACAACAAATAAACTTGTCTCCAGGAATTGTCTCACAAGCCTCATTTTTACCACAATATTCCTCCTCAAGAACTAATCCAGATTCATCATAACATTCACCAATTAATGTTCCATTTTTACAAATTTTAGAATTCTCACTTCCTGCATATATTAAAGAACAATTAACAGATTCACCAGACTTAACAATTACTTCATTTCCAGATAAATTATTATAACTACAATTTGCTTCCACGGGATCTTTTTCAACTGCCCCTTCAACTATTTCTACCCAACGACCATCAACCTTCTTAGAACAAACACCAATTATTTCTCCATCTTCACAAATTTTAGAAAACCTACTTCCTTCATACATTGAAGAACAATCGATATAATCGCCAGATTTAACAATTATTTCATTTCCAGATAAATCATTATAGCTACAATTTGCTTCCACGGGATCTTCTTCAAATACAGCTATATTCCCTGACCCATCAAAACAACCACCAACCATTTTTCCACCTTCACAAGTTTTACGCCCTTTAGAATTTTTGAACCCCGATAAATAAGAACAAGGAATTCTATCTCCAGGATCTGCTGTCCTTTCTTCTAATTCACCATAAAAAGACATAGTATAACTACAGGTTAAACCAGAACATTTATTTCTCGCATCCCAGGAACAATCAACGTTTTCAGAACAATCATCTTCAGAAAGACTGTAACATTCATTAAGATTCTCGGGGCTCCAAACTGCCACATCTCCAGCAGTACTAAAATCTACAAAATCACAAATTCCACCATTTCTATTCCAAACACAGTCAGTATTAGATTCACAAGTTTCTTTATCACCACCAAGACTACCATCAAAATCATTACAGGTATCATAATCAGATTCAGCGACTATTCCTCTTCCTGAGGCCACAGGTAATTCTTCAACTTCATCGAGAGAAGATTCAACCTCACAAGTTCCAGGAATACCAAATTTTTTATTCCAAGAACAACCAGCTTTATTTTCACAATGACTTTCACTTGTCTTATCATACCTCCAACAAACATGTTCATTTTCTAAACACTCTCCTCTCAAACACTCTAAATTTTTTCCACAATCATAATCGTTAGCACATTCTCCTCTTAAACCAACAACATTTCCACTAGAACCAAACCATCCTAAAAGTTTTTCAAAAATATTTCGTTCCTCAAAACCCTCAACCTCTTCAGCCAAAACACCAACAGAAAAAACTACACTAAACACCAAAATCAAACAGAAAAAGATAACCCCTTTTTGTCCTAACATGGATTATTAATAGTTCTCTACTTTATAAATTTTTTGAATTAATTAAGAACTTCCTTTGAATCATACAATCAGATTCTAATATAAAATATATAAGTCTTTCTTTTACAATCCCTGCATAACCAAAAACCTTTCACCAAACAATATAAAATCTTCAGCAACATCAAACTCCCCGCTCAAAAAATCAAACAACCAATTCCTCTTCACCTTAAACTCACTCTTACTAGACAAACTCACCATTGGCAAACTAATAATCAACCAATCATCAATCCCCATTCTCTTTTTTAAACTCAACAAAAATCTCTTACTAAAATCCCTCTCTAATTTTTCCAAAGCATCAACAACTTGAAAACAAAAAAAGAGTTTTTGGCCTTTAATATTCTTTACAACATTATCAACTTTTTCTAAATTAAATAAATCTAAACAATAGGCCTGAGCATTGCTCCGGAATTCTCCAATTTGGGGTACACCTAACAGTGCAAACTTTTTCTCTTCAAAATACAAATTCATATTCTTCACAATTTGATTACTCGCTTCAATACCAATATATTTTACATCACCAAAACATTCTTTCAAAAACTCATAACTGAAACCATTCACACCACAACCAAAATCAATAATACTATCTACCTCACCAACAACATCTTTCAACCTACTATACAAAACACTATACTCCCTCTTCATACTAGATTTATGCGATTTCAAAACGCTTTCAAAATCCAAAATATCCTTCGGTTTCACAACTCTATTTGTTAAAAAAACGCCAAAATATTTCCGTAACATAGACCTAACATCCTTAACCAAAAACTTACCAGTTAAACCAGAGGCACTCACATCGTCAACGACTTTCTTAACAATACTATCAGGCAAACCAGAGAATTCTCTCTTCTTCTTAACTTCAGAAATAATATCCATAATAGAGTAAAAAGACTACAATATTAAAAACTAACTATTTAAAACTAAATTTACAAAATTATCAATTGCTATAGGTAAACTTTTATTTACGGAATAAGACTCACCATAAGAAACCTTAAAATCAATATCATTTGGTGTACAATTAGGTAATGGATTATGAACCATAAACTGCCCAGCTTCTTTTCTAACATGAAAACCTCGACCTATTAAATGAGAAAACTTTTTGACACAATTATCGTATCGATATAAACTATCCTTCAATTCTTGAATATTCATTTCTTTTTCAATCCGTTTATACAAACCTTCTGAGACTATCTGATGTCTATTTTCAATTGAAAGATTTTTTAATTTCGACAACCTTTCCATATCTCTAATTGTGAGCTTAAAATAAAGAGGGAAATTATCTGTGATTTGCGGAAGAAACAAATTCCCAATATCTAGTTGATTATTTTTACTAAAGAAGTGATCTGTTTTTCCCAAATACGGAAATTCACCATGAATCACTACATAATTAAACATTTTCCTTATCATCGAAAGCCAAATTCTTCAATACTTATAAAAAAACGTATTCTATGAAATATATCCTACAATATATGATATTCTTACTCTAAAAACCTCTTAACCATCTCTTTGTTTCTAATCTCCGGATGAAACAAAATTCCATAAAATTCCTTATCTTCATGTTTAACCGCTTGAGCGACCTTTCCATCTCCAACACAACAAACATCAAAACCAGTGTCTTTCCAATTATGAATACAATTATTATGTAAATGATAAACCTCTTGCTTTCCACTAACACCTAAAAAATCACTAGGAAAATTCTCCATATAAAAACCAATCTCAGTCTTTTTTGTAATATCACCACCAAATAACAAACCAAGAATCTGCATCCCAGCACAAATCCCAAGCACTTTTCCATCATACTTTCTTAACCATTCAAAATACTCCATACCATCCAGAAAATAATCATCTTGCAAACTTGTTCCACAAATAATCACATGACTATACTCTTCAAAATTAATAACTTCTTTATAATATTTAAGTTCATATTTTACATTCAATTCATCCAAAATATTACTAACGGGTTTCACAAATTCTAGTTCATGCAAACTCTCATTACAAACAGAAATAATTAGTATCGTTTTCATCTATCAACAAGTCCTAATTTTAATTCTCTTTTACAACTATTTTCGCCATCCTCATAATCCTCATAATTTTCAATAATCAATTTTTTTCTGAAGAAGAGGCAATCCAAAACAAAACTTTCAAACTCACCACCTTCACCAGCAATACTAATTCCATATTTATCATTCAAAATTTTAACATCATCGATATATTGCTTATCGATTTTTCTGCCCAACCACTTTTTATTCAATGGATAAGCAAAAACACCGACAATTCTCACATCAAATTTATTTTCAATTAGTTCACTTAGGATATTTTCCTGATTCTTTTGCCATAACGGATTAAAAACTTCTAATCCAAGATCATTACAAATTCTCTGGATTCTAGACGCCTGATAAACAGATAAAACTGCACCAGTTATAATACCCTCAATGTCATATTCTTTCTTTGCTTTCAAAATAACAGATTTCAAATCTTTCAATTCGATTTCTTTCTCACCTTTAGTATTTTTAACTAATATAGGAATATTCATAGCTTCCGCTTGCAAACTAACGTTAGAAACAGAGGGAGTATGAAACATAAAACTATAATCATTCTCACTCAAAAGACTAATCAAACATGATAATTCATGACCATATTTCTTCGCAACAAATCCGGCCAATACAGAATCTTTTCCGCCACTAAATAACAATCCAAGTTTCATGTAAATATACAATAATTCAACACTTAAAACAATTTACATTAAAAATCCAATCCTACATCCCACTCTACTCCTAATAGTTAACTAGGCATTAATCTTCTAACAGAAACATTCTTTTTAACGGAAACATCCCCTTTAGCAATATTCTTTTTAGAAACAGGCTTATCAACTAAAGATTTCTGCTCAATAGGATCAAAATCATTAGACTTCGGTTTCCTAAAGAAAGAATATATTAAAAAGGCTACAATCAAAACCGCAACAACAATCAATATCATTGCAATATAAAATCTTTGAGTAAACATAACCATCAAAATATTAATACATAGCCATTATTAAATTTTACTTTTTCTTCATTACTTTCTTTTTCTTTACCGTTTTCTGTTTTTTCTCTGCTTTCTGTAAATATTTATATAAATTAAATCCAAAAATAAGAGACATAATTGTAAAGATAAGACTAAAGAAAGTATCAACAACGGTTGTTATAATAGTAAACGCTGTAGATTCACCCATAATTAATCCGATGAATGCAAAAACAATAATTATCAATAAATAAAATACTATTAAAGTCAAACCAAATAACAATAAAAGTCCAAAAACTTCCCACCATCTTCCCTTAACAAGATTTTTACTAACTCCCAAAGATTCCATTATTCCCTTTTTCCCAGACAAGACAAATATTATCATTCCAAAGGCCCAAAATATACTAAATATAATTCCAGGTACAATCAAAGCCAAATATAAGAACATCAATAAAATACTATATACTATGTAAAACAAAAGTACAGATGGTAATTCCTTCCATGATTTCGAAAGAAGATTTCCTTTTTCCTTATTCAATGTTTTAATTATAAATATCATAAAAAGTACTGATGTAATAATGATTATCGCATTCAATACACCACTTAATATTATCTTATTAGATTTTGTCAGATTAAGCAAGAACATCAAACCAAGAAGTAAAACAGGAATAAAATATAACAACAATCCTACTTTCATAAATTTATGAGAATGAGTTTTAAACTCATCCACTGTCTTCTTAAAAATCTTTCCAAACTCACCACTCATAACAACAAATAAAAAAGAGAACTATTTAAATATATTGTATGGCGTCAACAAATCAATCACCCTTTTACCAACGAGCAGAACAAGAATTTCTGGAAGCAAAAACAGATGAGGAGAGAATAGCATGTTTGGATATAATGATAAAAGAGTGTCCAAAACACAAATCATCTGAGAATATGTTAAAAAATCTAAAAATACGACAAAAGAAAATAAAAGACGGATTAGAAAGAAAGAAAAAAAGTAGAAAATCTTCAAAACTTGGAATAAAAAAAGCCGATATGCAATGTGTATTATTGGGACTCCCTAACACTGGGAAATCTACCATCTTCAATATTTTAACGAATACAAAACAAGCTCTTGTATCTCCTCACCCCTACTCAACATACACGACAAACTTAGGAACTTTCAATTATGAGGATGTACAAATCCAAATAATTGATGACGCACCCATCCCAAATCACAATAAATCTATAATAAATTCAGCAGACACACTTTTAATTGTAATAGATGATCTTCAACAAATACAAAAAATCGAAAGACATATCTGGAAATCCACCTCTAAAAAAATTTATATATACAATAAAGAAGATATACTTTCAGAATTAGAGGAACGAAGATTAAAAGCAAACTTACAATCAAAGTTCAAAAAAATAAACTTCGTATTCTTCTCTAAAAATATTAATAAAATACACTTAAGACAATTTAAAAAAATGTTATTCGATACTTTTCCAATAATTAGAATATATACTAAAGAACCGGGGAAAAAGGCAAGTATAGATCCAATGATATTGAAACAGAGTTCAAAAGTAAAAGTCGCAGCAGAAAAAATTCTAAAAGGATTCTCAAAAAACATCACTCAAACAAAAATCTGGGGACCTTCCTCTAAGTTTAGGGGACAATCTGTCGGAGTAAATCATATACTAAAGGATAAAGACGTAGTAGAGTTTAAAGCAAAATAATTTTATACTAAAATTCGTTCTTCAGGAACCCGACGACAAACGCTCTCTTCATTACAAAGTTACAACAAACTTATATAAATAAAAAATTGTTCTCCTCATTATGGCTTTTAAAAATAAAGAAAGTGAAATCAAAAAAACGGAATTACCTCCAATACAACCGAAACCAATTATATATTCACAACCAAAGATTGTTCCAAATCATATAGAACCAACTATGCCAACAGCAACAAAGGAATTGAGCTTACAACACGAACAGAAAGATGAAGAACCATTTTTTGTACGTATAGATAAATTTAATTCTTCGAAAGAGAATTTCTTTTCCATCGGTAAGAAAGTAAAAGAATTAGATAATATTTTCAACACATTAGAAAGAATAAAAAAACAAGAAGATCGTGAATTAAACGAATGGAAAGACGAGGCAAGCTCTATAAAAGAACTACTTTCACAAATTGATAAAGAAATATTTGGAAAACTTTAATTATGACAACATCTCCCGAAACAGTCTTTGTTCCTATTACTTTTGACAATTATAAAAATAATAAAATACAGGGACTCAAGGCACAATTATCTCTAAAAAAAACGTTAATACTACTAAAACAAATAGAGGAAACCAAGAAATTGAAAGGAATATATCATAAAGAATCAAAAAAGGTCTTAGGCGAACTATTAAAAGAACTAAAAAGATTTGAAGAAAGATTACCAACACAAAAAAAGAAATCTTTTATAACAATGTCTTATGATAGTCCTAAAACCTCCAGAATAGATCAGGAACTAAAAGAAATCCAAGAAAAATTACAATCTCTAAATATATGAACTTAAAATGTTTACTCATATCTATACTTTCTCTAATATTTATCGTCTCTCTTTTATCCATTAATTCTAATTCATCATATAAAGGACAAATTCGGAAAATCACATATAACAAAAATATTATTTACATCTCCTTAAAAAATCACGATACAGAATTCATACTTTTCACAAACGAATTATTAAATATCACACAGAACGACGTAGTCACAATCTTTGGAACCGAGGAAATATATAAAAATCAAAGACAAATCGTCGTCAATAAAATGATTAAATGATTCTATTCCAAATTTGAACTTCGTTCTAACATAGCCTCTTTCATTATCAATTAAAAATCTATAAAAACTTCCTTTATAGCATTTCCCATCAAAGAAAACTTTTGAAGTAAATCTTTTTGATTTTCTTGAATCTTGTCACTTATATTTTCTTCTAAAAAACCAATTTCTTTATCTATTCTACTAATATTTTCCGCCAACAATTCTTGATTTTCTAAAATAACTGCAATCATATTTAATCCCGTCGAAACATGGAATGAAGAAGATGTATGAATCATCCCCGAATCAACATTACAAACAATATCCTCTTCATATATTCCGGCGTCTTCCGGGGTTACAAACGAGAAATAATAGTTCCCAATAATTTTTGATGGAAGCATTTCCTTATCCTTTATAAAATATATTTTATTTGGAAAAAGTATTGAAACAGTACATTTCGCCCCTAATTTAGGCTCCATATCTTGATTATCCAATCTGATTATAACTTGCCCCTCTTCCCCACTAATATATTCAGTCCCCGAAACCATATTCATCGTCAAAGACTCTTTCTCAAGAAAAGAGAATACAACAACAAGAGTTAAAACTATTATTATCCCCGCTAAAATATATAATTGCATACCTCTTTTTTTATCTTTCATCTTTTTTATTTAAATATTTTAAAATAATCTCTTAAATCTAAACTATATTATTCTAAAAAATAATTTTCTCCCTTTTTAAGGCTTATCCCTTATTCAATATTAATTAGATAAATAAAAATAATTTCTCAAAATAATGATTACTCTCTTAGCATTGTTCCTTGGGATATGTACAGGCATATGTACAGGTCTTATTCCAGGAATACATACAAACCTTATAACAACAATATTAATCACTCTACCAATAATTACACAATTGCCAACAAACATATTATTGATATACATAACATCATTAGCAATAACCCATACATTCGTAGACTTTATTCCAACAATTTATTTTTCATCTCCTTCGCCAGACACAGGATTAAGTATGACTCCAGGGCATCAATTATTACTAACAGGGAATGGGCACCTTGCAATAAACAATACAATTAAAGGTTCAATACTTGCAATAATTGTCTTCATAATGATAACTCCTCTTTTCTTTTTAATACTTCCAAAAATATCTTCTTTCGTTAATATAATGACTCCATGGATCCTTTTCTGGATACTCATCTTTTTAATATTAAAAGAGCAAAGAAAAAAGGAAATCATTATTATAATAATATTGACCGGTTTTCTTGGCATCTTCTCACTAAATTCCAATATTAACCAACCACTCCTTCCACTATTAACAGGATTATTTGGATCATCTACCTTAATTGTATCTATAAAAAACAAAACAAATCCACCAAAACAAAAAATCAACAAGTCCACTCCAACCTTCAAACAAATAAAAAACATATTTCTACAAACACTAGCGATTTCTCCATTTTGTTCGTTACTACCAGGACTAGGAGCAAGTCAAGCAGCAGCATTAGCACAAAAAAAAAGAAAAGATGCTCAAACAACTTTGATATTATTAGGTTCAATAAATACTCTGGTTCTAGCAACATCATTTGTGACATTATATCTCATAAATAAAAAAAGAAGCGGAACAGCAGAAGCCATTTCTCAACTAACATATCTAACATCAACACACTTAAAGATTATAATAATAACCATATTAATAACAGCAATAATTGCATCTATAGTCACAAATATAATTTCAAAACAAATCGCAAAAAAATTACACAAAATAAATTATACAAACATCTCAAAAATTATTTTATTAATCACCACTCTTCTTATTTTAATAATTTCAAAGTTCGAAGGATTAATTATTTTACTAACGGCAACATTTATAGGAATTCTTGCCATCAAACTCAATGCCCCTAAAACATATTTAATGTCTAGCATTATCATACCAACAATATTATATTATATTCCATTTTAACAAATAATATTTCTACCGTCCAAAACATATATAAATCTAAAACCTTTCTCTTTTACATGGCTACAATAACAGAAGTATTAAACATCTGGAACGAACTAGGAATCTTCTCCTATATCATACCGTTTTTACTAATCTTTGCTATAATCTTCGCTCTATTACAAAAAACACATGTATTAGGAGAAAATAAAGCCATTGAAATAATTATTTCAGTATCCATTGCGATACTTTCAATACAATTTGATATGGTCTCAACATTTTTTGCAAATATATTCCCAAAATTCGGAATCGGTTTAGCAATTTTCCTTGTACTAATCGTCATGTTGGGATTCTTTGTTCCAGCAAAAGACGGAAAGGTTCCATTTCAATGGATTGGATGGGTAGTCGGTGTCGGTGTAGTCATTTGGGCAATTACGAGTTGGGGTGTCTGGACAGATAATTATTCTGGATTCTGGATTTGGCTAAAAGATTATTTCTGGTCTATTGCTATATTCCTAGGATTAGGGGGACTAATAATTTGGGCAGTAAAAGACAAAAACGGAGAGACGAAATCATAATAGAATAATGGTAGCCGAAATTTCTCTTATAACATATCTCTTACCTATATTTTCATTTTTATTGGTATTCATAGTACTATACGCAATCCTACAAAAAACACACGTATTAGAAGAAAATATAGGAATAAGCATATTTATTTCATTAATTCTTGCAAGCTTTTTTATTGTAGAAACACAATTGGTAGATTTTGTAAGTTTTACAGCTTCATGGTTTACTGTTTTAATTATTGTAGTATTTTTATTATTTTTAATGCTGGCATTCTTCCCAGGAGAGAAACCATTAGAATTTTTAACCAAAGGAAATTGGTTTAGTTTTGTAGCACTAGGATTATTAATAGTCTTTTTTATCATTAGTGCAACACATGTTTTTAACTGGACCCTCAACGGAGCAATGTTAAGAGCATGGGCACAAACAGAATGGTTTGGATTTATATTATTAGCAATAATAGCAACTGTTGTTTCAATTGTATTAGCAAAAACATCAAAATAATTTTACAAATCTAATTTCTTAGCTTCTTTCTCCATCCATAATTTCCATTTTGGAAACACATATTCACTCTTAGGTAATCCGAATTCTTCTGACACTTCATCACTAATTTGATGAAATGCATTGTTACTTTTTATAGTAAAATCTGCCTCTAAAATATCATTATTTCCTATCTTTTCAGAATGTTCAACTATCGCCTCTTTAATCATCTGTCGTAATTTAATATTATCCCAAACTGCATCCCAATTACCAGCCCACCCTTTAACACCACCAGCAATTTCTTTAATTATCTCACTATCTCCATTCATTAAATCATCAGTGGCCTCCAACATATCTTTGTTAACATCATATTTCATCAAATCTACGAATCCTCCTTCTGACAATGGATCTTTTTGCCAATGCTTACGAACCTCACTAATAGAAAGAACTCTTCTAAAAGAATGTAACCCATCAGCAGATTTAATTGGATTCGCTACAACTATCAAATCAGTAGCTTTAAACGACGTAACAGGAACACCTAGGTCGTTTACAACCCTATCAAAAACGGAATAAGGACTACCACCATGAATAGTTCCAGCAACAACATTTGCAAGAGCACCAACTCTCATCGCCTCGTACAAAGCCTTAGCTTCTTCACTCCTAATTTCACCTACAATCAATGAAGAATCTCCAAGACGTAAGCTAGCTCTAATTCCTTCAGTAGCACTCACCTCACTACTCTCTCCGCCCAGAGAACTCTTAACCTTCATACTCAAAATATCATATGAAAGTCTCCTCATCTCGGATACTGGCAATTCTAGAGTATCTTCTATAGTTATTATTCTATGACTGGGCATAATCTCTAATAACAAACTAGATAACAAAGATGTTTTACCACTAGAACGAGTCCCAGCAACTAATAAGGTCCTAGCACCATCAATTATGAAAGATAATAATGCCGCACCTAAACTACTAATCATTTTATTTTTAACAAACAGTGGTAAAGTCCATGGTTTATTTCTATGACGTCTCAAGGTGTATGCCAAACCACCACTAGATAACGGTTGTTGTATAATAGCAACTCTTGAATTTGAATTTGGTAATTCTAAATTAGTATCTAAAATAGGATTCGCTTCATCTAAAGCTCTACCACTGCTCATTCTAAACTTTGTAGCCCAAGAATCAGCATCTTCCTGAGAAGGAATTAAATTAGTATCACATTCACCATGATTATTATGTCTCACAAAGATATGACTTAAGCTAACTGGAGCATTAACCATAATATCCTGTAAATTCTCATCATCCAATAAAACTTCTAACACACCATAACCAATAGTATGTCTAACTAAGATACTAGCTAATTTTTTAATATCTTCATAACCTAAATTAATTTTCTTATTGCTAGCTAAATCTCTTAACAAATCTTTACTAACATTTAGAAAGACCTGTCTAGTTCTCTTAGCGTCGTTAAATTCCTCTTGATTTGGTTTGTGTTCAATCAAAACATTCCTGGCTAAATTCAAAAGCATATGATGATCCTCCGTAAGATTATATTCTGGTGGGCTAAGATGATAAATCAATTTAGTTTTATTCGGTTGTTTGTAAATTGTAACCATACTTGCATCATGCCCTTCTGAAATTTCATATTCTTCGATAATCTCTGCATCTTCAGGAAAGCTTGCAACCATTCTAGTAAAAGTAAAATTTGGCATAGTATCCGATCTAAACAACTCAGAATAAATTTGTCTATCACTACTTTTATATCTGTCAAAAAATTTTTTTGACTTCTCAATCAACTCAATTCCATCAAAGAAAACAATAACTTTCTCTAACAATCTAATATAGTCAGAATTATCGTATCCTTTCTCAAATAACGCCCTCTGCTCAAATAACGCCCCTTTAAGTTCACGATACGCCCGAATTGGATCTCCTTTCGATAACTCATTAATAACATAACTCAAAAATGAATATGCCTCTTCATAAAAATAACCTAAATTTCCCAAAACATCAATAGAAACAATTTTCTCCTGTTTGATTAAAAACTCGTACAATTGACTCAACTCTAACAACATATGAACCTGTTTAAATCCATAACTATAATTTCTCTGTTGCACAAATACAATACGACTAACATTAGAATCTTCTAAAAGTGCATCAACGGTTCTCGCCATAACCTCAAAAGAATCCACTAGGTTAGGAACAAAACTTGCACCCAAATAATTAATATACATAACATTTTCTCCACTCTCTCTAATAATCTCATTAGCATACAATTTGGAACTCTCTTTAAACATCATATTAATACCTCTTGAATATATTCAAATACCTCATTAAATAAACAGAAATCTCCTATTAAAATATTTGTATGATTTTTCGCCTTCGGATTTAAAATCTATTTTTTTCCTTAAGAATATTTTTTACAAAGTTATCATTCTTTCTCTTTCCAAAATCGTTATTTTGTCTAAAAAAGCTTTAGAAAGGACGTAACAAATCTGAAACACGCTCGTATAAAAGTCCTCTAGACAGCACGAAAAAATATTGTTTACATAATTTCAGATCAGTCCATGTTTAAATGTATAACATTTAAAAATTCATTTTTTTTTCCAAAGTTTCTTTTTCCGAAAAAGAAAGCTTATTCTATAAGAACTGCTTGAATTTGACCTTCTTGAGATGGTCTATTCGTAATTTTTGCTTTACCTAAATCAGTTTCAATAACAGCCCCTTTAACTAAAACATTTTGACGAGCAAGAAAAACATTTGCAGGAGTTTCTAAAACATTTGTAATCTTAGCACTTTTTGCCTTACCTTTAATAATAATATTACAATAATTCCCTGTAAATGATACTAATTTAGTAGTATTCCCTCTGCCTCCAAGCAACTTAGATTTCCTATCTCCAAGCTTTACAATCCTAGTTTGACCTTGACGTCCTGTCTTCTTCTTTTTCTTAGGACGCTTATATTTTCCACCAGTTAATTTTCTTCCAGCTAACATAATTTTGTAAAGAAAAAACTATTTTAAAAGGTTTTGGGTACCAAAACTAAATATTAAATATAAACAATAGGTAGTTTTTCTATCATCCCAAAATATATAAACAAAATACACTAAAAAATCGTATGGAACAACAGCAGAATGATTCAAATCAGGTTTTTTATACTGAATTTAATACCAGATTAAGAGACATAGAAGAACGAAGCCGTATTATAAAAGAACGAACACATTTACTAGGGAAAAATTTAATCGATTTTAAACAAGAAGCCGTAGAAGATATAAAAGAAATAAAACAAAAAGTTACAAAAATAGAGAGGGAAATTGAAAAATTAAACTCCGTTTCAAGTTCGTTAATAACAGAAACGGGGAAATATGTAAAGAAAGAAGAACTTGTTATCATCGAAAGAATGCTAAAAGATTTTCAACCATTAGAATTTGTAAGAATGAAAGATTTAGACGATATCCTTAAGGAAAAGCTAACTAAACAAAAAAGACTATAAAGTTAAATAACTAATAAAAAACATGGCAACACTTGATACTATAATGCAAATGCAACAAAGTGGAATGTCCGAAGCTGAAATTACAAATACATTACAAACACAAGGAGTTCCACCAAAAGAAATCAACGATGCTCTCAATCAAGCACAGGTTAAAAGTGCTGTAACACAATCCGAATCAAATCAAAAACCAATGGCTCAGGTTCCATCACCTTACGGGGAACAAC
>CAZEYD010000001.1:290664-371007 GCA_964516745.1 Candidatus Woesearchaeota archaeon
AGCAAATGCCAACAGGACAACCACAACAGCAAATGCCAACAGGACAACCACAACAGCAAATGCCAACAGGACAACCACAACAACAAACGACAGCCGGACAACCACAAGATCAAATGCAACCAGCAGCAAATGATCCTTATCAAAATTATTATCAAGATACTCCACAAGCATATACAGGCGATGAATATTATCAACAACCAACTTATGATACGGAAACAATAACAGAAATAGCAGAACAAGTAATTTCAGAAAAATTTAAAGAATTTAATAATAAAACAGGTGACATTGCAACATTTAGAAGTGTTACACAAGACAAAATTGACGATATGAATACACGATTAAAAAGAATAGAGACAACTATAGACAAATTACAACAAGCTATTATCCAAAAAATTGGAGAATTTGGAGATAACACAGCTTCTATAAAAAAAGATTTATCCGGTCTACACGATACAACATCGAAATTAATGAACCCATTAATAGACAACTATAGAGAACTACAAAAAATAACAAAAAAGAATAAGAAATAAGAAACTCTACGTTCTCGAAAATTCCAATAACTAACCAATATACTTAAATAAATATTCTTATTAAACTAAGCATGGGAACGGATAAAATCGTTAAAGAAATGATAACTATTGTACTAGGAATTATATTCCTTGCAATCGGTATTTATTATAAAAGTTCTCTCTCCCTCTCAACAGCGATTATTTTCATCTCAATAATTATTTTCATAA
Organism: Candidatus Woesearchaeota archaeon; assembly: GCA_964516745.1. Lineage (GTDB taxonomy): Archaea > Nanobdellota > Nanobdellia > Pacearchaeales > GW2011-AR1 > JAGVXH01. The sequence continues at coordinate 291,402 of CAZEYD010000001.1, forward strand.
ATATAATTATAAAAAAGGTTGTTGCCTATACATTCGAGATTGAAATAACAACCAAAATTTGGGAATTAAAAAACTACGGACTACAAAAGAAATTTCATTTTAAAAAACCATTACCAATGTTATGGTTGCCAATGCTCCTCAGTTTTATATCTTCAGGACTAATTCTTTGGTTACCTATCTTTAGTTTTGACATAAAAACCAAACCAGAAAGAGCGTCAAAAAGACATGGACTTTATCGTTTCACACAGGTCACAGAATGGCACATTGCAATAATTGTAATGTTCGCCATATTTGCAAATTTAACCACAGCAATCTTTGGATATGTATTAGGCTTTGAATACTTTGCAAAACTGAATATTTTTTATGCAATGTGGTCATTAATCCCATTATCAACTCTAGATGGATCAAAATTATTTTTTGGAAGTAAAGCACTATGGATAATAACAGCAAGTGTTACAAGTATATTTCTTATTATTACTATCTTCTTTTAACCGCCTAAACCCGATAACGCTACACCAGCAATCATTGTTAATGCTAATATGGCAATGATTGATACAACCAAATACATCATTAAACTTTTTTTCAAATTTTTTCCCACTTCAGCTACTCGAGTTAAATCATCTTTTCCAGAATTTATAGTAACTAGTGTTGTAGTTAAAATAAAAACTATCTCTATTAAATAAATACCAACTATTATTTGTAACCAATATGTTGGAATCATTGTGTCCAAACTAAACATTGTAGTTATACTACCTATATCCAAACCACCCGCCAAACCTGCACCACCAGATTCAAATCCTTTAGTTAGCTCTCCTAAATTTCCCAATATCATAGTAATCATTCCACTCAATGCTACAATAATACCAGATAACATCGGCGCTAAGAATGTCATATTACTTTTCATATCGCTAATTATCTCAGCTAATAAATCGTTTAACCTTGTGCTAACTTTTTTAATATTCTTGACATACTCAGATATACTCATCAAACTCTTAGCAGCAACTTGTAAACCTTTCTTAACGGACTCGCTTAATATTTTCATCGACATAACTATCAAATGCGAAGGATAAAAAATCACAGCTCCCCTCTTACCATCAAATAAGGCCTTATCTAAATTCATCCCAAAATTCACAATGTTTTCATTTACAATTCTAAAAAATCCTTCAGTAGCTGTTCCTTTTGTGGAAACAGCAACCTTTCCAAAAGCAACTTCTGCTGGAAATCCATCACCAATACGATTACCTAATTGAAACAAGGATGATGTAAATTCATCTTCCACCTCTTTGTATTTGTTCTTCTCTTTTATTATCTCCTCGGTTCTTTTCTTATATGCAACAATAAAAATCAACCCTATCCCTAACGGTATAAATAAACTAAGTATAACAGATAATGGACCAAACGGACCAGTGAATTTACCTGGAATAGAATCATGTGCCTTTATTCCAAACAAGCTCGTACTCTGCATAAAATTAAATCCTAAATCACCAAAAGTCCAATCCATTGGTAAATCAAGAACTGTATGTAACGGAGTATACATCCAAATCAATGGTAACAAACCAAGTATGATAAATGGGATACCAATCATCATTCCTGTTTTAAGTGGTTTCTTACTAATGAATTTCGGATACAACGGATGTTGTTTCAAAAGCATACTATCACCATGACCACCAGGTCTCTTAATCATAACTCCATATGTAAGATAAACAACCATAAATGGAATAATAATATTAAATAAAACAAATAAATGGGAGGCCTTAATGGCATCACCTACCATCGTAGAGGCTAAGGGCAAAATCGCTAATGCCAATGTCGGCAAAACAATTCCAAGCATATAAACATTTGTCAATGGACTCTTTACCTCATGACTATATTTTAACATTTTATCATAAACACCTTCTAGGATTACAGATAATCCCCTCTCTAATATCTGAATTCTTCTACCCTCATTAGGTTCAAACAAACTTGATTCGATTAAATGAAAAGCCTCAACAAACTCTAGGGAATATCCTTTCCATCTTTCTAAATATATATCTAATGCATCTTTAATAGTAGAATACTTTTTGGATTCAACCTCCCAAAAGATTTTCTTAAAATCTCCGGCCAACGGATCATCTAAATTTTCAGCAGCAAACGCAATCGCCTTCTCCAGATTACTAGTATGTTTCATATAAATAACAATATACAATAGGGCAGGGACCATTTGACTACTAGCCTTCAATCTCCATTTCATCGCTAATCTCTCAGGAACCTTAGACATATAATAAAACATAAACGCACTAAATCCGAATATCACCATCATCATCATCATACTAAACGAATTAGTAATAAAAAATGTCGCCATTAGAAATAATATCCCACCAATAATAGTCAACATCATCGACATAGCAGCTAATCCCATGACTTCTGAAGGAGTTACATTCAAATGTGCAGTATCAATATCTTTCTGAATTTTAACAGAATCCTTTTCTTTGACCTTTACCTTGATACTTTTACCTAAAGATTTACACCATTTTTCATATTTATTAAACTCGGGAGAGAGATCTTTTTTGAATGTCTCATAACTTTTTGTATACCCGCCTTCTTTCTGAACAGAATCAAATTGCTTCATTTGATTCTCTATCTTTGCACCATATTTTTGTAGAATATCATCTGTTTCAGCCATCTTCACCTCTATAAATATAGAATATATATTTAATAAACCTTTACTCGTCCAAAAGAATTAATATAATTCTAATCCCCATGACCCCCGGAAGGTTTTTAAAGGTAAACCCTTTTTAAAGCTTACTATGGCAGCACAAAAGCGTTGTCCAGAGTGTAACAGCACTCACTTAATCTACGATGATGCAAAAGGCGAATTGATCTGTGGAGATTGCGGACTATTAGTTGAAGAAGGAATGGTAGATACTAGCCACGAACTAAGAGCATTTGATAAATCTGAAAAAAAATCTCGTGGTGGAGCTCCAATGTCTATGCAAAAGTTTGACAAGGGATTAACAACAAATATTGGAGAAATTTCTGATATATATAGATTAGATTCAGCTCAACAAACTAGAAAATATTTACGATTAAAAAAATGGCAAGAAAGAGTTTCAACATCTATTGAAAGAAACTTGCGACTTGCAATGTCAGAACTAAGAAGAGTAGCTTCTTTCTTAGACTTACCATCTGTTGTAAAAGACGAAGCAGCAAGAACATATAATTTTGTACTACAAAGAGGACTTGTTAGAGGACGAAGCATGGAATCTGTAATCGCTGCCTGTATTTATGCATCATGTCGATCATATAACATTCCACGAACTCTAGACGAAATCTCAAACGCAAGTGAAGTAGAACGAAAAGAGATAGGAAGAACATATAGATTTATCATAAGAAAAATAGGCTTAAAATTATCACCATCATCTCCTAAAGATTACATCTCAAGATTTGGTTCAACATTACACCTTTCACCTCGTTCTCAAAACGAAGCACTAAAAATATTGAATAAACCAGAAGTAAACGAACTAACATCCGGAAGAGGCCCTGCAGGAATAGCAGCAGCAGCATTATATGTCTCTGCATTATTAAACGACGAAAAGAAAACACAACGAGAAGTTGCCGACGTTGCAGGAATTACAGAAGTAACAATACGAAATAGATATAAAGAATTATTAGATAAACTTGACTTAGAAGAAAAAATCAAAATCAAAGAAAACGAAGCAAGAAAAAGAAAGAAACTAGCTAGAGAACAAGAAAAGAATTCGTAATCTTTTATAAAATATTATTCGTCACCAATTCTGAAATAACTGTTCTTCAATATCTAAAGTTTCTTCTAGAATGTCTAGTTTCCAATCAACAAATGTTTCATCTTTCTTAGTAATTTTAATTTTACCATCACGACTCACAGTTCCAAAAGTTTTAATACTATTTACATCTCTCTTAATCCAATATTTATCATTTTTCTCATCACTTTTTAAAAGATAGCCTGTTGATTCGGCACCATAAAAAACACTCCAATCTTTTGTCTCACCTATTTTCTTAATACTCAATCTATCAAAATCAAATTCATCAACATCAGCATCAAACAAACTCCTTATAACTTCATTAGAAACAACTACTCCATCCAAAACTTCCAAATAGCCACCAAGAAATTCTTTCTTGGTACTATATGCATTAACATCTATCTTTCCTTTATTATCTATTGAACCAGATGACCATATTCCAGTATCGGTCTCTCTCTTTATAATGTACTTACTAAAATCTTTTTTTGATTTAAGATAATACGGTAAAATTTCTCCATCATATAAGATTATCCATTCCCCATTATTAACTTCCTCAATATCTAACTTATTAAAATCAAACTCAACAACACTCTCCACTACTTCCACATCCTCTTCACTTCCACCCTCAGTCTCAACATCCTCAATATTTATCTTAATCCTATCTAATATAAATCTCGCCTCTACCCTTTTTTGTAACAAGACTACCTGCAAACTTAATGCTTCTGCTTTCTGAACATTTGTTCCTTGGCCAGAATGTTCTCCGTCAACACCAACAATCTGATTCAACGCGGTAATAATATTAGTATTATCATTCTCTTTTAATTCTTTTAAACTCAAACCCTCTATCGCTTTTCGTTGAATTTTAATCATTTTATCAACATCTTTATACATCTTATTTATATCACCTAATTGTTCTCCGTATTGTAAATTTTCAATCAAGCTATTAGAATCAGCATCTAATATCTCCAAACTATTTCTCAAACTATCAGTATCCAACCAACAAACATTCTTTTTATCACCACAATAACCAACATCAACCCAACGAGCATTTTTTAATTCTTTAACACCATTCTTGACACAAACATTACTTTCACAATCTGCACCATAAGAACAATCTTTCTTATCTTCATTAGAACAAGCAATATACTGTCCAGAACCTGTATTTGGAGCTGCAGTTGCACACATTCTTGTAAGACCTAATGAAGCAACATCTTTTTGCTCAAAGCCAATTGTAGATGTAGAATAACATTGAGTCTCTGTTGTAATCGCCTTATCTGTTTGAGCTTTTACATATTCATCAGTTGCAAGATCAACTACATAATTATCGCTAACAGTAGTAAAACCGCAACTTTCTTCTCCATTAACGACAACACAAAGTTCCTTATAACCACTAGGTGCCGTAAAATCTCTAGATTCACTTTTACTATCGTCACCAGGAATATTTCCACTAGCAACATTATAGGTTTGGTGTGAAGAATATTCAGCAGTAACCGGAGGATTCTTCAAATAAATACTATAACTTGCCGGTAAACTTCCAGCGTAAATATGATAATATACGTTATATTGGGATGTCGAAGGAACCGTAACGTCGTTAAATAATGCCTCACTATAAGAAGCGAAGATTTGCGACGGAGTATCAAAATCAGTCATCTTATCTAATATGTCCAATGTTCCATCAAGACTAAATCCATCACCCAAACCAACTTCAGGAGCAATTGTACTAAAATAACTACCACAAATATCGCCACTCATTTTTTCTAAATTAACACCATCTAAAACACTTGAACTAAATAAATCCGCACCATATTGAGAGGTAAAAGCTCCCATGCTATCTTGAACATCCTTAACATCATTTTCAAATGCAATATATTCACCACCACCAGATAAACCACCACCAACCCTTGGACTAAAGATATTACCCATAATTCCTTCTACAATTATTAATCCTTGTTTGACTAATGTCTCACATCTATATACACTAGCCATCTTATCACAACTACCTACATATTGGCCGCTCGTTGCCCTAGTATTCAAACATTTTTGTTGCTCCTTAAATGTTGACAATAAGAAATCAAGACCAGAATATATTCCTGGCAAACAAACAAATCCGTTTCCTGAACACAAAACAATACTACCAATCACTCCTGTTTTAGCAACATCATCAACCTGAAGACTACCTCCGAGATTACATCTACTAGGAGGACACTCAACAGGATCACAAACGCCCATCATCATCTTACAATCTGCAGGACTTAAGAAATCCGTACATTGATAATCTAATCTAGAGGTCATTGTTTGACCAACTGTGAATATCTGACCCAAAACATTAACCGTACTTTCTCCTTGATTATTATTAGCAATTTCTATTGCATTATACGCCTTATCGAATAATTTCTTAACTTCATTACCACTTAATTCTGGACAAGGTAAAAATGTATCATAACTATTTTGATTAATACTAAACGATTGACAAATATCTTCTCCAACATTATAATCAATCATACCATTATCACCAACATTACAAATACTAAAGAATTTTGGTAACCCATTTTCATTATACCCTTGAACTTGTTCATCAAAAGTAGCCCCCGTAGAACTAGAAATATAAGCATACCATCCATTCTTCTCGTCAAACGGAACTATAGCTGCCAATCTCTCATCTGCACCATTATCATAATAACGAACTGTTACTCCCTCACTCATTGGATTGTTCTCGCAAGAAGTCTGTTTATCTGAGGGATCAGTATCTTTCCCTACTGCAAGTCCCGTAACTATTCCACTACCGTCATATTTTAAAGATTGTTGAAGGTCTTGCGATTCCTGTTGTTGTTTTGAAACAATATCTTTTAATTGAGTTTCAACTTTTCCATAAGCTGCCTTACATGCAAAGCTCTCACATTTATCATGTTTTCTACCATTCAACTCGTTTAATAACATAACACTCTCTAATTGTTGAGTTGTCTTTAAACTATCAATCTTAACAATTTCATCACCAACTTCTACAAAATCCCTAGAAGAGGAAGCTTCTTTCTTTAATGAAGTTAAAAATTGTTCATTATAATCACCATCTGTCGTCTTCAAGTCTTTTTGAATTTTAGAAAAATCCTTTTTGACCGATTTTATCGACTGACTATAATCCAAAACAGCTTTCTCTATATCAGCATTTTTACTCAAAAAGAAATCTTCTTTGGTGCCAGAATAGTCACCCTTATCCACCGCACTATTATATTCTTCATTCATTGTTCCCATCACAGATTTCCTCGCAACGCCAGTAGGAGAAATACTCTCAAAATAGACCTTAATAGCCATACTTATTTTTATTGCAACACATGCGCCTTTGAAAACCTGAACTCCTGTTTTTATTACTCCTAAAACATCTTCAAAGGATTCTATGGTTTTATTTAAATCGTCAGCTCTCTCTTGAGCTTTTTCTGGTGTCAATTGAACTAAAGAATCTCTTTTGTTTACAGTGATACCAAAACTGAAATTAGCAGATGCATAATCTTCCTTTATATCTGGAATAACTTTTATGTGCGCTACATCAAAAGTGTTAATATTAACAACTCTCAAATTATAATATTCACCATTATATTGGAATGTTATTGATTCGCCCTCCTCTAAAACCTCTAATGTACCATTTATTTTAAGACTTACTTTGTCAATAGAAACATCATCTACTAATATATCATAATTCCCCACCCTCTTCCCTTCATAAACAGGATAATCAACATCATCAATCGAAAGGTCAACACTGGACTTTGAACTCATAAAATCAAAATCATCTAAAACAATAAAATGATTTTCTCCATTACCTGTTAACTCAATATTTTTAGAAGCTTCACTAACATCCATATTTGTTATCTGCTCAAACATTTCTTTAACTTCATTAATATATCTAGAAGCTGGATACGTTTCAATAAGCAGATCAATCAATTCCTTTTGAGTTTTTGTTTTCCCAACATTTCTAGCCAAAACAATCTGATCAAATAATGCTTTCTCTGCATATTTACCATTATCACTCGCTTCATTAGGATAATTATTAACTAACTTCTTAACATCTTTAACACTATCTTTAAAATCTGTCTCAAAATCTGAATTATCTGTCTCGCTATCTCTTATAGAATTCTCAAGTTCTTTTAAGCCCAAATTAAAGCTATTGCCATTACCATAACAAGAAATACCGACTGTTCCATAACTATAAAAACCAGAATCTTTAACGATTTTGCTAACTCTACATTTACCATTCAAGAAAGTATCATCCTCTCTTAACCAATATCTGTTACCATCTACAATTAAAGACACCTTATTCCTACCTTCAACATAACTCTCAAAACTAACCTTAAATCCAGCTTCACAATAATAACCAGGTAAATAAATTGTGTCGCTTAAACTTCCAGGAGATAATGTTAAACTCATCTCTTCACCTAATAAAAACCCAACTTTCAAACCCAATGCCCCATCTCCATAATTAGTAACACTTAAACTTCCCTGACCGCCAAAGAAATCATTTTCATCCTGTCCCTCTAACTTCAAATAATAATCCCCTTCTGTCATGTCATATTCAATAGCAGAAGAATATTTTATACTCGCAGTCAAGATACCTGTAATATATTCATTAACATCTGTTTCATTTGGTTGTTGATTCAAAACAATAACAACATAACCAATGTTCTCTAATAAGTCATCTCCAACAATAGATTTGTAAGATTGGACACCAGCCTTAGCAGGATGATAACTTATACTTTGAACCCCCTCTGGATATTCTCCCTTAAACGAAATTGAATTAATAACAGATCCTTTAATGAACGGATTTAATTTAACAGCTTCCAACTGACAATAAACAGGAACACTCTGTTCAGCCAATAAATCACTCCTAACTACCTGCGGAGAACATTTTGTAACCATAATTTTAAAATCTTCTGTAGTAGACCCACACTTACCATTCTCTTTAAAGTCCTCAATACTCCCATTAAATTCTGTATCTAACGATGGTTCTGATGCTTGCCATGAATTTGTAGGATTCTTAAAAACTTGTTCTATTGGTTCCTTAAACATATCGACAACTTTTGTATCTGCATCCTCAGAAACAACAGACGTATCAATAATTTCTGTATTCACATCTTCAGAAACAACAAACGGAGCCCAAATGCCCGTCACTAATAGAATCAACAAAACCAAACTTGAAAATCTTTTATAGTTATTATTTTCTTTCTTTATCATTTTAGTTTACACCCACCATTACTTTAGAAGTATCAACAAGTTCATAATTTGTTTGCATTTCCTGAATATTTGCAGGTATATCAAAAATAGGCACTTCTATATTTAATTCTGTCGCATCTTTAAGTAATTCATCTGTAAAATATTGATCACTAATGTAACCACCACCAATCATCACCTGTTGAATTTCCATTTCTGGTATATTTACATCATAACATTTTTCTTCTGTTAAACCTAACAAACTACCAACTCCTCCCATAGGAACATCAACACATGTTCTCTCAGATACTTCTGGAAATGTTACACTAGAATCTGTAAAAACATTAACAGATATATCATACTCACCATCAGCCAATTCTACATCTGTCGTTGCAGGATACATAACACTCGTACTATAATCTTCACTTTCAAAATTAATTATAGTCTTAGCATCTCTTGGAATATCTTCTAAATTTAACTTAAGAGAATATTTCTTATATAACATAATGTCTGCCAAATCTTCTTCATTTGTTGAAATTATAAAATTAGAATCCACATATCCAGATGCACTTGCAACTATAATTCCATTTACACATTCGGGGACCTTTCCCTCAAATGTTGCATATCCTGTACCATCAACCTCTGTTCCGCCAATATCACATCTCGCATCTAAGCATCTAAAATCTAAACTAGCCTCAACAGAATTATAATCGCTATCAAAAGTATAAACTGATATCTCCGAAATACTTCTTTTACATACCTTACTAGCCTCAACATTTATATTATCTTCTGAAGAAGAAAGTGCCTCTCGAGGATTGTTGTTATCTATAATAACACTAACAGGAAATTGAAAAACAAAATCGTCATTCCAAACTTGAATTAAAACGGGAAAATTTATATCATAAACAAAATGATATGGAACATAACAAAATCCGAACATATTAATTCCTGGTATCATACCTATAGGATCAGCAATTCTATCCCCATAAAATTCTATTCTTGTTGTCCAATCGGTATCATACATAACATTAATGTTATCATCACTATCAAAACCAGCATCAACAACAAAATAATCACTGTTCTCTTCATTTAAATCATAATAATCACCTTTTAATTTAATAGAATTCATATTAGCATCTAAACCTTCATAAATACCTTTCCTTATCTCACTATCATCATACACAATGTTTTCACATTTATATTCAATGCCATCAACAGGAGCATAATTCCAAAGAACATCTAAAGTATATTGTTCCAAAAACATACCAGACTTTTCATAATCATAAATCTTCTTAGCCATATCGTAATACTTACCTAACTTGGTTTCTACACTGAATGTATGTCGTCCCATATTTATGGAATTACTTTCATAATACATATTAACTGGATTAATTACCTCAATATCAACACTATCTTCATTAATACTTACAAAGGATTCACCCTCACTAACAAACACGTCATATCCCTGACGCTCTAATATTTCAAAATTACAATACATCAATCTCTCTGATATATAATTTTCTAATTGTCTCTCCATATCTGTTATTGTTGGGACCTGTTCAGTTAAAACATTATTATTAGAAACATACATCCAATATGGCAACCCCTGTCCAAAAAAATCTAGCTCAGACGAAAACGGCATGTAACTATTACCGGGAACGAATTCTGGAGATTCAATATAACCACCTTTTTCACCTAACGTTTTAATTCCATCCTCAGAAATTGATTCTAAACAACTTAAATAAGCATTATATATAGGTTCAAAACTCTCAGGAATTGTTGTTGGTTTTATCTGCCCTCTAAAAACAAAAAACGTTGCAACCCCAGCAACTATAATAATACTAAGAATAACAAACAATGTAACCTGCCCTAACTTCCCCTTATCACCAACCTTTCGTAAACACATACAAGTTAAAGAAAACTCTTATATATAAATATTATGAAACAGCTTGAAGCTCCGAAAAATATTTCCAGACAAAAATACCTTATTTTTATACAAACAAAACCTTTTAATATAGTATTTCAAACTATATTATAATGAGGAAATGCCGGAGCGGTCAAACGGGCTAGATTTAGGCTCTAGTGGCTTTTGCCTACGGGGGTTCAAATCCTCCTTTCCTCATAAACGAAGTGAATAATATTTGAAGTCTTCGAAAAAAGTTATTTCTATAATAACAAAGTTAAAGTTCTACCATGAAAAATTCTAATGAAAAAATGAAAAATAACCAATATTAACACAATAATGATGGACACTTATTAAATCCTAACTCTAAATCCGAAATATTCATTTCATTTTTACGACTATCCATAAAATTCAAAGACTCGTTAGTTAAGTCATTACATGAATAAGTTCCTTCATATCCGTCATCAGCAAGAACACTTCTATTCTGAGTACAAAAAGCATATTTATTATTTTGCTCACAAGCTAAATTACAAGAACCAATAACTTCGTCGACATTCATTTTCCCACCACCAAGACTAGTAACCTTATTCATAAAATTTCCCCAGCCTGTAGAAAATCCGAAAACTAAAAATACTAATACTGTAACTGCCAAGACAATCGCAACAATCATACCTATTGTCATATCACCCTTCTTGTTCACCATAAATTAACTTAGTACCTTTTATTTATAAATGTTTTTAATACTACTTCTCTCATAAATATTTGAACCCACATAATACTGGAGCGAAAAATTTTAGAATGAGATTTTAATTTCAAATACTCTCTCATATGTGTAATGAAAAAAATTAAAGACCTACCATAAAAAATTATAATGAAAAAAATGAAAAATAACCAATATTAACACAATAATGATGGACAATTATTAAATCCTAACTCTAAAATAGCAATAGTTTTATTCACTTTGCCACTTGATGTAAAATTGTAAGAGGTGTTTAATGCTAATTCATAACATGAATACTCTCCTTTATATCCGTCATCAGCAAGGACATTTCTATTCTGAGAACAGAAAGCATATTTATTGTTTTGCTCACAGGCCAAATTACAAGAACCAATAACTTCATCAACATTCATCTTCCCACCACCAAGGCTAGTAACCTTATTCATAAAATTTCCCCAACCTGTAGAAAATCCAAAGACTAAAAATACTAATACTGTAACTGCTAAAACAATCGCGACAATCATACCTATCGTCATATCACCCTTTTTGTTCACCATATAAATTAACCTAGTATCTTTTATTTATAAATGTTTTTATTATTCTTTCTTTTTACTAAAAATAAATGTCAACAAAAAAACTTATTAACATACAAGGTTCTTTAGATATATGAAAAAAAAGGGACAAATGCAAATAGAGGTATTAGTTGCTTTAGTCATGGGGGTATTGGTTCTAGCTTTTGGAATATTTGGTTTTATTACTAATTGGGATATGTTCAACAATAAAGTTTGTATATTCGGTAATTGTTATTCTAACGTCGAATCTGTACAAAACGAATGCAAACTTGCATGTATAGATAACGATAAAGAAACATATTGTGAAAAAGAAATTAAATTAAAATTGAACGAAAATAAAATCGAAAAGGGAACCTGTGAAAGTTTTTCTAATCAACCGTTCGACGGATTTGAAATAGAGCCGTGTATTAATATATGCAATTACAAAGAATGAGATATACAAAATGAAAAAAATATTACAAAAAATCAACAAAAAGGGGGATGTCGATATAGATCTACTAATAAAAGCAATACTCGCGATAATAGTCTTAGGGGCATCTATAGCAGGAGTAATATTACTAAAGGGTAAGGGTGGAGACATACTTGGGTCAATAAGAGGATTCATTAAATTTGGTGGTTAGATATTACTCTTTATTAAAATCTAAAGCGAAAACAATATCACCGATATCTGCACGTTTTCCACTACCATTATCTTGACAAAAACCAATATTAGAAACTATAAGGTATCCGTCACCATCTTTGTAATCATCAAATTCTAAATCAAGGCTAATCCCTCGCCCAATCCATTTACTCCTATATATATCTACATCATCTTGGATATAAAGAGGGACAGAATAAACATTATAATCACCATCTACAATAGAATTAATACCTTTTCTCCTATTCCTCTCTGCAATTTCTTCTAGTCCTGAAGCCAAGAATATTGTACTATTAACAACAGCTCCCCACTTCCCAGGAATCTTTTTTAGCAAAGATAAATATTCATCTTCGGTATCCACATAATCATATTTCTCTTCTACTTTTGATTCCAACCATCTTAATGTAGAACAAAGTGGATCACTTACTATTCCTTTCAACCCATCAAGAATTATATTGAATTCTTTATTTTTAATCCCATCAATGACATCATCAATTCCATCGCCACCTAGCGCAACATCAAATATCTCATTAAGCTTTTGTACCCTTGTATACATATTCGTCTCTTTTGCAGGAACACCTTCATACGCATAGATTCTGCCATCTTCCAAATTTCTCTCTAATAATATTTGATTATTTTCAACAATCGTAACATCATCTGGTAAAAGCAAATACAGGTTTGTAGAACCACGAGTCTCATTATAATAAACATTTGAAAATCCTATTTCTTTTTTCTCTTTCTCATCTAAACCTCCAATACCATTATTCCCATAAAGAAAAACTAAATTATTATCCTCCAAAGATGCATTAATAAAAAAGTCCAGAGACTCTCCTCGTATCTTCTGTTCTAATTCTCCAAAAGCTATTTTCTCAACGAATTCTTCGTAATCATAATCGCTAATATTACACCGCTCACTAACAATTCTTTCATCATCACCTTGCCTAGATAAAAAATTAGAATTATAATCATAATTAATCCCTATATTATACCATAACTCTCTTACCTCTCCATTCTTCATTTCAAGAAACTCTGTCGCATCCATTTTTGTCAAAGATGCCGAACTCAATAAAGCCAGTCCCAATAAAAACTTCGCCCATTTCTTCATACATAATAATTACATTTATTATATAAAATGAAAACTGAAAAAAGGGGATAATAATTTCAATATCAGAATAAGATAGCAAAATTAATTTCGTAAATTGATTACAATCTTAATTAAATAGGAAAATTTTATTCTATTATTTTCTCTTTCCTTTTTTATAATGAAATTAAACATCTAATTTCAGACAAACAGATTTATTAATTCCAATCAATTAAATAAAATATGTTAAAGATAGAAAAAAGGGGAGATATTTTAGTTGGTAGTGTAGTAAGTATAATTATTTCTGGAGCAATACTAATTGTTCTAATATGGTTTTTAATTCAATTAACCCAACCCTTCTTTAACGAAGATGACGCCGTCGCATCAGCATACCACAACACATTAGTAAAAACACTAAAATATGCAAAAGACACGGGAACTGACCAATTTATAACAACACAGGATATGTCTCCAAATAGGTATTTCCTAATTTACTTTGGAGACAACTCATATAAAACATTAAAAAGCTTTGACGAATATCAATTCTTCTTAAAAAAATCTCCAAAAAATACATTATGCATCTGTCCAGTCTCAAAAACTGCAATAAATCGAATAGTTTGCCCAGCAAAATACTGCGAGAACCTAAAACGGCCAATTAGTTCTTTTAATCAAAATGAAGGTTTACCATTAGAACAAGGAACAACAATTGATTTTAGTTATGAAAATAAAGAATACACAATAGATGTTGCCAATGAAGGAATATTAATAGATAATAGATATTCTAGTAGTAGTCTAAGGAAAGACGCATGTGATAAAGAGGCAGACTCGCGAAAAATTCACTTACTTAATAATATTATTGCAAAATCTTGGATAAAATCTTGTTATAAACATGGTAGTGTCAATGGAGAATTAGACGTTATCTCTAACATAAGTGCAGAATATCAAACCGATTCATTTAATTTTATATATAACACAGATCCTCCTACATTTTTGAAACTCGTAAGAATAGCAACACTAGGAATAATAAAATCTAACGAAAAAACCGAAATAAATTTAGTCGGTAAAAAAAACCTTAGCGATTCAACTCAACTTAGCTTGGAATTTAAGGGTAATAAGGTTGGAAAAATGAACTTATTAAATGGAAATATAAATATAAACTCTATTTATTTAAATAGAATTCTACTATCATCAATTTCTGATAAAAAAGATTATACATTGAATTCCTTACAAGAACAGTCATCGTTTTACTCTTTACAATATAGTGTAAATTCCGATGAATTTTTTATATTTGAAGATTCTAAGTGGCTTAGTTCACAAGAAAGTAATATTTTAGAGGATCTTAACTTTGAAGATGGACTAAATGAATTAAAAGATGGATACTCTGATACATTAGTTATCGGATTCATATAATGAAAACTAAAAAAGCAGATACCACCGAAATCCTCAAATGGATATTAATTCTTGCAATACTTATATCATCAACAATCGCTATAATAATTGGAGTAAATAAGGTTGCATAAAATGAAAAAAAACAAGAGAGGAGATACTATACAAACCGCATTAATACATATCCTTATAATTGGATTTATAGCTACAATCTTTTTCATATCCAACGCGCAACGTATAGACAATAGATTCGTAAGACAACAAATAATAGAAAAACAAATTGCTTTGTTCATAGACTCGGCAATACCAGGAATGGAGTTTACAATAAATAAAATCAAAGAGGGGAGTTATATAAATAAACTGGAAATCAAAGATGATTATATTTATGCAACAGTCAATAGCCTTCCCTCTGCAAAAGGTTACCCCATTTTCTCTCCATATAGTATTCAAATAAATCAAGATGAATGGGAATATAGAATTTCTATAACAAAATGAAAAATAAAAAGGCGGAAACTGCTGTCTCGGAAGGAATGCAAATGATGTACCGGATTTTTCTCGTTTTAATGGTAGCATTTATCATACTCGGAATTTCAGGGACAATATATAGAAATTATATAGATGTAAGAACAGTAGAAGCTGGTATCCTGAATAAAAAAATCTTTGAATGCTTCGTACAAGATAATGTAATCGACATGATTAATCTTAAAAATAATGAGAATACGATACTAGATTTTTGTGGATATTCAGAAATAGAAATAGAACGGTTTTTTGTACAAATACGGATTACTAATAACACTGGAACTGAAACTTACCAACAAGGAGACTCAGGAAGTGTTTGGATATTAGACACAATACAAGCAAGTCAAAAAGCAAATAATTTCGAATACTACGAACCAGGTTATTCATCTACAACATATAATGTAACAATCAAAAATAGTGCCAATTCTGCAGAAATAAATATACAAACCTACATAAATGAAGAAACAAAAAGATAAAAAAGCACAAATAGGAACACTTTTTGCGAATTTTGTAATGACAATTATTATCGTTTTTGTACTCGCTGGCTTTATTATCTCAAGCTCAGCAATAAAATCAAGATACGACACCGACGTAAATATGCATAAATTAACAAACATAGATACATATAATGACCAATTTAAACTTTATCAAAAACGCCTATACGAAAAACATGATGAGAAAATAAAATGTGAAGAGGTTTCTATATATAAATTTAATCTTGCAGGTGGAAAGATATTTTTTACAATTAATAATAAATTACTATATGTAAAACAATATGATACCGACTGGACACCTTTTAGTTGGAGCAACATTGAAAAAAGTGGAAATTATATATTAAGCAAGGATACTAATAACGAAGTAAGATTAATTATTGAAAACTCAAACGATTATGTGAAAACTGAGAATTTACTTCGAAGTTTAAATAAAATCAATACAGAACAAAAACCATACACAGAACAAATAAAAATCTTACAAAATTCAGAATTAATAGAGGATGTTGGTTATGATTGCTAAAAAAAACAAACGAGGCGATTTATTCGCACTTTATTTCGTACCATTAGTTCTTACCTTAGTTCTAATGAGTATCTTAGCATTTGTTTCGAATCAAAACACAGTAAATGCAGCTATAATCTCTCCGGATAAAGTTCTAAAAATCGAAGACGAAAAAAATATATTTGAACACAACGAAAGAATTATCTTAAATGAAACCATAAAAAGCACATATACCGATTTAGATAGTCTAGATAACTTAAAATTACAGTTCTGTATTTCTATTCACCCATATTCGAGATTTATCATATCAAACAGAATTGACAATAATAGAAAACAAATTGAATCTAAGTTTGAAACTCTAAACGAATGGGTCGGTTTATGTGAACGAATATATACCTTCTCTAATAATGCTGATGGAACACAATTAATGGTGAATAGAGAACCTAATCAAAAACAGATTTTATTAAAACCAGAAGATGAAAGAGAAATCACTTATAACATAAAACTCATATATACTCACAGTAAAAAATACACCATCCCTTTAAAATAAAATTGATAACTTTCTAGATTAACTAAACAATTAAAAACAAAAAGGTATTAAGATTAATATGGATTACAGTTCGGATGATAAACGAAAAACCAAAAAAGATCTAAAAAGAAAAAGGCAGTATCGAGTCTATAAACGAGGTGGGCAATTTCGGTCTCAAGAGGTCGATGATACAAAATCGTCAAATACTCTCTCGAGTAAAAAAAATAAAAAGAAACAGAAAAAATTATGATTACTAACTTTCTGTTTTGGTTCTTATTCTCTGGAACAATTATAGCCTCTCTTCAAGACATAAAACGAAGAGAGATTGATAGATGGTTGAATTATACATTAATAACTGGTAGTATAATCTTTCTGGCATTCAAAACCATATTAACTTCAAATCCACAAATTATATTACAGGGAATATTTGTGTTCGCAGTACTATTTATCTTCAGTAATCTATTATATTATGCCAAATTTTTCGCAGGTGGAGATTCTAGTTTGTTTTTCGCAATAAGCGCACTCTTCATCGGGCCAACAATACTGGTAAGCACTCTCAATATATTATCATTTATCGTTTTTCTACTATTTTCTGGAAGTGTCTATGGACTAATATACTCTGGAGGACTTTATCTTGGAAATATTAAAACAACCAATCATGAAATGAAAAAGTTATTCAAGAATACCAAACAAAAATATCTCATTTTAATCAGTATCCCCTTTATTATTTTAAGTTTCTATAATTCGTTATTTATATCACTGGGAATAATGTTGGCACTATATCCATTACTCTTCATATTTACTAAATCATTAGAAAAAACGGCTCTAACAAAGATAATTTCGGGAAACAAATTAACACTCGGAGATTGGTTAGATCATGACGTAAAAATAAAAGGAAAAATTATCAAATCTGTCTTTAGTGGATTAAGACAGGAAGATTTAGATTTGTTAAAAAATAGAAAGAAGGTAACAATTAAACAAGGACTTCCATTTGCACCAGCATTTACAATTGCCATGATATTATACTTTTTTCTATCAGATAAATTAATCACAACAATTTTTACATTATTTATCTAAAGATTTTAAAAAAATTATGGGATTCTGTCATTCAAGTGAGGCAATGAAGGGGATTCTTCCTCGTCACAATCTTCCTCTAAATCTTCTGGTTCAATGATTTCGGTTTCCTCTTGAATATCTTTATTAGCATCTTTAGGAAGTTCTTCTAAAATTTCAGATTCATTAATTTCCTTTTCTAAAATCTTTAATTCTTCAATATCAGCTTTTTTCTTAACTAATTCTTCGCCATAATTAGGAATAACCTCTAAAACAGTATGACCCAGAACTTTCCCTTCATTAATATCAACATCTTCTGGTGAATATAATTTAATCAATTTACCACCAACACTCTTCGCAAGTTCTCTCATAGCATCATCAACCTCACCCTCATGCTTTTTACTAATAACCAAAGCGTGCCCCTTAGAAACAGGATTTAACTCTAAAAAAGCGATAGCTCCATCATTCTCACCCAACCTAAAACAAGGACTTTTCCCTTCAACAATAGAACAAAAAATACAACCACCATTACCTTGATTTTGCTTAACAAACTCTTCTAGCTCCTCAGCTTCCATAGACTCAATCTTCTCTCTAATACCAACCTTCTGTTCATCAGGCAAGCTATCCAACTGCTTAAAAATAGATTCTTTAATCTGCACAATTTGTTCATCACTAAACACCATAAAAAAACTAACAACTTAGATTTAATAAATCTTTAGAACTGTTTCCTTACAAAATAAAAAGTATAGCTTGACAGATAGTTCTCCTTCCCAATATTCCCTTTCCTACAAAACAAAAAGCGTAGCCCGGTAAATGGTTTTTCTTTCCAAGGTTTCTTTTCTCAAAAAGAAAGCTTAACCAAGTGCTCTTCTATAATCAATCATCTCGGCGGAAGAAATCTCAGCAATTAAAGATAATGCATTACCAACAACATCAATTTCATTCTCTTCTGGATAAGCAAAAGAAAAAATTAAAGCTTTTAGGCCAAAAGCAATTGGTTGTTCCTCAACACTAGACATCATACCACCAAGTTCAACAATCTTTGCTTCAACAGCAGTCTTAATAGCATCAAAATCACTATCAACACCCTCTGGCATAATTTTATATTGTACAGCACTCATTCCCATTTTATAAAACCTAAATCCAACTAAGGACCAACATATCCACACTTAGGACATGTATATTTAATTGAAAGACCTCGACATTTTTTACATCTCAGAATTTCAGAAGAACACTTAGGACAAGGAAACTTAACACCATCAACAGCATTCTTATCACAACTAATACATTTTTCCATATAATAAAATCAAATTTTAAATTTATAAGGCTTTGGGTAGAAAAAATTAACAAATCTCAATTTTCTTTATCTTACTAACAACACTCTTACTTATCTCTCGCCTTTTCTATCTCATTTACAAACAAACTATTGCCTCTCTCCTTACTCTCATTATACCTACCGCTAACAATAACACCATCACCATCATTTAATTCCAAAAACACTTTAAAGTCTTCAAATACTTTAGGAAAAACAACACAATCGCAATAACTACTTCTATTTCCAATCGTCATAAATGCCATATCTTCTCCCTTTTTCGTTCTAATTTTTCTAAAGCTCTTAATGATTCCAAACAAACTAATTTCCTCACCACCTTTTAAATCACTATAAGAATTTAAGATATCAGATTTGGATTCAACATACAAATCAACAGGGTGACATGAAATACAAACTCCCATTAGCTCTTTTTCAAGTTCAATTTTATTCCTCAAACTCAACTCAGATTCAACAACCAATTCACCAGCGGAAGTACCACCAAACAAGGTTGTCTGCTTCCCAACGCTCGATCCATTTTTTTTCACCTTATCATAGGTTGCAAGTAGTTCGCCACGCCCGATACCAAAATTGTCAAAGCACCCAACGCCTATTAAATTTTTCATTACTCTCTTATTAACCTTAGATAAATCAACACTATTAACAAAATTCTGAAACGAATCATATGGCCTTTTTCCTATAATAGAATCTGTAGCACCATGTCCAACATTTTTGATACCAGATAAACCAAATCTAATAAATTTCCTACCAGCGATACTTTCTACGTTAAAATCCTCCAAAGAAGAATTTATCTCGGGACCTAATATGTTAATTTTCATTTTTCTTGCCTCCTCCAAATAGAAACTCATCTTCTCAGGATCATTAGTATTAGAGGAAATGGTAGCCGTCATAAATTCAACAGGATAATATCTTTTTAGATAAGCAGTTCTATAGGCGATCAAAGCATAAGCAGCAGCATGACTCTTATTAAAAGAATATGATGCAAATTTCACAATGTCGTCCCACAAATTATCAATATCTTTTTGTTCCATTTTTGCAACATTTAAACATCCGTCCTTAAACTTCTTTTCTAGACTATTCATTAAATCTAAAATCTTTTTACCTATTGCTTTACGCAAAGTATCGGCTTCAGACATCGTAAAGCCAGCTAACTTTTGAGCCAATTGCATAACTTGTTCCTGATAAACCATAATACCATAAGTGGGATCTAAGATTTCCTTCGCCCAAATATGAGGATAACTTACTTTCTCACGACCATGTTTCCTATCACCATAAACTTGTAAATATTGCATTGGACCCGGGCGATATAAAGCAACAATCGCAATAATATCATTAAAATTTGTCGGAACAACAGACTTCAATGTCTTCTGCATACCACTACTTTCTAACTGAAAAACACCAACGCTATCACCATCACCCAACATTTCATACACGGCTTTATCATCTAAAGGGATTTCCTCTAACCATTTAGTATCCTTACCAATAAAATCCAAAATCTTCTTCGTAATATTTAAGGTCTCTAATCCTAAAAAATCAAACTTAACCAGTCCCCTGTCCTCGATTTCATGACCATCTGTTTGAGTAACGATAAAACCATCTTTCTCACTAACAGGAACGTACTCAGTTATAGCCTCCTTTCCCCATACAACACCACAGGCATGGATTCCTTTATGACGAACTCCTCCCTCTAGCCTTAAAGCAATATCAAATATTTCAAAATATTCTTCTCTAAATTTAATTAATTTATCATTAATTAATTTCCCAGATTCATTTTTTAATTCTAAACTCTTCTGGATTGTTTTTTCGGTAACATAATTAGTTACCTCGTTCGCAATATTAAATGGAATCTTAAACACTCTCATAACATCTTTCAAAACTGATTTTGCACTCATCGTTCCATAAGTTCCAATCAAAGCAATCTTATCATGCCCATATTTCTCTTTCACATAATTTACAACAACGTCTTTATCACCAAAATCTATATCAAAATCAGGCAAACTAATTCTATCAGGATTTAAAAACCGTTCAAACAAAAGACCAAGATGCAAGGGTTCTAACTGGGTAATTCCTAATAAATATGCAACAATGCTACCAGCTCCACTACCACGACCAGGTCCAACTTGACATTGAGTCTTAGCATAAGCAACAAAATCTTGAACAATTAAAAAATAAGTAGAAAAATTCATTTTCTCTATAACAGACAACTCATATTTTAGTCTTGATTTCGCTTCATCATACAAAACATTTCCACCATAAACCTCTTCCAATTTTTTGGAACACAATTTGTTTAAATATTCATCATGATCCATATTGCCTGGGGCATCATATTTTGGCCAAATTGTCTCACCAAATTTCCAATCAACATTACATTTCTCTGCAATCTCAACACTATTAGAAACAGCATCTAACCTTTCACTAAAGCGTTCCTTCATTTCTTCTTCGCTCATTATATAATACCCATCACCAGGAAATTGAAAATGTTTAGGGTCTTCCAAAGAACCATTTGTCTGAATACATAGCATAGTTTCGTGAGCCTTCTTATCTTCCTTTAATAAATAATGTGCATCACAAGCCGCAACTAATTTTAGCCCCATTTCATCAGCCCACCTATAATAAACATCTCTTACCTTTTTTTCCTCAGGAATATTATGATTATGAACTTCTAAATAAAAATCTTCTTTCCCAAAAATATCCAAATACTCTTTTAATTTTTCTTTGGCCAAATCCATATTGTCCCAAACAATAGCGGTAGCAATATCATTAGCAAGGCAGGCAGACATACAAATTAACCCTTCAGAATATTCCTTCAATATCTTTTTATCTATTCTTGGTCTATAATAAAATCCATTACAGGAAGCAATAGAATTCAGTTTTATTAAATTTTTCAATCCAATTTCATTTTTAGCAAGCAAAATAAGATGCGCTCGCTTTTCATCTTTATCTCTAACATTTAAATCCTTGACAATATAAGGCTCAACACCAAATATCAATTTAACGCCAGCTTTTTTTGCTACCTTATACTTATTTATAATAGATTCCATATTCCCATGCTCGGTAATTGCGACAGAATTCATACCTAATTCTTTAACTCTCTCAAACAAATCAGAAACTTTTATTGCACCATCCAGAAAACTATACTCAGTATGTAGATGTAAATGAACAAATCCGTCATTGAGTTTTTTTTTATCTATCGATTTTGGTATTATATTTTTATTAACAATAACATTTTCTTCTTTTTGTTTCTCTTCTACAATTATAGGTTTCTCAATAACCAAAATTTCATCTCTTTTAACGTCTTCTTTAATCAATATATTTCCAGAATCTCTGCTCTCATGATTAACAGATTCGTTCTTTTCAAATAAAGATAACTGTTTTTCTACCCCAAATATTTCTTCTATATAATCTTTCATTAAATATAAACAATCTTTTGTATATTCTGAAATTTCATATTTATCCGCAAGTTCTAATGCAGAACCTAAATATTTTTTTATTGAACCATAAGAAACTGTTAAAAGAAGTTTGCTACCACACTTTCTACAAATTCCTGCTAATGGGGGTCTTCTATATTTTTGATTACAAGAAGAACATCTAAATTGCTGACGAAAAAACTTCTTTAAATTTCCTCCAATATCTTTCAAAAAGTGTTTTTCAATAATCATTTCTGCAACATTATCGCTATCAACAGCCCTAATTTTTTCCACTAATTGCATTTGCTTCTCTACCTTTTCCTTCATTGTAGGCAAAGATTTGTAGGAACCATTAGTCACACCAATGTTAAAATCAAAGGTATTATGAGTAAATCCTAAACCACTAAATGTAGTAATTCCCTCTCTTAATCGTTTTTTAACATTATCACTATCAACTTTACTAGAATGCATTCTTTCCTCTGCTAACTCATATAATTCTAATGGATAGTTCCACGCAACATCATACTCTAATATTTGATCGTCAACACCCCCTGCTTGAATTCTTCCATTAATAACTAAGGGTGCATCTTGGCTAGCCCCCCTGTGATTAGAAAGATAACTTTTACTAAAATTTAAAAGAACATCCATTAACATCATAACAGCCATTTCATCTCCATCACAATCACGACGAATAGCAGCATGCATATATGGACTAGCCATAATTCCTTGAATATTACTAAAACCTATTATTCTACCAACAACTCCAGCACAATTATGAGGAGCCATACAAACAACCAATTGTCCAACTAAGTCCTCTTTTGTCTTTAAATTATATAGTTTCTCTTTATTGTAAATCTTCTCTAACTCTTCATCAATAAAATTGGCAATATTAAAAAAAACGTCATCGCCTTTTTCATCATGACTATCAGAACATGCCGATAAAACAATATCGTGAGGTCTCAAATCTAAAATTTGATTTGCATCCTTTAGCTCTTTTCCATAAATGTCTTTATCATATCCTAACTCTATTAACTTTTCAACACTAACATTAATTTCATTTGGTTTAAAATGACTCAACGGAATTTCTATTCCATCATATCTAATTGTTCCATCTTTATTAACTAATAGATTATACTTGGATCTCAATATTCCTTTTCCTATATACTCTACCTCACCATTTCCAGAACTAACATTATTAACTCCTTTGACTATTGAAGGGAAATTGTCTATATCATATCCTAATTTATCCATTGTTGTAAGAATATGTTCTTTAAGTTTTATTTCTCTAAACTGGCAACCATTTCCCCTATGCTCTAAACATTTTTCTTTATACGTTTTATTACATATCTCACAAAAAAAATTCCTTTCTATTTTTTTCCCACATTTATCACAAACAGAGTATATTGTAGAATTTCCACATTTACATTCGTATAAAGGAAACATTCCTTTAAACATAGATTTACTTGCCTCAAATACATTTCTTTGTCTTCCCCCTTTATCATAAACAGGAAATAGCCCATTTGGACTTCCTTCCTGTTTTCGTAATTTTGCTTTTTCAGGACGTCCCATTCTAGAACCAATAAAGTCACCCGCCTTATCTTTAATTGTAAATTCAGATAATTCATTAATTAATTTTAAAACATCGTCACCATTACTAATTTTAGATTTTAATAAGCCTACTCTTTCCTTAACTAACCCATCCTCACTTATATCCCCTATTCCTATATTATAAAACAATGCTCTTGCCTTTTCCTTTTCTAAAACAACATTATCTAAAACAACATCATGATCAATACCAACTAACTCTAATGCCCTTTTTGCAACAGAAAATGTATTCTTAATCTCTTTTCCCCATGGCAACACAAACTTTTTATCGCTATCACCTCGCCACATTCCCTCTTCTAACCAGGAAAACAAGGCTAAAAGATTTTCTCTATTTATCTCTGTCCAATAAAAAATATATTTTGGATATAATGGAACAGAATATTTTATACTTATATTAACGGCCAAATCTATGTCAATTTTCCATTTATCATATTCAAGTATATCACCTGTCACCTCTAATTTTTTTTTGAGTTCTAAGTCCCACCATTCTTCTACATAACCTGATTTAACCAAATCAGAATTTCTATCTCTAACATCACCTAATGAACATAACATATCGCCAAGATAAATTATTTCATAAACATCTTTACTTAACTCCATAGCTTTCTCATATTCGTGAATTTGTTTTACACTACCATCTTTTAACTTAACGATTGGTCCTTCTAATACATCACAAGAGGTAATTATTGTTCCCTTAATCGGTTTTTCCAATTTTAATTGTGTACCTTGAGATAAAAATCCATCACTAATTCCCATCGTTGCGGGACTTATACTAACCGCACTAAACCCATTTGTTCTACTTTTTCCATAACGAAATCTAAAACCTCCGCTTCTAGATGGATGTCCATAAACTGGTCTTCCTGCAACTAAATCTTTTATATATGTTGCACCAACATCTCCTAAACCACTCTCTCTCTTGGAATGAATAACCAAATATTCTACAAGAAAATCCCAACCAGTACTCTTTATACCGTTCTTTTTAACATCATTTAATCGATGTAATCCCTTTGCTGCTTTCTGAGCAAGACCTTCAGCCAAAACCAAACAAACACCACCTCTAATTCTAGGAGTATGAACTCTCTCTATATCCTTAAAATTACTAACCTCCTGTAACTCTGTTGGATCTCCATCTATCTGAATTGGTAAATTTTTCGATAAAAAAATCAGTTCCTCTTCTGTCGGCATATATTGTAAATTAGATACTTTATCATTATAATCAACACATTCAATATAATATCTCTTAATTTCATCTTCTGTTGCAATATATTTAGCATAACCAAAATATTCTCGTAAATAGTCAACCAACATCAAAAAAACACAAGTAGCAGTTGTTCCAGCACTCCTAATCGGACCAGAAAATTTAACTCTAAAGTATTCAGATTTATCCCTGTTTTTATCTAAACTGATACCAGTATAACCTTCTAGTGGACTAGCAACAACTCCTAAAGTTAAATACGAAAAACCAACTCGCAAACCAGCATCAATTCCAATCATTTTATCTTCAAAACTACAAAATTTATTCTTCGCTATTTCTCTAGCAATAATAAAACTAACAGTTGTATTTAATTGACCATATTTCTTTTCTAATTCTAATATTCTTTTAGATATCTCAGCAACTGGTAGTTGAGGATATACTATTGCAATTAAATTAACACATTTTTCAGCCATAGACATAGCTAAAGGTGTTTCAACTTGTTGCATAAAATCAAACCCATTTTTCTTAGCAGAATTTGCTATATCATAAATTTCTCTTATATTTTTGTTCATCAAATTAAAATATTCAGATTCATCCCAATATCCCATTTTGTTTATTTTTTCTTCCATTAATATCTCAAAACTCCTCTATATTAAAAATCACTAAAATCTTTAAATATATTCTTATAGACAAATACCTATTGTTTAAACAACTAATTAAAATAGAACATAAACTCTATTAATCATTCATTTTACAACAAATATTATCATCCTTTATCCATTTCACTTGCTTACTATCATCACTAAAATCTAAAACTTTTATCTCTCTTGTTCTTAAATTTAACAATGGTACTTTACACGGATCCGAAAGAATCCCTTTCTTATCTAAATAATTTGTATTATTCATCCAACAAGAACCATTGATTAACAAGATATTTTCTTTCATTTCTATTTCACATCTATGTAAATTTCCAGTAAATATAATATCAGGTATCGGTTCTATTATTGATAAATCTTTTTCCTCTGGTATAATATCTACACTACCATACATTGGAGATAATTGTTTTATTCTTAGCAACTCTTTAATTATATTGTTCGGAGAGGAAAATCCAGATTTATTTCGAATATTTGGCATTTCATTCGTTAAATTATAAATATTTGTACCATGATATAATAATATATTAATTTTATTTTCTATTTTAACCCAAGATGGATTTTCTAAAAACGTTATATTATTTCTAGCATCTAATTCCTTAAACCATTTATTTTCTATTCTACTCTGTGGTTCACCTCTCCATACTGCATCTCTATCTCCAGATGTAACCAGTATATTAAGATCTTTTCTAAACAATTTAAATAGTTCTTGAACTTTTTCATATTGTTTGGTTATGTTTTTTATTTTAAGATCTTTTTCTTGATTTACATAATGTCCAATCCCATCAACTAAATTTCCTCCAATAAATAAATATTTTATGTTTTTAGAAATTTCTGAATAAATATTTTTCTCTTTTCCATTTATCCATTTTATAAATTTGAGGAAGTTTTTCTCCATAAAATTAACAGAACCACAATGTAAATCACTAATAAATGCAACCCAGCAATCATTCTCTGTTTTTACTATTCTATTATTTTTTACTTCAGGAAAAATTATATCATTACAAAAAAACATTTCGCTAGAACAACTTCCTCTAAAAACTAAAACACTATCCATCAAAATTTGACTAGCTTGTTCATATAATTTATTTTTGTTCTTATTTATTAGCAAATTTATACTACCTGTCATATCTTCTACCTCTAAAATTATATTTTTGTTTTTTGTTATCCTTTTACTAAATACAGAACCTATTATTGTAAAACTACTATTTTTACTTATTTTTCTTATACTTGTTATATCACTATACTCTTTTTCTAACAAAAAATCTTTTATTATATTATATTTTCTTCTAAAACTATTAATAAAATCGTTAACTGTAAATATTTTAGGTTTATGTTCTTTCTCCTTTATTACTTGAATTGTGTTAAATTCTTCTTTTTTATTAATATTTTCTGTCTTTTTCTTTTCATTTAGTTCTAAAAAAAATGCATCAACACTATCATTAAGACCTCCATTCATAATTTTTTTGATATTTTTGATGTTATCAGAAAATATTTTTCTAGTAATTACCCGTTCTTTTAACTTTAAATTACCAATAATGTCTATTATTTCATTTATCTTATCTGATTCAATCTTATTAAAAATATCTAACATTTCTTTGTCTAATAAAAACCCTTTCTTCATACACTCTTTTAATACTAAATTTACCATATTCAATGCAATAAAAAGTCAATATTTCTTTATATAAATTCTCGTAATAGAAACACTAAATACCCAACATTTCAATCAAACTAATCTCTATTTTTTTAAATATATTATTAGGAACACTTAATTTAATATCCCTAGTTCTCCCATGCCTTCCTTTACTTATAACCTTAGCATTAATAATTCCCATCATATCTAAATCTGCTAATATATCACTAATTCTTCTTTGTGTTAGGCCATCTGTTTTTGTCTGTAAGCATAAATCCTGATATACATTATAAACATCACCTGTAAAAAACTTATCAATATTCTTCTCTTTTTGTTGTTTTGTTAATTGAACTATTGAATATAATACCAATTTATGTTGTTTTGGATATGTTTCAACTATATCTAATATTTTATCCTTTTCTATTTTTTGATTTGCAAAGTCAATATATTCTTCTTCTACTACAACCTTTGAATCTCTTTCTGATAATTCTCCCGCTATTCTTAATAAATCTAATGCTCTTCTTGCATCTCCATGCTCCCTAGCAGCATAGGCGGCACATTTTGCAATAACTCCATCACTAATAACATTTTTTTTGAATGCTAATTCGCACCTCTCATTTAATATGTCTCTCAATTGTATTGCATTATATGGAGAAAATATAAATTCTTCTTCACCCAAACTACTTCTTACTCTTGGATCTATATTTTCTAAAAAAGTAACATCATTACTAATTCCTATCAAGGATATTTGTGCATTAACTAACTCTTGATTAATCCTAGTCATAGTATATAAAAAATTATCACTCATTTTTTTAACAGCTTGATCTATCTCATCAAAAATAAAAACTATTAATTGTTTCTTTTTATCGATAATTTCAAGAAACTTTGCCCAAACTTTATCTGTTGGTAATCCTGTTGCTGAAATTTCTCCACCCATTTTCTTTATCAGTGCTGCTAATATTCTATATTCTGTATCCGCAACCTTTCTTAATTTACAATTAAGATATTCAAATCTTACATCAACTCCTATTTCTTTTGATTTTTCTGTTAATTGATTACAAACATATTCAACTGATAATGTTTTACCTGTTCCTGTTTTTCCATAAACAAACAAATTGCTCGGTGTTTCCCCTCTTAATATAGATGCCAATATTCCTGCTATGGATTTTATTTGTTTATCTCTGTGTGGAATATTATCAGGAGTATATCTAACTTGAAGTACTCCTTTGTTCTTAAATAAACTATTATTTACAGCACTTTCAAATATATCATTTAATTCAACTCCCATCTTCTATTTTAAAACATATTAAAGTATTTAAATATGATATATCGGAAATTATTATTATTACCCCCTATTTCAAATGGAACTTATTTTATAGACTCTTTTTACTTAAAATATTTTAAAGACGAAGATTACTCTAAATTTTTATATCCCTCACCCCATCATTTCCTTTCCAAAAGAAACTATCAACAATAATAATAATGGTAAATAATTATTCTAAAATATATATTCATTAATAACTATTACATTATACTATATTATATTATATAAATACTTTTAAATAAAATTAATAAAATTAATAAATTAAATGTTTAAATATTTTATAATAAATCTCCAACAGAAATAGTAGGGTCACACCCATAACAAATAAAAATTATTTATTTGAATAAAATAATCAAATTAAAGTATACATACTAGAATATATTATTAAATACACAAACATTTATAAAATATTTTAATTTATATCAAATATGGAAAAAAGATCATTCAAATCATTTTTAGGAAAACAGGTAGTAACTAAAGAAGGAAAAAAATTAGGATTAGTAAAAGATATTACATTTGAATCAAGAACGGGTGAATTAATTCATTTAGTAATAAAAGATTTAACAACATATACAGCAAATCTTTCATTAGAAAAAACAAAAGAAAAAGAAGCCTTAGTTCCATATAATTCTGTAATTGCAGTAGGCGATTTTATTGTAGTTTCTGAAGAAGACTTAATGTAAACAAACATAATAAAACTTAAAAACCCTCAATATTAAAAGATAACATGGTAATGAAATTATTAGGATCAAAATATATTAAAATTTTTGCACAAATAAATCCAGATTTTAGTGGAAAATTGAATATGAATCAAAATATTAATATAAAAAAGATAGAAAAATATAAACCAGACCTTTCTAAGCAAGATAGTTTAAGAATTGAATATATATATACAATAGATTATAAAGAATTAGGAAAAATAGAAATAGAAGGAATATTGTTTATAGGCGGGGATAGTAAAATTCAAAAAGATCTTTTAAAAAGTTGGAATGAAAAAGATCATAATACACCAGAACAAATAGCAGTAATGAATTTAATTATACAGAAAGCATCAATAAAGGCTGTAGAAATAGAAGAGGAATTGTCATTACCAATACATTTCAAATTACCATCATTACAACCAAAGACAGAATAAATTCTAAAAATTTATAAAAGATATTAAATATAATAAATTATGCCAAAAATATCAATCAAAAAAAAAGAAAAGATTTCAGAACAAATTTTATTTTATTTATATTCTCAGTTTCCCAAACAATTATTTACAGCTGAAATAGCTAATGAATTAGCAAGAGATGAAGAATTTATAAAAGAAATGTTGATAGGAATGGAGAAGAAAGGTCTTATATTAAAAATAACAAAAAATCCAAATGGAATAAGTTATATAAGAAGATTAAGATGGAGAATTTCTAATAAAGCTTACAATATCTATAAACAAATGCAGTAATCAAAATAATATACAATGATTTATAATTATAATTATAAACAACAAACATATTAATTTATTATGGATTTAATAAAAGAGGCCTTCACCAAAATAAAAAATGACATCAATATATTAAGAAATGAAATAAACACAATTAATAATGAAGTAAAAAACATATCTACAGAACAAATACAAACAGACACAATAATGCAACAAATAGGAGCACTAAGAGAGCAAATAGATAGTCTTCTTAACAAACAATCAATAGTCAAACAGACGAATATACAAGAAAAAAACCCAACAATTCCAACACAAAATATATCGTCCATATCAATTTCTCCAACAATTCTAACACAAGAACAGATACTAGAAGAGGAAAAAGGTGATTTAGGGGGCCTAAAATACCAGAATCGTAATCTCTCCATAGGAAATGGTGGGGTCCCAACAAACACACCAACAAACACACCAACAAACCAACACAGGAATATATCAATACCAAATAATCAAAAGGATACAAAAACCATAAATAATAAAGAATATCTTAATTTACCAACATCATTTGAAAGAGCTAGTCAAATATTAGAATCATTAGATGATATAAAAAAAGACATAAGAAAGACATTCAAACAACTTACCAACCAAGAAATGATGGTTTTTTCAACCTTATATACATATAACGAGCAAAGAATAGAAGAAATAACATATAAAATGATTGCCAATACGTTAAAATTGAGTGAATCGTCAATAAGGGATTATATAAACCGTTTAATAAAAAAAGGGATCCCAATAGAGAAACGTCGTCTAAATAACAAGAAAATCATACTAAATGTATCAACAAACCTATTAGAAGTCACTAATTTATCAACAATAACAAGATTAAGAAACCTCTAATTCAAAATAACTTATTCGATAAACCGAATAAATAGATAATTATATTAAAGTTAACACTAAATGAATTTAATACAACAAAATATTTACATAAGTAACAAAATAGCGTCGACAAAATAGATTTTTAACATTTAAAAAAGACTAATCAAACAAAAAATATTATATAACCCAAACTTTTTGTGTATAATAATATCTCACTTTTTCATTTACTAATATATTTTTAGTTATATCTCACTTTTACTACAAAAAATGTATCTTTTTTCATCATTTTTTGCTTAGCTAACTCTCACTTTTCATACTTTTAGTGCTTTTTAGCTCTTTTTATCTTAATTTTTATACTTTTTGTTATATAATCTTTCATTTTATCAGGAATAAAGACTCTTTTTTTACCAGAAGGCTCCATAAGTTCACCAATAATTCCTGGGATCTTTTGTTTTATAGTGTTTATTTGCCCTCTCACAGTGCTTTTGTTCTTACCAAACATGCTTGATAAGTCCTCATAACTCAGTTTTAATTCACTATTTAACAAAGCAAAAACAATTGCCCTTTCCATCACAGTTAATCTATATAATCCATCTGTTTGAACACCTGTTTGGACATCTGTTTGAACAGAGTTAAACGTTGTATCTGTTTGAACGGAATTAGACACCTGTTTGGACACACCCTGTCCAAAGAATGCAGAATTAGCTCTAATTGTTTCAATGTCCTTTTTTAGGTTAGCTAATTCATTATCAAGAGAACTATTTTTTTTATCATTTTTATCAGACTTATCGTCGAGAACCGTTATCCATTCACCCACTTTAGCAAAGTCTTTTTTTACGTTATCAAAAGACTCAACAATTTCCTTTCTTAATTCATTGATTTTCCTTTTTTGACCAAACATCTTATGGTTAAGAATAAACACCTGTTTATAAAACTTCCCACCTGTTCAAACAGCAAACAGCCTTTAGACACCAATTAGTAATAATATGTTAATAAATAAACAAGTAAATATTTATATTTTTCATTCTTCTATAATTATAACGTCGACAAATAAAAAATCTAAAAAAAAAGACAATTTCATTTATAACTTACATAAACACCTGTTTGCACATTGTTTGAACGGTATCATGTTTAATACACCTGTCCAAACACAACTAAAACAACTACAAACATTAAAGTAAAAATTTAAATAGATAAACAAATATTATACAATATGCAAATAAAAAAAAGATTATCATATTCATTTATGATAGCAGCAAGCACGTTAATATTATCTTTTATTTTTCCAATTATCCCATGTAGAAAAGCACCAAATATTCCTAACCCAATATATAAATGGTCTATGTGTACGTTGAATTCAGGATCAATATTACAAACAAACTCAACAATCGAATATTTTGGATATACAACAAATCTTAGTAGTGCAGTATTCACTTTAGTGATATTAATATCCATTATAACATACCTAACCTTAGTTCTAATTGCAAGAAGCAATAAAAAAAAAAGAAATAAGTAGGATCAAAATAGTCGGTAAAACACTATATCTGTTACAACAAATATCAGTGTAATTAAAGAATAAATTATTTTATAATAGAATAGGTGTATGAATATCTGTCTAAGAATCAATATCAATAAAGAGAAAGGTACATATTTCCCTGTTTAGAAATAAATAAAAATACAAATTTGTCAATTTCAATTTTTAGTAATACAATAAAAAAGAGTGAAAAATTAGGTAAATTATTATGAAAGATAAATAAAATAAACATCAAAATAAGTAGAGATAGTCATCGAATTAAAGCGATTTTGATTCAAAAAAATAAATAATTACTTTCGTTATTTTGTTACGATCAAAACAAATCTAAAAAATATGAAATAAGAATGGATACCTACAAAATAAATATTACAAACAAATTTTATCTTTTGAGTGGCTCAAAAACCGAAAAACCCCTAAAATATTCGAAAGTTCGTACAATATGCATTGTGTGAAGTTCTAATGTATATAAACGAACGGAAATGGGCCGTTCTTACAAAAATATTTATATGCGAACGAATAATAATCTGATATGATAAAAATATGTGCAAATTGTGGAGAACAAAAAGAACATCACGCAAAAAACCTTTGTTATAGCTGTTATAAAAAGTTAAATTGGCAACCAAAGATAAAAATATGCAAAAGGTGTAAAAAAAAAAGAGCTATACATGCAAAAGGTCTTTGTGCATCTTGCTACAATTATGTGTTTCATCTTGATAAGAATAGGGCATACAATCAAAGAAAATCAAACAACATTGATCTAAAAACATACAGAAAAATCACAGAAAAATGTGTAATATGCGGGTTTGATAAGGTAGTAGATATCCATCACCTAGATTTCAATAAAAAGAATAACTCCTCTGATAATCTAATTGGACTATGTCCTAACCATCACCGTATGGCAAATAATTATAATCATAAGTACGAAATATTCCAAGAATTACAAAAATTAGGATATATATTACCATTGAACATAAAGATAGAATTTCATAAAAACAAGGGGTCTGCTATTATCTAAAAACATACATATTTCTTAGTCAGGGGCATCCTAAGCCAATTAAAACAATAAGTATAGGTAATACTCACAATAAAAGAAAGAGTCCAGTACTGACTTAGAAGAAAGGGCTCATTAAAATGAATGAAACAGAATTTATATCAAAAACAAAAAAACAGATATTTCCCAACAGAAAGGTTCGCACAATAATAATTATAACATATTTTAGAGAGAGAAAAGTGAGAGTTAGATATGATAAATAAATACGTAAAATGTATAAAAAGTGAGAGCATTGGCAATATTTAGTGAAAATTATTCTAAATAATGGTTGATTTGTAAAAAGTGAGAAGTATACAATAATAAATTTGTCGACGATAAAAATACAATTAATAGAAAGATAAAAAGAAATAAGAACTTCAAAATAATAACAATTAAAGATATTCGTTTTAACGAATAACCATAATACATTATAAAGTAATTATAAATATATAAAAACAAAAGGTTCGTACAATCTAAGAGGTGTGTAATGAATAAAAAAGAGTTTTTAAAAAAGGTAGAAATAGAGTTAAAGATATCAAAGAATTCGGAGTACACAGTTAGAAATTACATTAGAGCTAATGAAGAATTAATAAATTTTGTAGATAAATTTCCAAAAGAGATAAATCCAGATGATATAAAATTATATCTAGCAGAAAATTGTTCAGATAGGGCTACAAGTTCGGTTATATTGTTTTTATCAGCGATAAGATATGCTCATCTTGCAGTTTTTCAGAAAGATCCAACACAGATTATAAAGCGTCCAAAAAAAGAAAAAAGAATCCCAACCGTATTAACAAAAGAAGAGGTAAAACAATTAATAAATATAATAACAAACCAAAAGTCTAAGCTAATTATTTCTCTTATTTATGCCTGTGGATTAAGAGTCTCAGAAATAGTTACATTAAAAATAAATGACTTAGATTTCATAGAAAATGTTGGACACATAAGGCAGGCAAAGGGAAAAAAAGATAGAATGGTAAATATCCCCAAATTTCTAACAGATGATTTAAAATATCAAGTAAAAAAACAAAAAGATCAGAAACAAGAATACTTATTTACCGGACCAAAAGGAAAAATGACAACAAGGAACATACAAAAAATAGTACAAAAAGCATCAGATAAATTAGATATAAATAAAAGTATTCATTGTCATACTCTAAGACACTCATTCGCTACACATTTATTAGAAAATAATGTAGATATAAGAAAAATTCAAGAGTTATTAGGACACGCAGATTTATCTACAACACAGATATACACACACATCTCAAGACAAGAGCTAAAAAAAATCCAATCACCACTAGATACATTATAAACAGCTGTCCAAAAAACAAACAAGTATCAAGTACTTTTTCTTTTTATTGCACTTTCGATTAAGCCTAAAAATAATGGTGCAGGTTTTTCCAATTTTGACTTAAATTCAGGATGTGCCTGAGTTCCAATAAAATAAGGATGTTGTTCTAAAGAAATAAACTCTACCAACATTCCGTTCTCACTCATTCCTGCTAAACTCATACCGTTATTTTCTAGAATAGAATGATATTTTGGATTGACTTCATAACGATGTCTATGCCTTTCATCTATATTTTCAGAATTATACGCATCATAAATTTTGGTCCCGAGTTTTATTCTAGCATTATAAGATCCAAGTCGGAGAGTACCTCCAATATCTATTTTTATATTTTGACCAGGTAAATATTTTATTACCTGATGTTCTGAAATTAAATCAAATTCTTCACTAGTTGCATCTCTTACTTCACAAACATTTCTTAAAAACTCGATAACCGCTAATTGTAATCCTAAACAAATCCCTAAAAAAGGAATATTATTTTCTCGAGCATATTTAATCACTTTAATTTTACCTTCAGTTCCTCTGTTCCCAAATCCCCCAGGAACAATTATCGCATCAACTCCTTCTAAAATCCTTTTTACATCCTCATCATTTTCTAAATTTGAAGTTTCGATCATTTCAATTTCAATTTGTTTTTTAGTTTTTGCTTTACAATGAGTTAATGCCTCAATAATCGAAGCATAAGAATCTTCTAATCCTGTATATTTTCCACAAATAGCAACTTTAATCGGATTTTCTTTTTCTAATACACCTAAGCTTTTTGTTAAATCAATCCATCTTAAATCAACTTCTTTAGAAAGTTCTAGTTCCAACTTTGTATTAAGTAAGTGAATCATATTTTGTTTAACATAAATTTCAGGAATTTCATAAATATTTTTTACATCATGCGCCGAAATAACATCTTCTCTTCTAACATTACAAAAGAGAGCAATTTTATCTTTTATTTGGTCACTTATCTTGTCAGTACATCTAGCCAGAATAATATCGGGTTTAATTCCTCTTTCTAAAAGTAGCTTAACACTTTGTTGAGTAGGCTTTGTTTTAGGCTCACCAACATGAGGAGGAATAGGCACATATGTTAGATGAACAAACATACAATTCATTTCTCCAAGTTCACTACCTAGCTGTTTAATAGTTTCGATGAATAATTCAGATTCAATATCTCCAACAGTACCCCCAACCTCAACAATAACAATCTCAGCATTTCCTGCAGCGATTTTAATCTTTTCTTTAATTAAATCAGTAACGTGTGGAATTAACTGAACAGTTTTTCCTAAATAATCTCCTCTCCGTTCTTTCTTCTGAATATCCGAGAAGACTCTTCCCATAGTAATTGATTGTTCTTTTGTACAAGTACAATTAAAATATCTTTCATAATGTCCAAAATCCATATCAACTTCAGTACCATCATCTAGAACAAAAACTTCTCCATGTTCTTTTGGATTCATAGTTCCGGGATCTGTATTTAGGTAACCATCCATCTTTACAGGAACAACATTATATTTATGAGACAGAATATGACCAATACTTGCAGCAGCAATTCCTTTACCCAATCCAGAAAGCACGCCTCCCGTAACAAAGATAAACTTTTGTTGCATTATCAAGAATATAAAAACTCATTTTTATATTTGCTTATAGTCAAATATACATTAATTTAAATATTTTAAATAATACACAACAATGGATTATTGTCCACAAATTTTACTAATTTTAATATATATTAAAAAGAGGTAGTTTTCTATATCAACCCTTAAATTTAAAAGGAAATTTTTCTTAGTTAGTTTATGGCAATAAAAACCCCAGATATTTTACCAGGAGAACCAGGATGGGAAAAACTCCAGAAAAAAAAACAATCTAAGAAAAAAGAACAGGCATCATCCACAAAATCTAAGAAAAAAGCACCAACAAAAATTGGTAAAATAGTATTAGGGGAGAAGGCATTCAGATTTGGACTCCCATTTACAACACACAAAAAAGAAACCAAATATTTCATCTGGAGATATAGAAGAAAAATAGGAGAGGTTATAGTTACAAATATAGGTGAAAACGATGAGAGCATAGAACTTTCCCTTATAAGACTTAAAGGGGTTGGCAATTTTAAAAGTTTAATTGACGATGTTGATTTTCAAAAGCAATGGGAATCAAGAGAACAAGAATTACTAAAGACACAGGCCAGTTGTCACATCTGTCAGAGAAAGATTTCTAAAGTAGCTAAACCAAACATTTACCATTATAATTTATTCAAGAAAAGGGCAGACATTTTAGAAAAATCTAAAAAAGTTGCAGACGAAATAAAGTCAGGTAAACTTACTGTATCAGAAGGTTGGGACAAGTTTAATGATATATTAGAAGAAGGAAACAGATATTTTATGTCATTGAAGGAAACAGCATTGATTTGCACAAGTTGCGCAAAATCAAAACAACTAGATTACTAAATATTTTTAAATAACTAAATTAAGCAATAAAATTTGCTTCTTTAGAACTTTCAACATTATCAATATTAATATTTCTGATTAATACACCCTGTCTTTTAGACTTTTCACGGATTTCGGCAGGTTTCATATTAGTCATGTCTTTTGGGTAGACTATTTTATCAATATTTAAGCTATGAGAAATTTTAATTTCTGTCCAATCTAACCCAATATCCCAAAATAGAAGATTTAAGAAGTTCTCTTCGTTAGTCTTTACAAC
Organism: Candidatus Woesearchaeota archaeon; assembly: GCA_964516745.1. Lineage (GTDB taxonomy): Archaea > Nanobdellota > Nanobdellia > Pacearchaeales > GW2011-AR1 > JAGVXH01. The sequence continues at coordinate 329,793 of CAZEYD010000001.1, forward strand.
ACAAAAATCTGCAGTTGGCCCTTCATTATCTTTTTTGTTAGCTTTTGCAGCTTTAGGAGGTTTGGCCTTTATCTTTACATCAATATCTCCAATTTTAAAACTTAAAGCAAAGAAAGCTTTTGGATATTTATTCATCATTCCAATGATCTCTTGTGGATTTACTTCAGTTTTTAATATGAGTTTTTTTACACCCTGAAATTGGCTGACCTTTGCAATAGGGAATGTTGCCTCACTAGCAATATCCAAAGTTGTCGAGATAATCCCAGTTACAGCTACACTTTTTCCAGCCTTAGGTAGAAAATATCTGACAATAAAATTAGCGAATTCGGCACCAGTTTTAACAACCCGTTTTTTAGCCTGTTTTTTACCATAAATCAAATATTTATTCTTAAATTCACCACGAGAGAATTTTACAAAATCATTATGTATTTCATCGTCAAAGTCACCATCAAATATTTTCTTAATAATCATTCATCTTTCAAAGATTTTCCATTTATAAGTTTTTCTTATTAGTAATATCAGGAGTCACATAAAACTAGTCATCTTAAACACCATCAATTTAATACAATAATCCTTAAAAGAAAACATAAATTCCATATACTATGTCAGATGAAGTAATATCTCAAGAAGCAGAGAGAATTATGGGGAAAACTGCTCAGAGAAATAATATATTAGCAGCAAGAATTCTTTCAGAAACAGTAAAAACCACATTAGGACCAAAGGGGATGGATAAAATGTTAGTAAACAGGTCGGGTGAAGTTATAATAACAAACGACGGTGTCACAATTTTGGAAGAGATGGAAATAGAACATCCAGCTGCTAAGATGTTAGTTGAAGTAGCCAAAACCCAGGAACAAGAAGTCGGTGATGGAACAACAACGGCCGTAATGTTAGCGGGAAAACTACTAGAAAACGCAGAGAATCTCCTAGATAAAAAGATTCATCCAACGGTTATCACTAAAGGGTATAGATTAGCACAACAAAAATCAATAGAGATATTGAAAAGTATATCGCATGAGGTTAATGATGAGACAGAACTACGTCAGGTAGCTCAGACGGCGATGACAGGTAAGGGAGCAGAATATATGAAAGAAAAGTTCTCAAAAATAATAGTTGACGCGGTTAAGGTTATAGCAGAAGGAACACAATTTAATTCGAATGATATAAGGATAGAAAAACAAAGGGGAGAGTCTATCGAACAAACAGAATTAGTTAGAGGAATCATCCTTGACAAAGAAAGGGTTTCAATAGAAATGCCGCTGCAAATACAAGATGCGAAGATAGCACTAATAGAAGAGGCGTTAGAAATAAGATCTCCAGAAATGGAAGCAAAAATATCGGTTGCTTCTCCAGATCAACTTCAGAGCTTTTTGAATCAAGAAGATATAATATTAAAAGACAAGGTAGATAAAATAAAATCTACAGGTGCGAATGTAATAATTTGCCAAAAAGGAATAGACGAGGTAGTTCAATTCTATTTATCAAAAGCAAATATCTTTGCTATTCGTAGAGTAGCAAAATCAGATATCCAAGCAATATCTAAAGCCACAGGTGCAAAGATAATTTCAAAGCTGTCAGAAATAACAGAAGAAGATTTAGGTTCTGCACAAAAAGTAGAAGAGAAACAAGAATCAGATCAGGGATTTACATACATTACAGGATGTGCAAATCCAAGAACATTGACTATTCTAATAAGAGGTGGAAGTGGACATGTTATGGACGAGATACAAAGGGCAATTGAGGATGCATTAGGAGACGTTTCAGCAATATTAAAAGATTCAAAAGTTGTTGCGGGTGGCGGGGCTACAGAAATTGAGGTATCAAGACAGTTAAAACAATACGCTCAAACATTAGCAGGACGTGAACAATTAGCAGTAGAAGAATTTGCGAAAGCATTAGAATTTATACCAACAACGTTAGCTGAAAATGCAGGATTAGATCCAATAGACGTATTGACAGAACTAAAATCAACTCATGACGCGAATTACTCTAATCAAGGACTAAATTTATTTACATCGAAAATAGAAGACACATTGAAATGTGGAATAATCGAACCATTAAAAGTCAAAACACAAGCAATAAGTTCAGCAACAGAAGTAGCAATAATGATATTAAGAATAGACGATGTTATTGCAGCAAAACAAAAGGGCGGACATTCTTTAACCAACCCATCAGGAATGATAGATTACGAATAATAATGAACTTTTTATAATTAAAATATAATTAAGAACTACTTGTTTCTATGCATTTTTCTTTTACGCTTCTCAGTCTTAAGTCTTTTACGTTGCCATTTCCAACGCATTTGACCCTTTTTCTTCCATCTTCTACTTGATCTCTTCATAAATATAAAGCCAATTTTAGCTTTATAAAAGTTTGTATAATTAAGAGATATATAAAACAAGTCATCTCCGATAAGTTTTTAATTTGAAATTAGTTTTCTACCATATAGTCTAGTCCCGTAGTCTAGTGGTCAAGGATGTCGGACTCTGAATCCGGCGACCCAGGTTCGAATCCTGGCGGGGCTATAATATTTTTAGAAATAAAGTCACCATTACAATGCCATGATGAGAACCTGAGGTTCGACGAACAGTTTTACTCGAATTTTATATTAATATATACTAATAAAATTTCAGAGTGAAATGTGAGCACTGGCGGGGCTATTTTTTTTCAAAACCTTTATAACTTTCTCTAACCACCTATTTTTATGAAAATTCAAGCAATATTACTAGGGAAAAAGATTAGTTCAAACTCAAAAGAGGCCTTTGATTTATTATCAAACCAAAGATTTGGAGAAAAGGAAGGAGACAAGGTCTATTATATGTTAGAAGAGGCATATTATCTTTTAGAAAAAAGAAAAATAACAATAAAATCATCTTCATATAAAGAACTTAATAAATTAGAGGTGAGCAAAAAATTCAGTGTGATAGATAGAAATTTTCTAGTTAACTATATGGCATATAAAGATTTGAAGGAAAAAGGATATTTAATAAAAACAGGACTGAAGTTTGGAGGAACATTTAGAGTATATAATAAAGAAGCAAGAATCGGACAATCTCATTCAAAATGGATATGTTTTGCAATAGACTCAAAAGAAAAAAATGCATGGCAAGATTTTGCAGCAAAAAACAGAGTCGCCCATTCAACAAAAAAAACACTATTAATAGCTGTTGTAGATGCAGAGAATGACGTAACATACTATGAGTCTTCTTGGAAGAAAATTGTTTAATATATTATATAAAACTGTCATTTATTCCACAAACCTTTTAAACCCAAATTACACAATAATATTAATTATCAGGTGCAAAACCAATCGGAAGTAGCATTAACTCCTGAACTAATTATAATAAAATGGTAAAAACAAAAGAAACAATAGTTGAAAAGATAAAAGATAAAGTAGAAGAAGTTATAGAAAAGACAAAAGAAATTTTAGAAATAGAACCAGAAAAAAAAGTAAAACCTGTAAAAAAGAGTATAAAAGTAATAGAAGATAAAAAGAAAACTACAGAAAAAGTTGAAGATGGCGAAGTGGCAAAGGATAGTACAATCCTAACACCAATAGAGGATTACATAAAAACAGCATCATATTTAGGAACTAAAGTAATCACTCCATCGATGAGAAAATATATTTATAGGAGAAGACTGGATGGTTTGGCGATTTTAAATACGTTATTAGTAGATAAAAAACTATCAGAAGCGATTGATTTTATTAAACAATATAAACCGGATGAATGGACTCTAGTATGTAAAAGAGAAGCTGGTTGGCGAGCAGCTAAAATGTTCTCGGAGTTAACAGGAGTAAAGGTATTCACAAAGAAGTATCCATCAGGCGTACTTACAAATATTCGATTAGATAACTTCATCGAAACAAGAATGTTAATGATTTGCGATCCATGGTTGGACAAGAATGCTCTTAAGGACGCAAAGAAAGTTAAAATTCCTGTAGTCGGAATCTGTGATACAAATAATCATACTTCAAACATAGATGTTGTAGCAATAGCAAACAACAAATCAAACAAATCCCTGGGATTAGTCTTCTGGTTATTATCAAGGGAATACATGAAAGCACATGATATCGATAAAAGTCTGCCAAGTCTAGAGGATTTTGTTGGCGAAAAATTAATATTAGAAGAACCAAGAAAGAAAAAGAAAGTAAAAGAACAAAAAGAACAACAATTGAAAAGTGCCGAAGCAGCTATTGAGGAGAGAATGAAGCAAATCGCGGATAAGGAAGATAGTAATGTAAAATCCGAATCAAAACAACAAGATATAGATTCAGGTAAAGAAGTTCCAGTTGTTAAAGTAAGTGAAGGCGCAAGTCAAGGTGTTTAATTTTTAATATATTTTAAGAAAATCTTTTATGAATCTGTTTCTCTATGTCTATTAATCTTTTGTGTTTAATAAGCCGTTCTTGTCCCATAATTCCACATTTAATAAAACTAGCATCAAAACCTACAGCAAGATCAGAGAGCAAAGTATCTTTTGTCTCTCCAGATCTGTGTGAAAAAATCAATTTAATATTGTTTTTTTTACAAATTTCCGCAACTTTTTTTACCTCGATTAAAGATCCAATTTGATTAGGTTTAATAATTATAGCATTAATAGATTTAGACCTAATAGCCCGATTTAATCTTTCTGTATTCGTGGTGGTTAAATCATCACCGACAACTAAGGTATTTCTTTTTTTTGTAGAGGCTACAATTTCTTTAAAACCACTAAAGTCCTCTTCATCCAACGGGTCCTCTAAATAGAATAAGTTGTATTTATTTATAATCCTCTTCATATAATCAATTTGATCAAGCCTGTCTCTTGTCAACTTTTTATTTTTGTAATTATAATAACCCTTTTCAAAGAAAGTCGAAGCAGCGATGTCAATACCAATTCTTAAATCAAACTTTTCAACAATTTCCATCAAAATAAATAAAACCTCCTCATTTGTTTTGTTTGTTTTCCAAGCAGACTCATCATTTTTTGCTTTTCCTCGAATGAGCGACCTTGCATATTGATAAGCCCTGATATTTTTAGAAATAGCTCTCGAAAAAGTCTCCTCATTTGGGATCAATAGAAATTCTTGAAAATCAGGTCTCTTCCTTTTAACAAAGGCAGAATGTAATCCACCACCAATACAATTTCCAATAGGCATAGGCATTTTCGGTTTTCTGCCGATGTTCACATCATCAAAAATAAATTCCCAAACATCTTTATTATTGTCCTTAGCGGCAGCTTTCAGGAAAACTCCATCTAAAATATAAGTGACATTTCCTCCAAGTTTCCCATAATGCGTTTCAAACTTTTTGACCAAACTTTGTAACTGTATTAAATCATCAACAATTTTTATTAGAAAGTTTTTTCCCTTTAATTTTTCACAAAACTCTTTCAATAAATTAAAACTTTTTGTAATACCATCTTTATTGTAACTCATAACTTCATGTGCACCAGTAGATTTACCAGTAGGAGCTGAACAAGAAAAAGTACCCTCATAACTTTTTAGAAATATTTCAATTGTTTTACCACCACGTGAATCCTTTATAATTCTAGGTTTAATCTCTTTGATAAACATAAACAAAGAAAACTAAAATACTTAATAAATTTATCTAACGATAATATAAACATAAACAAAGAAATAATCAAAGAATTTATAAATAGAAACACCTTAAAATAATAATGAGAAAGGGGCTTCATAACAAGAAGGGACAACTAACCTTATTTATAATTCTAGGAATAATAATCTTTGCCGGAATCTTCGTCTTTATCTTTTGGGTACAACCAACGTTTATCTCTCAAAACTCAGCAAGATTGAGCTTTGAAGGATGTATCGAAAAAGTAGTAGATGACTCAATAACAGAATTAGCATTAACAGGTGGATACAAGAACCCAAGCTTCTCCTATATATATAAGGGACAAGAAATCCCATATTTTATTTATACCAGCGAATATTATAAACCAGGTGTAACTCAGAATCCATTCCCAATAAAAGCATTTAGAGAAGAACTTATATCGTATACAACTCCAGGAATAGAAGCATGTTATTCAAATTCTATATCAAAATTACAGAAACTAGGATATGAGGTTGTAAAGGGAACACCAAAGGTATCGATACTAGTTTTCCCAGAGTTTGTTCGTGTAACATTAGATGCACCAACAACAATAGGCACAGAACAATATCAAGAATTCATAATAGATATCCCATCTGAAATTTTCGGAATATTGGAAAAAGTAAGTACCATACTATATAGAGAATCATTATATGGAACAACAGATATTCTTGAATTAATGAGAACAACATCTAATCATATAATCCAAGTGTTTAAGCAGGGTGATGGAACAAAGGTATATGTGATTGAAGATAGAGAATCTGGAACTAAATATCAATTTGCTAGCAGATCTTATGTCAAACCAGTAGGTATCGACATAGAGGCAATATCGGGATTATTATGAAAATGGAACACAACACAACACAAATATTTGTACTCCTATTAATATTAGCTACATTTTTACCATTAGTATTAGCAGAACCAAGCACATCAACATATTGTTGTGAGAAAACAATAACAGATGGAAGCTGTGTTAATACAATAAGAGCGGAATGTAATGATTCTATGCAAAAAAGCCAAGCATCTTGTGGTAGCACAACATATTGTCAATTAGGAACATGCTACGATACTGACAACGGAGAATGTTCAGGTAACATCGCAAAAGCACGTTGTTTAGAAAAAGGAGGAGAGTTTATCCCAGGAGATATTCGTGAGGTAGGACAATGTAAATTAGGTTGCTGTATATTAGGAGATAACGCCCAATTGTCAACACATACTAGATGTATAGCAACAGGAACTATGTTAGGAATTAATTCAGATTTTAATGCAGGAATAACAATAGAATCAGAATGTATATCATCAGTTCAAACACAGGACAGAGGAGCATGTGTGACACCAACAGACATAGGAAGACAATGTATCGTTACAACAAGAGAAGACTGTGGGGGAAGCGAAGGAACAATAACCAGTGGAACATACCAATCCGAATCAGCAAAAACATTTTATAGCGGATATTTATGTTCATCAGGTGCCCTATTGACCAACTGTGGAAAACAAGCAGAAACACGATGTGATGATGACGATATTTATTGGTATGATACTTGTGGAAATAGAGAAAACGTGTATTCTGGAGTTTTTACAAACAAGACAGATATCATAAGTTATAATAATGGAAAATTAGCAACACCAAAAGAAATAAGTCCAACTAGATCTCTAGATGGAGATTGTGATTATTTCTTTGAAAGTATTTGTGCCGATTGGAGTAAAAACACAATCGGTGCACCAGAATCAGTTCCAGAAAGGGTAGCTAGTTATTGTAAGTCAACAACATGTATAGACAAAGACAAAAATCCAAGAAAAAATCTGGAAGCTTGGTGTGTTACAGATGATACAAATTCTAACAAGATATTAAAATTTAACGACAAAAATATATTACAACAACAGGGTGAAGGATTAGATTTAGTAGGTTCAGAATATTTCGTAAAGTATTGTAATAATGGTATAATCTATAATGAAAGCTGCCAATCTAACAGAAGAGAGATTTGTATTGAAGGATACAAAAATGTAGGTTCAGATACGGAAACATCTCTTACAAAACAAGCAACTGCAAGATGTGTAAACAATAGAAATGAAGAATGTATAATAATAGATCAAAAAACAGATTGCGAGAATTCAGACAAAAGAGATTGTATATGGTTAGGTGATTCAGAAATAAGCACATTGATATCAACTAATTCAACTCTATTATCAACAGAGGATGGAATTAAAATAAGAGGGAATAGAAGAAGTAATAAAAAAGAAAACGGTGTTTGTGTTTCGAGGTATTCACAAGGACTAATCACAAATTCATCAGCAGGTGATACAACCTGTAACCTAGCATCTGTTAGTTGTGAAGTTACATATGAAAGAGATCTAATGGAAAAAGTTTTTTCATCTGTCGAACTATTTTTTGGAGGCAAAGTAGGCGGAAAAAATCCAAGATTAAGAGATTATAAGTTTGAGATATTAGAAAATAATAAGTGTTTAGGAAAAGATTGGGTTAATGAAGCAAATAAAATATGTGTTAGGCAAGGAGATTGTGGAGCATATAAGAATTATGAAAACTATAAAGACTTTGCATATGAATACACTGGTAGTATTGAAGGTGATTTAAATGGGAGTTCTATTCAGGGCGAATTAAATAAATGGATAGATGGGAGTATAATATGAAAAATGAAAAAAGCGCAGTATTTCAAATAATGATATTATTAATAGGTTTCCTTTCATTCGTCATGCTGATAAATTTTGGTATGGCTGAAGAATTAAATTTTGAAGGCAAGGTGGATTTTAGCGACAAAAGTTCGAATAATAACTGGTTTAATCTTTTTGTTGCGGGTGCTGCTGGTCTTGTATTGGGTGCAGCAACTTGTCTTATCCCTTTAATCGCGCCATTCTGTTTGGTACCTATAATACTAGGCGCTGTAGGAGGAGGCTTATTGGGTACAGCTTTTAGAGAAACAGTCACCCAAACAATAACTTATAGTTGTGAACCATGGGAGCCCTCAGTAGGAGGGGAAAATTGTCATAGATGTAATGAAGTAGAAGTTCCATGTAATGAATATAGATGCTCGTCATTGGGTCAGTCATGTGTTTTTGTTGATGATGAAGGAGAAAATGTTTGTGTAGAATCTAATTCTAGGGACATATCCCCACCAATAATCTCTCCAAATAAAGAAGTGTTATCGGTAGGATACGAATACATAGATTTAGACGATTATTCATTTGGTGGAGCGGGAGGATATAAAATTAGACAAAACAATGCAAATAAAGATGAATATGTTAAGGCAGGTGATCCAATAACATTCGGAATTACAACTGACGAACCGGCTAAGTGTAAAATTTCTTTAAATAGATCAACTGGTTATGATGGAGCAGTTAAGATGGGTGGAGACTCAAGTACAAGATCAAGCTTCTCTGAGACAATGAACTTACCAAACGCAGATATACTAAAAGGAGCCGGACTTACATTAGTTGACGGAAAAGAGATGAACTTATATGTTTGGTGCCAAGACCATCGAGGAAATCAAGATGGACCGTATTTAATCCGTTTTAATGTAGATCCAACACCAGATATAACATCACCAACAGTAATAGGTACAGTTTCAGGTGGTAACGATAAATGTGTCGGCACTTCAGATTTGCAAGTAGGATTTAAAGTGAAGGACTCTTCGTTGGTTACTGATTGTAGATGGAGCAGGACAAGCCAAAGTTATAATAAAATGGAGGCGAACAAAACAATGAGTTGTATTTCTTCAAATGACCCAACCTACCGAGCAGTATGTACAGCAGATTTAAACGGAGTAGCAAGAGAGCTAACTTCGTATTATGTAGCATGTAAAGATGGTGCTAATAACTCTAACATCCAACCAGCTTACGAACTAAAACTAAGAGTGGGAAGTGAGCTTAAATTAGATTCTGTAAAACCAATATCAGGAGAAACAATATATGGAACAATCCAAGAATTACCAGTAATTTTAGAGGTTCAAACTTTATTAGGATGTAATGATGGAAAAGCAGATTGTAAATTTGCAAAAGGTCCAAGTGCAAGACTAATAGACTTAAGAGAGTTCGACGATACAAACAATATAGATGGTGTAAGCACACACACACTTTTCTTAAATGGAGGAAGCCATGAATATTTGATCCAGTGTGTAGATGAAGGAGGAAATACAGTTCAAGAAACAATAAATTTCGATGTAGAAATAGATTCAGATTCTCCAATAATAGCAAGAATGTATGAAGAGGAAGGAGATTTGAAAATAATAACAGCCTATGATTCAAACTGTAGTTATAGCCTGACCACTTGTACTTTCGATTTTGATACAGAAGGAACAGTAATGCCATATAGTAATAGTCAAAACCATATACTCCCATGGGACAAGGAAGCAACATATTACATTAAATGTACAGATGGATTAAGAACAATACCACAAGATTGTTCAACAATAGTAAGGCCGACATCTAACTATTAATTAATAATGATACCAAAAAAGGCTCAGCAATCAGTAGGAATGTCGTTTGGTATGATATTTTCTATAATATTAATTGTTATTTTTGTTGCATTTGCATTCATGGCAATAAAGTTTTTTCTAAATTTCGGTTCATCATCTCAAGTGGTTCAGTTCTATGAAAGTTTTCAAGGTGAGATAGATAATGCATGGAGTTCAGCATCAGTAGAAAAACCGTATGAGATAAATTTGCCAAAAAAGATCACACATATTTGTTTTGCGAATTTTTCAGCACCACTCACAGCAGACCAAGAACTAAGCTCTCAAATAAAGAGTTACGACTATGAATCTAACTTATTCTTGATTCCACAAAAAGCTGCTTTTGGCTTCAAATCCAAAACAATAGAGCATCTCGAGATATCAAAAATTACCAGGAATCAAAATCCATACTGTATCCCAAACCCAGGAGTAATCATAATCAAAAAAGAATTGGGTTCAAAAAAAGTAATTGTTGAATAATTTTATTATCGTATCTTCCCCATAAATTTATAATATTTCTTATCATAAAAATAAAATGAAAGAGAAGAGGGGTGATTTTAATTTCGTAACTATTTTCGCTATTATAGCCGGTGTGTCTATTCTTATATTATCTATATATGGAGTTACAAAATCAGGGGATACGCAGAAGTATCAATCAGACACTACAATCGCAAAACAAATCGAAGTATTCATAGATCCTCTACAAACAGGTTTTGCAACAAGTTCTTCGGGCGAAATAGACTTTCACCAAAAAATAAAATTTAAAAATAGGTGCGAGAGTTTTACAGACTTTGGAGGGAACAGAATCTCAGTAGCGACATTAGATACTTCACGAAAATCATACGGTGATTTTGGTTCAGAAATAGTTGTAGAAGACAAATATTTGTTCTCTGATGAACAATTAGAGACAGAAAGATTATATACAATATCGAAGACTTTCTCGTATCCGTATGAGGTTTCAGATTTCATTATTTTAATCCCAGACACTAAACAATATTGTTTAGAAAATGCCCCCGAATTTATTAAGATAAGTCTAGGTGCATTAAAGATACCAACAATAAGTGTCGAAAATTGTTCAGAATTAAATATCACTCAGGTCTGCTCAAGCGATAACTCCTGCGACATTTCAATAGAACCAATGTGTCTTTCTACTAGCTGTAAAACAAAATATGATTATGGCATTGTAAAGAAAGAAGGCGTATCTGTACCATTTATAGGAGAGTTAGTTTATGCCGCAATATTCTCAGAAGAAGATAACTATTACTGTAATGTGGACAGATTATTATATAGAACATATTTGTTGTCTAAACTATATACAGAAAAGGCAGACATATTATCAGCCAGATCTTGTTATACACAAATAAAACCACAGCTAATAGAGTGGACGAATTCACTACTATCGTCAGAAGATCCAGAGCAAATGTTAGATATATATGACCAATCAATGAATCTATATAATGATAATAAGGCCGGAGGATGTAAAGTATGGGAATGAAAGCACAATATAAGATAATGCAGATGGTTGTTATGGTTTTGGCCATATTCTTATTTTTTATATTAGTAGGTATATTTTTAATAAATTCCCAATCTCAAGGGCTAAAAGAATCATCAGATAATTTAAAGAGAGCACAAACAATTTCATCCATAGAATCTTTAGCAAATTCACCAGAATTCTCTTGCGGTAGTACAGAATCGTGGTGTGTAGATAGTGATAAGCTTCATATAATGTCAGGTGAATTAGGAAAAGAATATTCCGACTTCTGGCAAATATCCTCTATTGAAGTATTATCCATTTATCCAAATAATCAAACAGATGTTATAGAATGTCCAGGAGAAGGATGCAATTATTATAAAATATATGATAATAACCAACCAAATAAAGAAACGTATTCTGCATATATCAGTTTATGCGAAAGAAAAAGTAGGCTAATTGTTGAGTGTCAACTAGCAAAACTTATTGTAGGAGTAAAAAATGTATAAAAAAGCTCAGCAAGAAATGGTAGGATTCGTTTTAATAGTAATAGTAGTAGTAATCGCATTATTAGTTTTTATGATATTCAAGATATCACAACCGGCAAAAGTTTATGAAAGTATATCAGTTGATAATATCCTCCAAGGGGTTATGCACACCAGTTCTCAGTGCAAAGTATCTCAAAAATCAGGTTATCAAAAAATAGAAGATTTATTCGAAGATTGTTATGATAATAAACGATGTATGAATACAGATAGCATGGTTTGCGACGAGTTAAATGTCACACTGAAACAAATATTTGACGAAATATTATTCACAGACAACCAAGTTTCTGCATATGAATTAAACACTAAATATAATTATGAAGAGGATTCTCAAGACCAATTTACAATAATCAACGGCAATTGTTCTAGTAAGGTATATGGCTCGAATCCCTATATTATATCTTTAGGAAATGATGGAGACATCAGTGTTGACTTAAAGCTGTGTATGGCAAATTAAATCTTAATACTAATATCCATCCTATTAATAATCAAAACAGGTTTAAGGCTTTCTCTTTTTCCATTTTTTTCCGAATGAAATTCAATGAAGCCAAATCGCTCTAAAAATTTAACATCATCGTGAACAGATTTAAAATCTCGTCCTAACCCCTTTGCCAATTCATATATAGAACCCGGTTTTTTCTTTTTCAAAGTGAATAAAATCCTCCCCTTTTCTCGCGACAAAAGCTTTCTAATCATATGAATATCAGAAAAATCATATTTACGTGGAGCTCCAGACATTTTGGCAACAAACCCACGAGTGTCAGGGTTTATACTTGCATATCTTATCTTCGTTTTCTGACGAGTAACCATTGTATATATGGGATATGGATACACATATATAAATGTTACTATTAAGAGAATGTATGGACCAAACATTTAATGGTAAAGGCTTTGTCATCATTCTGAAGAATAACACAAAACTTATAAACGAAACGCGAGACTTAGGAGAAAATCACCGTCTATAAACCAATTATAACAATAAACCTTATAAACTGTTTTTTTCTTATATGATTGCGTTATTGTTCATCAATAATGCTGACTAGTCAGTGATCAAACAGGGACCCTCAGTGATGACCTTATAGCGCTCCCTAGTTATAAGTCCGACCAGGCTATTTAGTTAAGCTTAACCTGAATTATCAGGGCCTTGAATAAGGCGGTTAAAACTAATAGTACTGAAAGGAGGTTTAAAAAAAAATGAAAAAATTATTTCACAAAGCTATAACAGTTTTAGGAACGTTGGCTCTTGTAGGTTCTACAATGGGCACTGCCGTAGCTGCTAGTTACTCTGATACATTTGGTGGAGATTCCGCCGTAGTGGTTGGTAGTATAGCAGCAGGTTCAGATACTATTGCAGCCATTAGTATTGCTAATGACTTAGGTATATCTGCAATTGGGGCAACAGCTACAACAACAACTGGTTCAACAAGTGTTACTGCTGAAGATTCTTACAAGTTTGAAAAATCATCTACTAAATTTAATTTAGGAAATAGTTTCACAGATCTAAGATCAACAATCAATGATGAGTACTTACCTAGTTTACTAGGAGATGGTACATATACTGATGATGATAATGATGAATTTGACTTTACTCAAAAAATAGTTCCGGCCGATAGGAACTTAACACTTTTTGATGATAACGACTATATGGATGATACTCCAACAGTTGGTTTTAAGTATTCATCAGGTGATACTGTATTGACGTATACATTAGCATTTAGTACTAAACCAACGTTTGATGATTTAAAGACAACTAACATACCTATAATGGGTAATGACTATTATGTCTTAAGTAATGGAACAGATGTACAGAATCCAATATTGACATTTCTAGATTCTGCTGTTGATACAGTATTAAGCGATGGTGCAACTAACACATTAGATGTTGGTGGAACTGCATATGCAGCTACTATCGAATATATATCTACATCTTCAGTAAAATTAAATGTTAATGGTGAAGTTACAAGTTCTTTGAGTATAGGCGAAACCTATAAGTTAAGTGATGGATCTTATATTGGTGTTAAAGATATTTTATATGATGCTAAAGAAAGCGGTATCAGTAAGGTTGAATTTAGTATTGGTCAAGGTAAATTGATTTTAACAGATGGTAATGAAGTTCAGCTTAATGAAGATACGATTTCTGGTTTAACTGCACATGTAACAAATGGTACTACTGGTACTACATTAGTATCTATTGGGCTAACATGGAAAGCTGACGATGATTTGTTTATAACTGAAGATTCTACTATTACTATGCCTGGATTCGAAGTGGTAAGTCTTTCATATGGAGGATCAACATATCCTGCAGAGGAAGAAACTCATGTTGATGTTTCAAACAATGTGTTTACATTAACTGATTTTCCATTAGATGACGGTGCTGCAAGTATCGATTTATATTACATAAATGAAACAAGCGGTAACATCTCAGGTTATGGTAGTGCTGTAGATAAACAGCTATTGATTAGTGACGCTGCTGCAAGTACAGGTATTGTTTTTAATGATTCTGAGCATGAATATTTCATCGCATCATGGAACGATACAACAGATTCTGCATCTTATTTGATGAGAGCGACATCCTTTATCGTTGAAAGTACAACTGTAAATAAAACTACAATTCAGTACTACAAAGACGATTCTTGGACAGACGCTAAAGTTAAAGCTCAACCAGATGATATAGTCACATTAGGTGATATGGAATTAACTGTTCGTAATGTAAATAGGTTAGGTAAGACTGTTAACATAACAGGAAACGCTGGAACTTCATTTAATACGCTATATTCTACAGAAGGATTAGCTGTTACTTTAGGAGTAAACGCTGACATTACAAATCTGTCTTCTGACAACGTAAGTAGTATGTCATTAATTTTTGCTGAACAAGATAAAAGCGATAATTTAGGTAATGGTGATACATTCACTGCTACACTAGGTTCTGCTGGAACTTCTCCATCAAAGACAGCTTCTATTACTGCAGTTACTACTTCAAGTGGTAGTTTAGCCTATGAAATTGGTAATACTGACGTCTATAGACAATTTGCGTATAGTGCATTAGCAACTGAAGCTCTTTATGATAAGAGTGATTCTAGTGCTAAGTCATTAACGTTAATTTATCATGGTTCAGAAGTAGCTAACGATGTATATATTACATCTTCCGATGTAGTTGTTACAGCTGGCGATACTATTCCTGGTGCTACAGGTCAAAAAACATTTACAGATGCAGAAGCAACAGCTTTTGCTGATAAAGATTTGATTGTAATAGGTGGTAGTTGTGTTAACACTGTTGCTGCAGAATTATTAGGTAGTTCTACACCAGTTTGTGGTGATGCCTTTACTACTGCTACAAGTGTTAAAGCGGGACAATATATGTTCGAATCATTTGCTAGAAACGGTAAAGTTGCTTTACTTGTTGCTGGTTATGATGCAGAAGATACAACAAAAGCCGCTACTCACTTAATCAACAAAGTAGTTGATGTTACTGTAGGAGCTAAGAATGTTTATACAACAGCTAATGAAGCCGTTGTTGCAACAGCCTAAGTTTAATCTAAAAATAAAAAGGATTTTTTCCTTTTTTTTCTTTTTTTTTCTTTCTTCTTCCTTTTTTAGTTAGTTTTATAATATAAGAATTCTTAAATTCAATATGAAAAAAAGAGATGAAGTTATACGATTGGTAGATGTAAAAAAATATTATCAATTAGGGGATAGTACAGTAAAAGCCTTAGATGGAATAGATATTTTAGTTAGAAGAGGAGAATTTATAGCAATAATGGGACCATCTGGTTCTGGTAAATCTACGGCCATGAATATGATTGGTTCTCTTGATACTCCGACACACGGGTCAGTTTTTTTAGATGGAGAAGATATAAGCAAACTTTCTGAAAGCAGACTTGCTCAGTTAAGAGGTAAAAAAATAGGATTTATATTTCAACAATTCAATTTAATTCCGAACCTGACAGCAATAGAAAATGTTGCATTACCACTTCTATTTCAAGGGGTTGATGAATCAAAGCGTCTAATCAAAGCGAAAAATCTCTTATCGCTGATAGAATTGGAAGACAGGATAAATCATTACCCAAATCAACTTTCAGGAGGACAACAGCAACGAGTAGCAATAGCAAGGAGTCTATCAAACGAACCAGAAGTTATCTTAGCTGATGAACCAACAGGAAATCTAGATACAAAAACAGGAAAAATAGTAATGGACTTTTTAGACAACATGCATAAGCAAAACAAAACAATTGTAATGGTGACACATGATCCAAATTTAGCAATTCAACATGCAGATAAAGTATATTGGATAATTGATGGAAAGGTCAGCAAGATAACACAGAAACAAGATGGGAAATGGACTCAAGTTAAAAAGCAGGAAATGATATGAAAGATTATTTTCTAATAGCTTGGAGAAATCTTCTAAGACGAAAACTTAGAAGCTGGTTAACAATTATAGGAATTTTCATCGGAATTGCAGCCGTAGTAGCTCTAATAAGTCTAGGGCAAGCATTACAAACAGCTGTCAGTTCACAATTCTCAGATTTAGAACCAGACAGAATAACACTCAAGAATGCTGATGCCGGATTTGGCCCTCCAGGAACAACCGCCGCAGAATCATTAACAAATAGAGAAGTAAAATTAATTCAGAAAGTAACTGGAGTAAAGGAAGCTTATGGAATATATCTAGAACCAGTAATACTAGAATATAACGGTGTAAGTACTTTTTCTTTTGCTATGAGTATTCCAATGGACAAGACACAACAGAATTTGAGATACAAAGCATTTGACGATTTAGAAAAAGGAAATTTAATATATTCTAGTAATACAAGGAAAATATTATTAGGCATAGATTTTTATAAAAAAAATATCTTTAATAGAAAACTTAATGTTGGAACAACAATTAAGATTAATAATGAAGATTTTAAAATTAATGGATTCTTAGGCGAAACTGGAGCATTTACGAAAAACTCTGCAACCTATATTCTAGAAAAGGATTTAGAAGATATAACAAATCAATCTGATCAATATGATTTGATACAAATATATGTAGACGATCAAGATAATATAGATACAATAGCAAAAGGAATAAGAGATATAGTACGTAAAGACAGGAAAGATACAGAAGGAGAAGAGAGCTTTAGTGTAGAAACGGCAGGGACTAGTCTACAGAATATGAATGTTATACTTTCAATGGTAAACATCGTAGTCATAGCAATAGCGTCAATGGCTATTCTAATAGGGAGTATTGGCGTCGCTAATAATATGTTTACTTCTGTATTAGAAAGACAGAACGAAATAGGAATAATGAAAGCCATTGGAGCAAGAAACATATCTGTAATGTCAATCTTTTTGTTTGAAGCGGGTTTGTTAGGGTTATTTGGAGGAATCGCTGGTACATTATTTGGAATATTAATAGCATGGGGGATTACAGCCATCGCTACGGTGTTCTTAGGAGAAGGACTTTTTGTTTTAAATCTACCACTCTCTTTACTTTTAGGACCCGCATTGTTTTCATTTGTAGTGGGTATAATCGCGGGCTATATTCCTGCAAGACAAGCATCACAACTAAATCCAGTTGAAGCGTTAAGAAAATGAATAAACAATTTTTTAAATTATCATGGACAAATTTAAGAAACCGTAAATTAAGAAGTGGGTTAACACTTTTAGGTATAGTAATCTCAGTAATGGTAATATTTGTTTTAATATCATTATCATTAGGTTTGCAAAATGGAATAGAACAACAATTCGAAAAAATGGGACGAGATAAAATATTTATTTACCCATCTGGAATACCAGGAGTTGCAAGTCCTACCACACTAACCATTGAAAACGCGAATGCACTAGAGAGAGTAAGTGGTGTAGATACAGTATTCTATGCCTCTATTGACACAGCGAAGGTAGCATGGGGGGATAAAACGAGGTATTTGTTTACAATGGGTATCCCGAATGATAATAATGAAATATTAGATATAATAAAAGAGAGTTTTACAATGGAAATAGAGGAGGGAAAATTCTTCAAAACAGATGAATCAAAAAAAATAGTTATAGGATACAAAATTCCACAGATATTTACAGGGATAGAGGTAGGCGATAAGATATCATTAAATGGAGAGAAATATAGAGTAATTGGAATTTTAGAAACTCTTGGAAACGACGGCGACGACAAAAATATATATATAAGTTATAACGATGCAAAAGATTTATTCGGAAGTGATGGCGAGATAGATTTTTTAGGTGTTCAGGTGAAAGATGTTGCCAGCATAGATAAGACAGTTTCTCAGATAGAATCAAAACTAGATAAGAGTAGGGATGTAGACGAAAAAACTAGAGACTATACAATCCAGACACCGGAAGAACTAATGGAAAGTTTCAATTCTATTCTGTCAATCTTAACAGTTTTTCTGGTAGGCATTGGCGGGATTAGCATTCTCGTCGGTGCTGTTGGGATAGCAAATACAATGTATACATCAGTAGTAGAGCGAACAAAAGAAATAGGTATAATGAAAGCTATTGGCGCAAAGAACTCCTCGATAACTACAATCTTCTTAATAGAATCAGGATTATTAGGACTTATAGGCGGGATATTGGGAATGGTCATAGGACTTGGTATCTCTGAAGCCGTTGGATATATCGCAGTAAAATTCGCAGGAACAACATATCTTCAACCAGTTTATCCTTTGGTTGTCGTTCTTTCATTGCTTTTCTTTAGCATATTAATCGGCATATTAAGTGGCATTTTTCCATCAAAAAATGCGGCTCAGACAAATATTATCGAGGCGTTAAGATATGAATAGAAACAAAACATTTATAATTAACAATATCGTAAAAAAGATATCACTAGATATAATCTAGATACAATTGAAAGGGGGAAATAATATGATAAATAGAAAAAACAAAAAAGGTGTCTCTGCAATTGTTGCAACAAGTCTTATAATTTTAATTACCGTAGCTGCTATATCAATTGTATGGACGATAGTTTTACCAATGATTAGAGATAATCTTCAAGGTAGCCAAGCATGTATGGAAGCTGCTAGTTCTATAACTATAAGAACTAATACAGGACAAACATGTTGGAACAAAACAAATTCCGGTACTGGCGATTATAATGGGACAGTCTTTGTTCAAATAGAAAGGTCCTCTGCCAATATTGATATAAGCTCACTTAATTTAAGAGCTATTGACGCTAATGGTAATGCTCAAAACACAATATTGTCAACATCTAATGATACATTCTTTGGACCTGATGGTTTGGAGCCGGGTGATGTATATGTGTATAGCGAAAACACAACAGAGATAATTGTTGCTTTTGAAATAGTTCCTGTTTTAACAGTAGGTACTCAAGAGTATTCATGTAACGACGCTGTCGCTGCTGCAGAAGTAGGTCTTTGTTAATCGCGTAATTTTCAAAAAGGGGCTTTGTCCCCTTTTTCTTTCTTTTTATTTTTCGAAACATTTATAATTAATCTCATCTTAGATAAACTATAATTAAGAGGGAAATATGATAAATAGAAAAAACAAAAAAGGTGTTTCTGCAATTGTTGCAACGAGTCTTATAATTCTAATTACTGTAGCTGCTATATCAATTGTATGGACAATAGTCTTACCTATGATAAAAGGGAATCTTCAGAATAGCCAAGTTTGTTCAAATGTTGTAGGCTCTATAACTATAAGGACCAACACAGGTCAAACATGTTGGAACAAAACAAATACAGACCCTGATGATACAACTGGAACAGTATTCGTTCAGATAGAAAGGTCCTCTGCCAATATAATATTGACTTCACTTAACTTAAGAGCTATTGACGCCAGCGGAAATGCTGAAAACATAATAATAAAAACAGATAACGAAACAATTTTTGGAGTTGATGGTATAGAGCCAGGTGATGTATATGTATATAACCAAAGCACAAAAAAAGAGATTGTATCTTTCGAAATAATTCCCGTTATAACTATAGGAACTCAAGAATATTCATGTAAAGAAGCTGTATCTTCCGCAGAAGTAAGTATTTGCTAATTCTAAAAATAACCTTTTCAAAACATTTATAATTAATATTATCTTAGATAAACTATAATTAAGAGGGAAATATGATAAATAGAAAAAACAAAAAAGGTGTTTCCGCAATTGTTGCGACGAGTCTTATAATTCTAATTACTGTAGCTGCTATATCAATTGTATGGACAGTAGTTTTGCCAATGATAAGAAATAGTCTTCAAAGTAGTCAAGCATGTATGGAGGCTGCTAGCGCTATAACCATAAGAACTAGTACAGGAAAAACATGTTGGAGTGACGGTAATAGAAAAGTATATGTTCAGATAGAGAGGTCATCTGCTAATATCGATATAACTTCGCTTAATTTAAAAGCTATTGACGCTAATGGTAATGCCCAAAACGAAAACATAGAAACAACCAATGTAACAGCCTTTGGGGTTGGTGGTTTAGGCCCAGGAGACGTTTATACATACAATCAGACTGCAGTTCTTAAAATTGTCACCTTCGAAATAATTCCTGTCATAACCATTGGGACACAAGAATATTCGTGCAATGACGCTGTCGCTTCCGCAGAAGTTGGCATATGTCCATCTCTCGGTGCTTAAAGCATTAAACCATCTAGGACCTTATTCATTTATTCTATCTTGTTTTTAAGTTAAATATTTAAATGAATTTTCCTTCATTAAATCATGAGGTGTATTATTGAAAATAAAAGTTCTCTTAATAAAAGAGGACAGGTATGGATAGAAACAGTTGTTTATACTTTGGTTGGATTAGCGATTTTGGGTTTACTATTAGCTGCAACAAAACCAAAATTAGATAAAATGAAAGATGAATCTTTAATTAATCAAGCAATAGAAAGTTTTGGAGTAATTAATGAAAAAATATATGAAGCAGCTCAAACAACTGGTATGAGAGTAAAATATAATTTAGAGATCGGCAAAGGCGTCTTTTCTATAAATGCGACAGATGATTCGCTTTATTGGACAATACCATCCAGCTTAAAATATAGCGAAGAAGATATAGAAGTAAGTATCGGAACGACAATGACGGTAAAAACAACCTCTGCTGATCCATGGCTAGTAGAAATCAAAATGCCCTATAACTTTGATATTAAATATAACAGCGAAGATGAAAATAAAGAATTTATTAAAAGCGGGACACCATATGTTTTTACAATAGAAAACGAAGGATCTCAAGATAGAGTATTACAATTAAACTTTAAGGAAATATAAGATTATGGAAAAGATAAAAATAAACCTAAATCCAATAGTTCCCTCTATTCAAAAGTTCGAAGATAAAGCTCAAATAAATGTAAGATATATGGTAATCTCCCCATATGTATCAATCCATATTTATTGGGATTCACAAATATCAGAAGTTATATATGAGGTAGAGGAACCGATTCTAGACCAAAAGGAAACTGAACTATTAAGTAAAATAGAACTGTCGCTAAGAGAAACAGTGAATTTCAATATAAGCGAAGAAAATCAGACAAAGGAATCTCTAATAAATTATATTGAAGACAATTCTAGATCAACCATATCAGAGCTAGGTATAAAATCAAGCGAAGAATCATTCAGGAAAATATTTTATTATCTTTACAGAGATTTTATCGGACTCAATGAAATAGAGGCATTTATGAGAGATTATTTTATAGAAGATATTGAGTGTAATGGAGCGGGAGAACAGATATACATAGTTCATCGTGTATTTAGGAATGTTAAAACAAATGTAAAGTTTAAATCTATAGAGCCTTTGTCTAATTTTGTAGAGAAATTGGCACAAAAAACAGGTCGATATATTTCATATGCGTCACCAATATTAGATGGAAGTTTACCAGATGGGAGCAGAGTTAACGCAACATACACCAAAGATATAACAAGCAAAGGACCAACATTCACAATAAGGAAATTTACAAAAGTTCCTTGGACACCAATTCAGTTATTAGGATTTAATTCAATAAGCCCAGAAATGTTAGCATATTTCTGGTTGGCCCTTCAGTATAATGCAAATATAATGATAGTAGGAGGAACAGCATCAGGAAAAACAACTTTATTGAATGCAATAGCATTTTTCATATCTCCTGAAAAAAGAGTTGTTTCAATTGAGGATACTAGAGAATTGAATCTACCGAGAGAAAACTGGTTACCAAGTGTAGTAAGGTCGGGAATGTCTAACAGTGGTGTAGGTGAGGTAGATATGTTTAGTTTACTAAAGGGCTCATTTAGACAAAATCCAGATTATGTTATTGTTGGTGAAGTAAGAGGGAAAGAAGCCTCTGTTTTGTTTCAAGGTATGGCATCAGGTCATTCTTCCATCTCGACACTCCATGCAGACTCAGTTCAAGCAATCGTTAATAGATTATCGACGCCACCAATTAGTTTGAGTCCAACACTAATAAATACTTTAGATTTTGTAGCCATTCAAACTCATGCAGTTGTTAACGGTCACGAAACTCGTCGACTTAGAGAAATAGTCGAAATTACACAAGTCAATCCAGATGGAACATTTCAGACAAATACCCCATTTCAGTGGAATCCAGCAGATGATAAGTTCTACTTTCAAAGTCAAAGCCAATTATTCACGAAGATATCGGAAAAAAACGGAATTTCGATGGAGCAATTAATAAAAGAATATGAAACAAGAAAGAAAGTATTATACGCACTATATAATCAGAAAATATTAGGATATGATGAAGTCCAAAGAGTAATAAATGAATATTCTAAAAATCCAGCCCCAATCTTAACTAGACTAGGAATATCCTAATCAAGTAATATTGTTTTTACTTCATCAATAAATGCATCAACCTTAACTGCATATTCAGTTAATTGTTCCATATTAATATTCGTAGTTTTCGTTGCATCTTTTATTTTAAGTGTAACATGTTTTCTAAATTCGCTTTCACGAGCTTTTGATAAATCGGGAACACGTTTAAAGAAAATGTACATAGGTATAATATTTTGGATAGTGGGAAATTTACTAAAATACTTTCTTATGAATTCTATTCTCTGTTTAGGGGAGATAGGCATTTCGGGGATTTTGCCTAATTCATTATATTTTTCAATGATAGAATCAAAACTACCTTCTATCAAGCTCTTCCATCTAGCTAACAGGTTCAAAATAACATCACATGTCTTAGTATATTTTAAGCTCACATATAGTAAGTGATCGGCACTTGTTTTTTCTTTGGCAATTTCTTCTATCATAGTTCATTCAGTAAAATTTAAATGGGTAACTCATTTTTGGAAAGCATTTACCTTTTTATACTTTTTTGTTTTTTCTATATTTCTTACGAGCTACAAAAAATGCTATTATAACAATTATAGCGGCTATAATCCAAAAGTTAGAGTTATTTTTCCCCTCTTTAGGATAGTCGAAGTTTCCTAAATCCAATTTAATATTTTGATTTACCGTTCTTCTAGTGTTAGTAACATCTGAATAATGTACAGTAAGATTTAGAGAATCGTTTTTAGTTAGAAGTTTAAACTCAGATGTTGTTGCTTCGTTAGAAGACAAATCTCCAATATTCTCTCTATTAGGACCATATACTTTAATGCCATTCTGGTTAGGAATCTCTATCGTTACGGCTTCAATATCCTCGCTACCAGTATTTAAAATTTCAAATGTAATAGTGTTTGTCGCTGTATCGAAATCGTCAACAAAAATCTCAAAATTAGCCCTAATATCTCTTATTTCAATATCAAATGTTTTTTCAAGGTTTTGATATTTTAATTTAATTGGGGTTTCTCCATCTAGTGCATCTTCGTCAACTCTAACTTTAAAGGGGGCCATAAATGTACTGCTATAATCTCTCGTGTATGTTCCAGATTGAATATTATAAATTGGAGAAGATGATGGATCAAGAGTAAATGGGAATTCTTCTAAGAGTTCTACATTAACATCTTCACATTCAGAGGAATCAATTCCGCTAATTTGGAAAACCAATTTAAGTATATCTCCTGGTACTGCAGGGTATGGTTCCTGATTCAATAATGCAACACTTAAATCACAACCTGCTACAGCTATCACACCGTTCGACAAAAATAATGTTAATATCAAACTAAAGAAAATTATCATCTTTTTCATATTCAACCAAAGAAAATTCTTTTTTTAAACATTTCTATAACCAACATATTTCAATCCATATAAATTTAAAAAGAGTACAAACTTACATAAAAAAAGAGGATGGGAAAAAAATGTATTTATTGTTCTGCTGAAATAGAGTCTACTTCTGTAGTTGATATGTGTGAACTCTGTATGTATCAAGTATGGGGAGAAAAGATGACAAAAGCAATATTGGAGAATATGGAAAGGGAAAGAGAAGCAGGTAATTTAGAACTAGGTAGAGTAGGAGAAACATCAAAACTAAGTCATGAAATTAAAAAAGAAATGCAAATAGTAGAATTTGACGACGACAAAATAAAAGAGTCATAAGAAAGATACTCCTTAAGGATATAAAATCCCACAGAAGCATCAAAGATCACACCAAGAATTTATTGTAAAAGTAGTAAAAAGATTTTTAAAGGGTTTTTTTCTTCATCTATTAGGACAATTTATGTTCGAGTTGTAATACAGCGAGAAATGGTTCTCAGTTGTTAAAAATAATATGGTACGAGGAAAAAGAATAAGACAAAAAGGCAAAATCAGGTTTAGTGAATACTTTAAAAAACTAGACAATAATGATAGAGTTGCTGTGGTAATAGAAAAAGCAGTTAGGGCAGCATTCCCTAAAAGACTTCAAGGCAGAAGTGGAAAGGTGATAGGTGAGAGAGGTAGATTTAAATCAGTTGAAATCAACGACAAAAATAAAGTAAAAACGTATATAATACATCCAGTACACTTAAAAAAATTATAATGGTAATAAAAGAAGAAAAACCACTAACAATATCTGAAGTAGCAAGCTTAATCGGAGATACAGAAAGAATAGAATCAATAATGACTTTTATTAAACAGTTTAAAGTCCAACCCGTAGAAAAAGCATTAGAGTTAAAACAAGAACTAAAAGAGTTGGATTTATTAAAATTAAAAGAAAAATATATAGTTAAAATAGTTGACTTTATGCCCGAAGAACCAACGGAATTAAATAAAATACTTAGTGATTTGAATCTAGATGCAACAGAAATCACAAAGATATTAGATGTTGTTAAAAGATATTGAAGATAATGGTACAAGAAGAAAATGCAATTATATTAGATTTCCTACCTTATGGATATCCATTAGAGAATAAGATGTTACCAGTAGCACAAGCTATTGGTAAAGACAAATTTACTCTTTTACAATTGGTCCCTAGAAGAGGTATAAAGTTTGAAGTAGGCGAAACAGTTTATATTGGAGTAGACAAAAGAGAAAAAGTCCAATATATATTAGGGAGATGTCCTCGAGAAAAATTAACAGAAACATCAAAAATGCAATTGGCTGAATTTATTGAAAAATCAGTAGAAGAACAAGAAGATCGTATAGTTAAATTTTTCAACGAGGCACAACCTATAAATACCCGACTTCATCAATTTGAATTAATACCTGGATTTGGTAAAAAGCATACTCAAGCTATTATAGAAGCAAGAGAAACAAAGCCCTTTGTATCATGTCAGGATATAAAGGAAAGAGTTCACAATATTCCAGACCCAAAGAAGGGTGTAGAAAAAAGAATATTAGAGGAATTAACAGAAATACAGAGATACAATTTATTTATATCATAAAATGGCAGAAAAAAACTTTCATAAACAACAAGAGCAAGATTTTGAACTAATTAGATTACTTGGAAAGGACATTAGGGGAAGTAAAGATGTTTTTACTGGTCTGACATTAGTAAAAGGTATTAATTGGGCAGTTTCAAATGCAATATGTAAAATAACTGGAATAGACAAAGATAAGAAAGTAGGAGAACTAGATACAGATGACATTAAGAAAATAGAAGATTTTATGTCTAATCCCACATTACCATCATTTCTAAA
This sequence comes from Candidatus Woesearchaeota archaeon, assembly GCA_964516745.1. Lineage (GTDB taxonomy): Archaea > Nanobdellota > Nanobdellia > Pacearchaeales > GW2011-AR1 > JAGVXH01. The sequence continues at coordinate 355,795 of CAZEYD010000001.1, forward strand.
AAATAGACAGAAAGATTTCGATAGCGGGGAAGATTTTCATCTATATAGTTCTGATTTGAATTTAAGGCAGGAATTTGATATTAAGAGATTAAAAAAAATAAGATCGTATAAAGGACTAAGGCATGCATTTAATCTGCCAGTACGAGGACAAAGAACTAAATCAAATTTTAGACCAAACAGGCGAAAGAATGCAGCTGCTGGTTCTAAAAAGAAGTAATAATATGGGCGATATAAAAAGAAAAAGAAAAAAGTTTAGTAGACCAAGACAATTATTCGATAGAGTTAGAATGGACCAAGAAAATGCGATAGTAGAGAAATACGGTCTAAAAAACAAGAGAGAGATATGGAAAGCAAAAACAAAGATTTCAAGAATAAGAAGAAGAGCGAAGGAATTAATAGGTGTTTCAATGGAAGAACAAAAAGAATTTTTTGATAAATTAAATAAGTTAGGATTAAAGATATCTGAAATAAGTGATGCATTAGCTTTAACAGAAAATGATTTATTAGAAAGAAGGTTACAAACGATTGTATTTAAAAAGTCCTTAGCAAACACAGTAAAGCAAGCTAGGCAACTAATTGTGCATAAACATGTTCTAGTAGATGGTTCTATTGTTAATACGCCTTCGGTATGGGTTAACAAAAGTATGGAATCAAAAATCAATATAAAACCTAGAAGCGAAAAAGTAAAACCTAGTCAGTCAGAGATAGACAGCACACCAGAGGAGGAAACCGAATAATATGGCAAAAGAAAAAACAGAAGACCATGTTGCAATATTGAATATATATGCAAGTTATAACAACACAATAACAAATTTAACGGATTTAGCTGGAAATACAATAGGAAGGGTAACAGGTGGGCAGATAACAAAGCATGATAGAATGAGAGCCAATCCAACAATAGCTATGTTCATAGCTAAAAGAGTTCAAGAGCTGTGTAAAGACTATAAAATCACGAGTTTGTATATTAGAATGAAAGGACAGACTGGTGGTAGAGGTATCGGACCGGGTGGACATGCCATAGTAAAAACATTAACCAAAGAAGGATTTAGGATACTGAGTATGAATGAGACTACATGTGTTCCTCGTGGAGGTCCAAAAAAGAAAGGTGGACGAAGGGGGCGTAGAGTATAAATTTATAAATCGAATTTATAATTAATATAACATGGAATTAATAAATAAAAACAATCACAAAATAAGTTTTATAGCTTCAATGAATATAAGTTTAGCGAATGCTATAAGAAGAACTGTCGTTGAAATTCCAGTGTTAGCAATTAGAGAATGTGATTTCTACAAAAATGATAGTGCACTGTATGATGAAATGATTGCACAGAGACTAGGATTAGTCCCATTAAAGAATCAAAAACTAAAAAAAGGTGAAATCATCGAGCTTAAAATGAAAGCTAAAGGTGCAGAAGGTGGAATCTATGTTATGTCGGGAGAGTTAGGAGATATGGTAGTATTCCCAGACATGCCGATAGTTTATTTAGATAAAGGTCAAAGTATTGAAATCGTTGCAAGAGTAGGAATGGGTGATGGGCAGGAGCACGCAAAATTTATACCTGGGCTTTTCTATTATAAAAATCTATCAAAAATAAAGATAAATAAAGAAGGGGAATCATTAATTGAATTATCAAAAATATATCCTGAAATTTTTGAGTTTAAAGATAAGTTAATGGTCAAAGATGCAAGTAAATGTGAGTTAGATACAGAGGACCTAAAAAATTATCCTGGAGTAGAAATTACGTTTGATAATAAATTAGTCTTTGATATTGAAACATGGGGACAAATGAGTACAACTGATATCTTTTTAGAAAGTTGTAAAACTCTAAAATCGAATTTGTCTGAAGTTTCTAAACTACTAAAATAATAATATAGAAAGAGATATTAGGACGATTATAACCTACAAGGGTTCAAATCATCCTATCTTTTTATTAAAAAATAGAAAATGGAAAAAACAATAAACAAAACCAAAATAGAACGAAGAATGAAGGGAAAGAAAGATTCTTTATTAGTGGAAACAATAATCAAGTTAAAAAAAACAAATCCAGAAGTAGCAAAAGAACTAGCAAAACCAAAAAGGAAATGGGCTACAATGAATTTAAAAGATGTTGACATGGTTGATGGAGATGTTATCGTTGCTGGGAAGGTTCTAAGTGCTGGCGAATTAACAATAAAAAAAAGGATAGTTGCTTGGTCTTTTAGTCAAAAAGCTAAAGCAAAAATCGATAGTGTAAAAGGTGAAGCAATTTTAATTATAAAAGAGATGGAAAAAAATCCAGAATTAAATGACTTAATGCTTGTAAAACAAAAATGGTAGAAATAATTGTTGATGGTAAAGATATAGTATTAGGAAGATTAGGTAGTTATGTTGCCAAAGAATTATTAAAAGGAAATTCTGTAACGGTAATCAACTCAGAAGAGGTCGTTATGTCTGGCAATAAGAATCAAATAGTAGAGAAAATCAACAAAAAAAGACGAATGGGACAAGGTGGATCTCTTAAAGGGCCAATATATATAAGGCAAAGTGATAGATTGTTAAAAAGAATGATAAGAGGAATGCTCCCATGGGATAGAACAAAAGGAAGAGAAGCATATAAGCGGTTAAGATGTTACATAGGAAGTTCTGATATTAGTGAAGAAGATTTATTGAAGGTAAAAACATTAAATTTCAAGAGGCCCCTAAGGGTTGTAACAATGAAAGAGATTGTGAGGGCATTAAAATGAATAATCTTGTAGTTTCGGGAAAAAGAAAAACAGCAATAGCAAAAGCAACAATAAAAGAAGGAACAGGAATAGTTACATATAATAAAAAACCAATTTCTTTTTTACCACAATTACAACAATTAGAAATAAGTGAACCGTTAATTTTGGCGAAAAACATTTTAAAAGATATTCAATTCGATATTGCATTAAATGTAAAGGGCGGAGGTAGTTCTTGTCAAATTGAGGCCTCTAGATTAGCAATCGCAAGAGCAATTGTAAAATTCACAGAGAACGAAGAGGTAAAGCGTTCATTTTTATCTTACGATAGGAATTTATTAGTAGCAGATACCAGAAGAAAAGAAACTTGTAAACCAGGCGACTCAAAAGCACGAGCAAAAAGACAAACATCATTTAGATAAATATGCATTTAATAAAAATATCTTATATCAATTAATCATATTATTTTTTTAGGTCTAAGCTGTTTTTCTAATTTTCTTTGGACGGCATAAAACGTTTCATTATCAATAATTACTTTATGCTTGGACCTATAGATTTTCCCTCCAAACTTTATTTCACCCAAATAACATCTATTTGTTAGAACTTTCTTCATTCCATTAAGGGAAAGTCCAAATTCTTTAGAAAGTGAATTAAGAGAACAATCGGTTTTTAAAAAAGTCCTATAGAGCGAGACTACTCTAATACTATCTTCATTTGGTATAAATTCCTTGTTCTTAATAGAATACCCGAGAGGAGCTCTCGTGACAGGGTGCCCATCTTTTATCTCTGTTTCCATACCTTTCTTTTGTTTAATTCCGCGATTAGAATTGAACTTTCTGAAAGTTTCCAAAGTTTTCCAATCTATCTTTTCAAGAACATATTTCTTGACATCTCTTTCATTATCTGGGACAAAAGCGCCACATATATTACAAAAAGATTTACTAAATCTCCAAACCTCGTTTCTATCGGAATATCCACATTTAGAGCACACCATATACATTAAAAGAATTTCATCTTTAAAATTTTAATCATTATAAGAGTAGTATAAAGTTCTTAGAAACCAAAATTTTTTATAACTGAGAAAGTATAATTATTGTATGTTAAAAATATTAGCAGCAGCAGATCTTCATGGTGATAGATCAATAGCAGAAAGATTATCTAAAAAGGCACTGAAAAACAATATTGAATTGATAATACTCGCTGGAGATATTTTCGGAGCATTAAAAGAAACAGATGCTTCTATTTTGAATCCCTTCGTAGAAAACAATCAAAAAGTATCTTTTGTTTTGGGCAATTGGGAATCAATAGATGAAACAAATTTACTAAAACAACAATCTAATGCAAAAAACCTAGAAAATTATTATATAACTTATAACAATGTAGGAATAGCAGGAATTGGGCATGGTAATTGGAAATTAGTATCAGATGAAATTGGGTTTCAAAATGTGAAGAGAAATTTTGAAAGAATGGAACCATCCAAAAAGATATTAGTTTCTCATAATCATGCAGAAGGTAGTAAGGCTGAGTTCTCAGGGTTTAGGGGAGATAAAATATTAAGAAAAGCAGTTGATATATTGCAACCAGATATTTTAATATCTGCCCATATTCACGAAGCCGAGGGTATAGAAGAAAAAATCGGCAAAACCAAAATCATTCAAGTAGGACGAAAAGGGACAATAATTGAATTATAACTCCAAAACAAATAAATAGTCAGTCCTTTCTTTATTCATTATGCCTAAGCCAAAAATATCTAAAAATACAACACTAATAATTACAGAAAAGCCTCAGGCTGCCGCCAAAATAGCTGCTGCCCTCTCTAATGCTAAAGATCAAAAATATACAACGAAAGAGAAGGTTTCTTATTATGAATTTCAAAGAGATGGACGAACATATATCGTAGGTTGTGCAGTTGGTCATCTATTTGGTATCCAACAAATTGCACAAAGAGGCCCATTCCCAAATTTTGACATAAAATGGCAACCAGCTCATCAAAAGAAGAATTCTGCATTTACAAAAAAATATTTAACAACATTAAAGAAAATATCTAAAGATGTTGACGAGTTTATTATAGCTACAGATTTTGATAGAGAGGGGGAAGTCATAGGTTGGAATGTATTACGATACATATGTAAACAGAAAGATGCAAAACGAATGAAGTTTTCTACACTAACAAAAGACGAATTAGAAAGATCTTTTCAAGAAGTTCATTCACATATCGAATGGGGAGCAGCATATGCAGGAGAAACAAGACATTATCTTGACTGGTTCTATGGAATAAATTTATCTCGTGGGTTAATGAAAGCATTATCAAAGACAGGACAATTTAGAATTCTTTCGATAGGAAGAGTTCAAGGACCATCATTAAACCTTTTAGTAGAACGAGAAAAAGAGATTAATAAATTTATTCCAACACCATATTGGCAGATATTTACACAAATAAGAGATATAAAAAAACAGAAAGCTGAATTAAAATATACAAAAGATATTACAAACAAATCAGAGCTACTTAAATTTCAACATCTAAAAGGGAAAAAGGCAATAGCAGAAACAAATTCAAGAGAGGATAGCATTTTAGCTCCGATACCGTTTGATTTGACAACATTGCAAACAGAGTGCTATAAGCATCTCAGACTCACTCCGTCACAAACATTAAGTGTTGCCCAAGGACTTTATACTAATGGAATTATATCTTACCCAAGGACATCATCACAGGAATATCCAAAAGGAATAGAATATGACAAGATATTGAAACGTATTAAAAAATATACAACTCTTGTTAAATATATTACAAATAAAACTCCAACCAAAGGTAAGAAAAAAGATCCAGCTCATCCCGCAATATATCCGACAGGAGAAACAAAAAAGCTAAAAGATCTTGAGAAGAAGGTTTATGATTTAATTGTAAAAAGATTTATATCCTGTTTCTGTAAACCGGCTATAGTAGAAAGAAGACAAGTAGCTGTTATGATAAATAACTTAAAGTTTACTATGAACGGAAGCTCCATTAAAGAAAAAAATTGGATGAACGTCTACCCTACAGATATAAAAGAAGAATCAATCCCAACCATAAATGGAGATGTCGATGTACTAGAGATTAGAACGGAAGAAAAAATGACGAAACCACCAAGAAGATATACACCCGCATCATTAATTAAAGAATTAGAAAAAAGGGAACTAGGGACCAAGGCAACAAGGTCATCAATAATAGAAACATTATTTAACAGAGGCTATGTCGCCGGTAAGTCAATAGAGGTAAGCGATTTAGGAATGCAGATGCATAAAACACTCGAAGAGTTTGCTCCTCTAATATTAGATGAAAAGATGACAAGTCAAATGGAAAAACAAATGGAAAAAATAGAATTATCAACAAAGAATTATCAAGAACAAGAAGGCAAATTACTTGAAAAAGCTAAAAAAGATATCATATCGATAGCAAAAAGTTTCACAAAAAATTTAGATAAAATTGGAGAGTCCTTAGCCGATGCAAATCAAAAAGTATGGGATCAAGAACGTGAAGCAAATACAATGAATGAATGTCCGGTGTGTAAAGAAGGAAAACTAACAGTTCGTTATGGTCGTAAGTTTTCACGATATTTTGTAGCTTGCAATAATTATCCAAAATGTAAAACAACGTTCTCATTACCACCCAACGGAGTTATGAAACCAGCGAGAGATAAAGATAAAGAACTAGAATTATGTAAAGAATGTGGATATCCATTAGTAGCCTCTTTCAAGAAAGGAAAAGCTCCATGGAGATTTTGTTTTAATCCAACTTGCCCAACAAATAAAGAATTACAAGAAAAAAAAGAGGAGTTCAAAAAGAAGTTGGCATCAGGGGAGGTCATAATAAAGGACGGAAAGATTATTGATACAACAAAAACTGTTCCAAAGAAAAAACCCCGTAAAAAACAAACTTAAAATAATCCTTTTTTCCTAATTCCTAAATTAATTATTTCAAATCCCATTTCTTTTTCTCTAATACTTCTATGCTTTCTCAGTATTAGTTTTCGTCTTCCAAAATTATTTTGTAGCTCTATCAAACATTTGCTCCAATATTTTAACAAATCTCCACCAACCATATTTGTTTTTTTTTCCGTTTTATAATCAAAATTTTTCTCAAAGTTTGAATAAACTTGATTTGTAACTACAACAGGAATATTTTTTTTCCTAGCAATTCCATTCAAGAACATTAATTGTTTAGCCATCTTTCCATTAACGCTTTGAATTTTATCTTGTTCTTTAGACTCAATAGCTTCTGCTAATTCAAGTCTATATAACATTCCAATAGAATCCACAATAATTAGAGAAATATCACCTACTCTTAATTGTTTAGCTAAGTCTTCAAAGGCTTTTTCTTGTTCGGCAAAAGTTGTAGGATTTAAAATCAAGACATTAGCAATATCTCTCTCAATCTCATCTTTTTCTCCATTATGTATTTGTTTAAAACGATCTATAGAAAAGCTTCCCTCACTATCTATAAAGATAAGTTTGTTCCCTTTTTTTGCTTGACTGACAGATAGGCACATACAAAAATTGCTTTTGCCACTTCCACCCGGACCATAAATAGTAGTAATTATATCTTTCTCGAACCCACCCTGTAAAAAACGATTTAAATCGTAACTACCCGCAGAAATTTTATTGGCCATAATATAATAACATAAAGTCAAAATTAAAAAGATTTAGATTATTCAACATTCATGATTTCCAATTCGGAATTCAGGATTTTTAATTCTTCACTATGTAATTTAGCAGTAATATGGATATCTCCAAAATGGATAGGCTGCCAAAGATACAGTTTCTGTTGATTTGCAAGATGCAATATTGGCAAAAACGATGCAATCTTTTCTTCCTTATCTTCAGCAAGATGATGGAATTTTATAGAATCGTTTTCAGGCTTAGAAAGATGATCACTAATAATATCATAAATCTTTTTTACCCTGACCTTCAAAGGAATATGCTGTTGTGGCAATACCATTAACGCTGATTTCTCGGCCTGTCGAGTTTTAATATGTTTTTTAATTCTTCGATTTTCAGTATTTATAGCATGGTTCAATGCCTTCATTAATTCATCAATAGTTACCTTTTTATGACGAGCAAGTGGGGTTCTCAGAACAAGTATTGGTAAGTCATCTTCATCAATATTAAAATCCTCCAAGCCTAAAACTGTTTGAGTTTCTTTCTTACCATATAACGCATCATTCAATTCTTGAATATATTGATTAGCTAATATATCAGATTTTAATCTCAGAAACAGAGAACAAGCTAGAAGAACTTTGGAAGAAATAAAAAAATCAGCTTCCTCTAACATTTGTATAACCTCCAGATATCTATCGGCAAGAATACCAATATCAATATCCCATGGATTAAGCTGATCAGTTTTAATCAAATCATATATTATAGATTGCCAACTCAGCTCATTACTTGTAATTAAATCAAAGAATTGATTCTGATTTATTCTATCACCTCTTTCCATAGTATGTTTCAATCCTCCTGATTAATAAATTTACCCACAGGGTGATGTCACTAAGCGATTACAACAGAACCAAAAACTTTATAAAGGTGGATAATATAATTATATTATCACCTCTTTTTCCCCAGGAGAGCGCGGTAAGGCATCTTTTTAGCCGCTTTATCGCATCTCCCAGGGTATATTAAAGTATTAAAATTAATATTTCTAGTAAAACAATGAGAAGTATAATTTCTTAAACATATATAGTCATTAAATAAAAATATCAATAATCAGTAGGTCTATTCTAACTTAGCTTCAACTTCTTTCTTATCAAATTCTGTAAAATGACATCTTCCACAATAGGCTCTTCCTTGACCAATAGATAAAAAGATTCCAGGGCCACATCTAGGACAACTTCTAGCTCTTATTAACTTCTCACCATCAATTTTATACTTTGTATATTTCTTTGAGGTTGGTTTGTTAACATGTTTTTTCTTACCTTTTATTTTTGACTTGATTGCCATTATTCTGTTGCCTCCTCAATATTTTCCTTAACCTTTTCTTCTTTTGCTGCTGCTGCAGCTTCAGTAGCAGCTTTCTCTTCTGCTTCCTTCTTTTTCTTTTCTTCTGCCTCTCTTTCCAATCTATCTTTTTCCATTTTTATTCTAACTTTTTTAGGAATAGCCATATATTTACTCTTAGCTTCAAGAGAATTATAGACAACTAGATCAACAATAAAAGATTGCTTTCCAAAGTTAGTATGAATTTTTCTAATAACAGTTAATTCAGCATTTTTACCTAATTCTGCAATAACCTCGTACTTCGTAGGAGAAGCTCTATTCACAATTTTTAACATAAATTCTTCCCTCTCCAAAAAGGGATTGCTATTTTGACTAATAATTTTTGATTCCATTTTATTTTATTTTAATTGCAAATTCTCCTTCTTTATGAATATCTAATCTATTTGCAATCTCTGATTTATCAGCATTAAATACTTGTAATTTTCCCTTAAAAGTATTCGTAGACGGTGTCTCATCACATTTTGGACAACGATCTCCAATATATACAGCTTTACAATTCAAACATGCTTTTTCTTTTATTTTTCCTGCCATTTTATTTTTTCTTTACAGTCTTTTTTTCAATCTTCAAGACCTTGACTGTTTGTTGTTTAGATTTCTCCTTTTCTAATTGAACCCATTCTAATTTTCCTAAGCCAGGTTGTCTCATAGTAAGACCAATTTTTGGCTCATCCCCTCTATATGAAATTGCAACAATTCTAGCAATACAATCATCTCCCTTAACCAAAGATCTTTTACTTTCTTTACCAGAAAGAGCTCCAGTATCAGAAAAGGATACAAAATCATCCATAGTTTGTGAAATATGAATCATTCCTTTAATAATTCCTAAATTAATAAAAGCACCGAAATTTGTAATCTCTTCAATCGTTCCATACACAACCTCTTGTAATTCAGGTCTAAACACAATAACTTTAAATGTAGATTCGTAATAAGCAGAACCATCACCAGGTATAATAATACCTTCTTGAACCTCTAAAACTTCTAAAACAGAAACAATAACTCCCATATCTTTATCTTGAAATCCAATATAAGATTCTTCAAGTTGTTTTTTAACAGCTTCATCAGTATCAGCGCTAAACTTGTCAGGACTTACTCTTATATGATCCGTTACTAATAATTCATAGAACATAAAATATTGGAGAAAATTCGATTTATAAATCTTTTGGAGTTACAGTAATATCAAAACAAAACAGAATAATAAGTAAAAGAGATAAACATTAAATTTTTAAATTGTTTTTAATCTAATCTTGTATGGCTCTGTAGCTCAGCTGGTTAGAGCGCCGCTCTCATGAGGCGGAGGTCGAGGGTTCGTATCCCTCCAGAGCCATTAACGAACCCGAGACAGTCGAGGGCGAACAATTCACTCCGAATGAAAATATTTTCTATAATCTTTTTCAATGAGGTGTAAATTGTAAGCAGTATCCCTCCAGAGCCATTAACCCTTAACCGTAGCGCGAAGGTTGAAGACTTTAACCCATTTCTTATGTAATGTCAGAGAAATGTCTAAGCAACCAAATTAATTATTTCCAATATTACGAAATGTTTTATGAGGGTCTTGCGAAATCAAAATCCCGTCAGGTGCCAATAGTCTTTTCTCTATTCCAGAAACATAAAATCCATAAGAACTCATATTTTGATATAGATCAGCTCCCATTATATCAACGACTACATCAAATTTTCCAACTAATTCAGGATTATTTTGAATCGCATCAATAAACGGAAAATTTATTAAATTAACTTTTTCGGGATCTAAATATACGTCACATCTTCTGACTAAAGATTCCAATTCTGGTGTTATTTTAGGATCAATACGTAAATTAATGGCATATTGTAACATGTTTTTCATCTTTTTATAATCTGAAAGCTCTATTACTGTCGGCCTTTCATCAAATTCAATTTTTTCTAAAATATAAGGAATCCATTCAGCCAAACCAGAACCAACTTCTAAACATTTATCAGTGGCCTTTATTTTTATTTCACTCAATTCAGAAGAATAAGTATCAACTTCTCTATGTGTTACTGGTATCCCACATGGAAGATTAAACCAAATATCGTAAACATTCTCTCTCGTGATGTTATCAGGAATATTAATCGATAACTTATAACCCGTTTTATCGAAAATTAATAAATTTCCTTCATCGGCATCAATATCTGTTATATATTCTTCAATCATATTAAATTAATATGTAAAGGGTATTTAAATCTTAATATCCGTAACTACTAGTAAGTTAGTCAAATGATTCCTTTTTTAAATATTTAATGCAAAACCATTTTCTCAACCAACTCCCCTCTCACTTAAACAACCTTTTCCACAATCTCACAAGAAACCCATCACCAAAATCATTTACAACTCTCCTGTCTTCACACATCATACAAGAGCCACCACAATCAACATCAATTTCGTCACCATCTAAAATACCATTGAAACAATAATTGCAATAAGGACTAGTAGCAATATTAGACAAATCAATATTAACATAAGGAGCTTGTTCATTTCCCTGTTTTAAGTTAGCAATAAGGGAGTCATCTAAGTTATTATAGAGACCAATATAGTCTTCACCACACTTAGTAAATGGTTGGATATAAACGTCAACTGCAGTCGAACATTCCTGAGTTTCTCTTACATCGTTAGTGCATTTATTTGAATCTTTACATATTCTCGACTGAACACCATCATATAGATACTCATTCTCGGACAATGTTAAAAAGTTATAATCAGGAACACAAAGATTCCAATCTTCACAAACAATATTAGGAACACACTCTTTTCGACATTCAACTTTTGAAGGGACATTATATACCGTACCACATTTATTCAAGTCTTTACAATGAGGTATAGAAAATCCATCCTCACATTGAGTCCAATCACATTGCCAATTTTCTTCACAATTTTCTTCACAATATTTCATTCTTTTTGGAATATTCGTAGGAACAGTACACCCATTCACATCAATACACGACCTTTTTTGAATATCATCAATACAAAATTCCCAATCATCGCATTTCCAATTAGATTGACAAACAGCTATCCAAACACTATCTTTGTCAATAAGATCAATAGAGACAGTATCTGTATTTACTGTAGACATAATAGGAGTAAATTTAGAAATAAGATTTTCACCAACCAGCACTAGACTAGAGTTGATATCTTTAGATGACAATTCACTAGAACAATATCCAATTCTTATATCCTTACTGTAATCACATTCATCCTCACTAATAATAAAATTAATATTTAAAGATAAAGGATTCCTATCTGAATCAAGCTTATATAATTTGGATCTACCAAAATTTGGAATATCATTAATCGAAACAGATTGCATTGAAAAGTCAAAGAAGTTTATCTCCATACTCCGCCATTTCGACAAATCAGATCCCCTTACCACCTCTAAGTATACAGAATTGCTGTAGGCGTCATAACATCCCACAATATTTAGATTAATGACAGCATCAATGTCGTTGCATATTGGAGATTCCTCAGAATGATTAAGTGGAAAAAATAAAAATAAAAAGGTACCTCCAATGATGATAAGACCAATAACGATAGCAAAGAAACTTTTTCTATATTTGGATTTCATATTAAATTAAGCTATTTTGTTTCTTCTTTTTTAATTCTTTTATCCAGTCTTTACCCATAACAGGTTCGGTATCAACATCATGGTACCATTTTTTATTAATATTACATGCATCGTGGCTTAAAATAAGTTGTTTTTGATCAATCAATTTTCCATCTCTCAATTGTTTTTCGATAATAGCCTCTTTCTCTTTCTGTTGTTTCAATTTTTTTTGCAATTCTATTTCTAACTTCTGTTGAAATTTTAATTTGTCTTCAGTTTCTTTTAACAAATTCAAATTTTTATGTTCTTGAATTTTAACATCTTCTTCTCTCTTGTTTATTCTATTCTGAATTTCTTTCTGTTGATTATTCAATCCTCGATTATTTCCAACAATAGAGGGGCCTTCATCCTCATGCTTTTTAACAATTTTATTTGGTTTAAAATTGTTTTTTTTATTTCGTGTCTCCCAAAAATCTTTGAAAATCCTTTCATTTTCAGGGACACCTTTTGGGTTAATAGATGGTGTCGATTGCTTTACCTCAGGTTTCATAATTTTGTTTTTATCTGATAACTCTATCAGTGTAGCTAGTTTCTTTACAACTTTATCAACGTCAATAAAATTTATTCTATCATTAGAATAATATAGATTGAACATGTCTTGACAGAACATAGTATATCTGGTTAGATTTTTTTCAGTAAAGAAGTTAACAAGAAACGAATAACTTTTCTCGACATCGATACTAAAGTTTTCTTTAAATAACTTTTTAGCATTATGATTAACAATACCTAGTTTTTCTTCGGGAGATTTTGCAGAATTAATAATACGATTAAATTCTGTTATTTTAGTATTTACTACATGTTGCCTAACTTTTATATTTTCCTTCTTCCCTTTAGCTTTCTCAAATAACATAAGAGCAACAGCGATAATAATGGTCAAAAAGACAAGGCTAAGAAGAATCAATATTCTACTATCAGAAAATATCGAAGACATAAAATTAAACTTCATTAACTAACAAGAAAAAACATATATAAAAACATTACTCCAATATCAACAATACAAACTAAATATTTAAAAAGGTATTCTATTAAACTAAAGTTATGGTAAATACAATAGAACGACCTTTAGATTTGCTTAATTCAGCAAAAGGTAAAGAAGTTTTGGTACAATTAAAGTCAGGCAAGCAATTTGTCGGTACTTTATTAGCATTCGATATACACATTAATGTTGTATTAGATAATGCGAAAGAAATAGAAAACGGCGAACAATCAAGGAGTTATGGATTAACTTTCTTGCGAGGAGATACAATAGTTTTTATTTCACCAAATACATCAAACTAATTAGCGTTAAGCCTTTGTTGATTTCGCTTTTGGCAAGTCTTCTAAAAGATTTTGTTATAACGATGAGTTTCGCAAAGATTAAAGAATTATTTGATCAAAGTCTTCAACAACCTTAGAATTTTTGAATATAGTTTGTGCTTCATGTTCTAAAACATGTGGAATATTAGAGTATCTTTGAGATAAATGAGTTAGTATCAAAAGCTTTGAATCAGATTCTTTTGCAATATTAGCCGCATCATGTGGAGTCAAGTGTCCTCTTTCATTTGCTTTTATTTGTTCCTCTGAACTATATGTAGATTCGGAGATTAAGACATTAGAATTCTTTGAAAGCTTTATTAAATCTGAATTCATCCTCGTATCAAGTATTATTGAAACTTTCCTTTGTTTTTCCTTGTAGACTATTTCTTTCCAATTAACTTTTTTCTTATTAATCATCACATTTTTACCTTTGATTAATTCGGCAATTAAAGGAGAATTTTTTATGTTTAATTTTTTTAATTTTTCTTTATCTATCCTATTTTTCTCTTTGACAACAAAAGAGTATGCGAGTGAAGCAATTCCATGCTCCGTTCTTCTAGCCTCAATTATATATTCTTCAGTTTCATCCAAAACACCCTCATCAACGTCAGAAGCAACAATTTTAAAATTATAACCTTCTGACTTAGAATCTTGTAAATATCGTCCCATATAGCTCTCTAAAATTGAATCAATAGCTCTCTCTGTCCCTCTCGGTCCATAAATTTGTAATTTCCCATTATAACCGTTCATAGCAAGAGTTTGAAACAATCCAACAAGTCCTAAGATATGATCACCATGCCAGTGAGAAATAAAGATCTTTGTTAATTTACAAGGGTTTATTTTTGCAATTCTAAATTGTCTTTGAATTCCCTCACCACAATCAAACAAAATATTTTGTTCTTTATATTTTAACAAAGTTCCAGTATGATTTCTTCTAGCTGTAGGCACAGCCGATCCTGTTCCTAAAAATGTTATCTCAATATTCTCTGCCATAGAACAAAGAGGATTCAAGAGTTTTTATTTCTTTAGAAAAGGATTATCAAAAAGAATCTTCGCAGCAGGAGCTTTCTCAAGATACTCTTGCAAACTTCCAACAGACTCAACATAATCAGCTTCCCTACCCATAACCCTCATAGCATGCCTACAGGATATTACTTTCATATTAGGAAGGTAAACACCATCTTCTAGAATAAAAGAACTTACTTTATCCTGATGAGTACGCCAATCGCCCTCTATTTCAGAATGCATAAAACAATCTAAAAAAGTACTATTTTCCTTTCCCCACATAACTGCTAAAACATATTCCGCATTTAAAAATAAATCTCTATTTCTACCAAGAAATTCCTTCAAGAGCTCTTCCGCAACATCTAAAGGACCATATTTATCAAAACCATAATCATGAAAATAACCTCTTCCTCTCAAACCATCTCCTAAATCAAAACTAACTCTACCGACTATATCCATAGCATCATTTCTAAAGTTGTCAAAACATTCTATCTTTCCCATAAGCAGATACTGGGAATTGCACCCAGGATCAGCGGGTTGCAGCCGCTTGCCTTACTGCTTGGCTATA
>CAZEYD010000002.1:0-47064 GCA_964516745.1 Candidatus Woesearchaeota archaeon
GGAATTGCACCCAGGATCAGCGGGTTGCAGCCGCTTGCCTTACTGCTTGGCTATACCTGCACATCAAAAGAAATACCATAGCATTTTTAAGATTAGCGGTAGATTAAAAATGATCCAAACAATTAATCTTTTAAACTTATAATTTTTAGAGATAACATGCACCTGTAGCTCAGTCTGGATAGAGCACTGCCCTTCTAAGGCAGGGGTCGCAGGTTCAACTCCTGTCAGGTGCGTTAAATTTGAAGCTGTGACTCGTTCGCAGGTTAAGGGAAAATTATAAATTTTTCTACTGATATTCGAGATATCAGTTCCAAGCATTTTATATGCGTAGGCAATTCCTGTCAGGTGCGTTTTAAATAAACTTAATAATGTTAATTCTTTCTTAATACAATGAAACAAAGATGTGATTGGGTTCCAACAGACAACGATTTATACATAAAGTATCATGATGAAGAATGGGGGAAACCAATTCATAACGATAGAAAATTATTTGAGATGTTAATTTTAGAGGGGGCACAAGCAGGACTATCTTGGCTTACGGTTTTAAAAAAAAGAGAAAACTATAGAAAAGCTTTTGAGAGTTTTAATTATAAAAAGATTGCGAAATATGACGAAGAGAAAATAAAAGAATTACTAAATAATCCAGGAATAATAAGAAATAAACTAAAAATAAATTCTACAATAAATAACGCAAAGACTCTTTTAAAAATACAGAAAGAGTTTGGCTCATTCAATAAATACATTTGGGCTTTTGTAAATAATCAATCAATCTCTAGTCAATTTAAGACGTGGAAGGAAATGCCAACAAAAACAGAATTATCAGATAAAATCTCTAAAGATTTGAAAAAACGAGGAATGAGTTTTGTTGGTTCAACAATAATTTATTCTTTTATGCAAGCGGTCGGAATGGTAAATGATCATACAATTGAATGTTTTAGGAAATAATATATTAGAATGAAATAATCTTTAAAAAGTTTAGAGATAACAGTATCTTATGAAAATTTTTGTAGCCTCTGAAAATCCAGTTAAAATTAAAGCTGTAAAAATGGCATTTACGAAATATTATATATTTACGAAAAATTACATAGAGTCAAAAATAGAAGTAATACCTTTTAAAACCGAATCAGGTGTAGGTCATACACCAAGTGATGGAACAATATTAACAGGGGCTATGAATCGAGTGCATAAATTAAAACAAAAAGGAGAGGCAGATTATTATGTCGGAATTGAATCGGGAATATTCTTCACTCCCAATCATGGTGCTAATATATCCGAATTAGGGACACGAACATATATAGAAAGTCAATCAGGACAACATGGAACGGGGACTTCATCAATGTACGAACTTCCAGATTTTGTGATAAAACAAATAAGAGAAGGTAGGGAATTAGGTGATATAATAGATAAAATTTCGTTAGAAGATAATACAAAACAAAATGGTGGAGCTATAGATTTGTTTTCACATCATATATTTAATAGATTAGATGTAACATATTCATCTGTAATTTCAGCTTTGATACCATTTATGAATCCAGAATTATATTTTAAATAATAGACATTTTTATTTTTCTTCAACAATCTTCTTATTAGTAACCAAAACAATCTTACCACCAGCTTTTTCCATCTTCTTAACAGCACTAGCACTTGCAGCTTTAGCAGAAATCTCAGCTTTAAATCCTTCACCAGTTCCTAAAATCTTATATTTAGAGAAATCGATTTTATCTCCATTTTTCTTAAAAATATTTTCTTTAATATCCTTTAAATTAATTTGTAAGGAACGATTTCTTGCAGAACCTCTTGAAGTTAATCCACGACGACCAAAATAACCACCTTTTTTATCAGATTCAAGAGCTCGTTGTTTGTCATGATCTGCTCTTTTTCCAGAACCAGCCATTCCAAATCCACCTTTATTTCCATGACCTTTATGACTCTGTCTAAAACCCCATCCAGCAGTCCTAGAACCACGAATTCTTGAAGTCTTTTTTCTCTTATGTGTTATCATCATAACATTCTTTCCAATAATTTAGATATTTCTGGATTATGTCCCAATATACCCTTAGGATAAGTCAATTTAGAGGATTTTTTTAATCCTCCTCTAGCAGGATGTAAAAAGAATACACCCTTTCCTGTGTCTCTTTTTTCTTTTAAATCTTTTACAAGTTCGTCTGAGATTTCACCATAAACAACATCGTGTCTAACTGCTTTTACCATTCCTAATCTAACACTATCATCTTTTTCAATTAAAACACAAGAATATTTTTTTCCAAGTTTCAATCTCTTTAAAGTTTCATTCGTTGTTTCTTTATTTTTACATTTTCCGGCAATTCTTATAACAGCTATCATTTTACATCTCCAAATTATTTAATTTATTTAACGCTTCCATACAAGCTTTAGCAGTATTAAATGTTGTCCCAACTTTTCCAGAAGTTTTGGAATAAACATCTTTAATTCCAACAGCTTTCAAAATCTTTTTCAACTCATTACCGACTACTAATCCAGTCCCTTGAGGAGCAGGAATAAGTTTCACACGTACAGATGAACATTTCCCTTCAGTAGCAATTGGAATAGAATGTGGTTCAGAACATGAACAATCATAACTAGCACATCCTCTAGGGATTTTTGTCAAATTCAACTTAGCTTTTCTAATAGCTTTTTCTTTCGCTGGTAAAGTTTCTCCAGCTCTTCCATAACCAAGACCAACGTGCCCTTTCCCGTCACCGACAACAGCCATAACACCAAATGTTAAGGATGTTCCTTCTTTGTTAACTTTTTGAGTTTGTCTGAATGCTCTTCTTTTTCCACCACCAAATTTACCTTTAGACTGACCAATAAATAAGACATCTTGTTGTAAATTAGGAATAAGTAGATCTACGATTTGTGGTTCCATGATTTGTATTCCCAATTTGAATACCTCATCAATATTTTTTATCTTTCCAGTTCTAACATCTTTTCCTAATTGAGTGATAGGAACCCAATTATCCAATTTCTCTTGTGCTTCTCGAGCAAATCTTTCTTCACGACTAATTCTGACAGGACTAGTATTTCTTGTTTCTTCCTTTTTAAAATTTTCAATAGCTTCTTTGGTAATCTCATCATCAGCTTTTTTCTCTCGCTTCTCAACAATCTCTTGCATTTCCTTCAATTGTTTCTCAGCATTAGCATCTTGTTCATTCATTTTTACTACCTTCTAATTTAACTTTTACTATATCGAATATTTTTTTTACTTCAGGGTTTAGGTGTTCACCATTCAATCTATCCTTATTCGGAAATACGCTCTCGTTAGCATGGATATCTAAACCAGAATCAATTAATCCTTTAATTACAGCAAATGACCTATTCCCATGAATATTTCGAGTCATACCCAAATCAATAATATAAGTTTGTTTCCCATCTAATTTAGTTCCAAGTAATAAACCGGTTAAATAGCCTGCAGGTATTGACTTTAGCGAATTAGAAAATTTCTTATCCCAACCTTCATTAATCAAGTCTCTTGACGTAACGGAAGCTATAACTTTATCTTGTGCCATATTACTTTTAATAGCCTGAACAATAAAATATTTATTAGTTCTTCTAATAACAATTCTAGGTTTTCCTGATTTTAAAAGATTCAATCTATTTTTATAATCAGTCTTACATTCCTTTCTTCTTCGTTTTTGTGTTCTTAGTCCTTTCATTGTTCTTTTGTAAGTGTTTCCACCATATTTCGTTTACTTTTGAATTTTCTAGCTCTAATTTGTTTTCGAGTATTTCGGTATGTTTCAATATCAATTGCATTAGTTTTAATCATATGCTTTAGATGTTTTCGAAGCTTTCTAGTGATAATAACATACTCTTGTTTTCTGTTATTAACTTTCTTTTTAACCCTTCCTGTCCTTCTTCTATGTTTCCTTTTCTCGATCTTTTTCCTTCCATTAATCTCTTTAATTTGGATAGCACCAGCGTTAAATAAATCCATAATATCTTGTCTTGTAATAGCTTCTTTAATCTCTGGTAAACTATCACTGGCAAAATATAATCTATTTTTACCTACACTTAATACTTTTGCAGCCAACTCTCTTTTATTTCTCAAATTCATTTTTTACTCCTTAATTCAGGTTTTTCAAATTCGCTAGGCGACGCCTGTTTTTTATATTTGTTTAATATGATTAATCCTTGTTTTATACAAGCATCAGTTATTTCTTTTCTTTTTTTAGCACCAACATGCGAAATAATAACACCATCTCCCTTTTTTAAGATCTTTACTTGGTTTAAATTTTCTACATAAATAGGATTATAACCAGCAATTAAACCTTTTATCTGCTTATTTTCACTATAACCTATCTTAGGTCTAGAACTATATCCCTTTTGACCAAGTCTAATCTTATTATGACGACCTTTCGCACCTCTCCATTTCCTGTTTTTCTTTACAGTTTTTCCAAACTTAATCTTTTTGTGCCAATCTCTTCTTAAGAAAGTAGGTTTTTTTCTTTTAGTAACCTTTTCTATTTCAACCATTAAATAGCCCTCCCACATTTTTCTGTTATAAAGATTCCATCTTGGAATATTCGTCTATCTCTATTATTTAAACGAGTTGCTTTCTCTAAATTAGCTGCAGTTTGTCCAGCTGACTCAATATCAGAAGAGCTAACAGTAATTAGGTTACCATTAATTTCTACATTAACGTTAGGAAGGATTTTTGCAATTCGCAAAGTAGTTTCTCCTAAAAAAGACTTAATAACAACTTTATCATTTTCCTTTTTTACATTCATTGGGAAATGGACATTACAAACTTCTAGTTTGTAAACAAAATCCTCTTGAAGGCCTTTAATCATATTATTGATATGAGCCCAAGTAGTTCCAATCATAGTTGATTGTCTCTTTGTAGCATTACTTGCTGAAATTATGATTTTTCTATCTTCAATTGATAGTTCCATTTTATCAAATATGAAAGTTTTCGAAGCTTTCTTAGACCCATTACTTAGAGAAAAAACGTTATTTCCAAATACAGCTTCAATGTTTTCAGGTAATTCAATAGTCCTGGATAAATTCTTTTTCATATTAATAAAAGTAAGCTAAAATACTTCCTCCAATTTTGTTAGCAAGTACTTCTTGATGTCCAAGTAGACCCTGATTCGTAGATATTACTAAAACACCGAAATTTCTAGAAGGTAAAAATCTTCTTAAATATTTATCAACATCACCATATTTAGCATAATATCTAGGCTTAACAGCCCTACATACATTAAGCTTTAATATTTTAATGTTTAAAGTATTATCTTCTGCATTAATTTCATACTCAATATGACCTTTGTCCTTCATCAAATCTAATACATTTATCAGAACCTTAGAGTACCTTCTAATTACTAACTTTCTCTTTTCAACCATTTTTGCATTCATGATTTGGTTTAACCCATCTGCAACAACATCTTGACTCATTTTAATCTCCTAACTATATTTCCTGAAACCGAGCTCTACAGCAAGTTCTTTGAAACATTGACGGCATAAATTTAGATTATATTGTGAAATATGAGCTCCGTACCGACCACATACTTCGCACTTCATGACAGCAATACCATATTTTCTAGCTTTAGGCCTATTATGCTTAAGAAATTTCTTAAGAATAACCGGTTTATTCCTCAATTGCTTTGTTATTTTTCTCCAATCGCTTGCTGTCATTATAAACCTTCTCCCTGTTTTCTTTTTCGAACAATTGTTGTTCCGAATTTAGTTTCTAAAAACTCAATAATCTCTTCTTTGCTTACTATTAGTCTTCTTGATTTTCCTCTTTTAATCTTTCTCTTCTCAACAGATTTCCCAGCTCTACTAAAAACGATAGTAACTTCAAATCCCATAATTCCAACTTCTCTAATATAATCAATTCCAGGGATTTCAATATATTCATGAATACCAAAGCTAAAAAAATTATTTTGGATCTGTTTTTCTTTAATAGTATTATCAATAGCAGTAAGAAGTCTAGGTAATAATTCATCTATATCTTTTTTTCTCAAAGTAACTTTAGTTCCAACTTCCAAACCTGGCTTTACTTGCCATGTAGGAATTCTTTTAATGGCTTTAACTTTAATAGGTTTCTTATTACTAACCTTTTCTAACAAAATTACACCTTTTTTTAATTTATCTCCTGTTCCACCTATGTTCAAAACCATTTTTTCCATTTTAAATTGTTTCATAATATTTTCTTTTACCATTTTAATTAATTACCAATATAGTTTTGTATGGGAGCAATACTTCAACATCATCTAATTTAATTTTATAATTTTTTCCTCTCTTTAACAATTCAATATCTAAAACCTTACCTTTTTTACCAGCATGTTTTCCAATAACAATTTCTACGTTAGCTCCTTTTTTTAACGAAAGAATTTTTTCTATCTTATTTAATATAGTATTATATATAACAGAATCTCCAACGTTAAATTCGATATCAGTTAGAACATTATGTCCATCTTCTAAATTCATTTGGATCTTTTTATTAGCTAAGATTGTTTTTCCTAAAATCTTTATTATTTTTAATCCTGCTTCCTTTTTTGAAATTTCTTTTAGAGCAAATTTTCTGTTAACAATTTCTACAACATAGTATTTCTTTGATTTTTCTAAACTAATAGTATCAAATGTTTGGACAGGGAATGTGTCGCTTTTTCTAATTTTATTATTAACTTTTACATCACCATTATTTACAATATGTTTTACTTCTTTTCTCGTTTCGGCAATTTTTAAAATATCTCTAAGAATAGCTAATAAACTAATTGACTTGGTACTTGCATGAGTAGCTACTGCTATAAATCTTTGTCTTTTTCCTTTCCTTGGTACGGGCCAAGTCTTAGGCATTTTTGTTCTTTTAATGTGCATTTTATTTTTTTAACTCCTTTGTTTTAATAGTTTTAACTTCTTTGTCTATTTTTATTTCCTTAACATCTTTATCTGGCTTAGTTTCCTTAGGAGAATTAATCTTCTTTACATGTTTTAGTCTCCTAGTATCTGAGTCTTCTAACTTTACAATCAAAACATTAGACGGATGGAACCAGACAGGAACCTTTTCCCCATCTTTTTTGGATCTATTGATACCTTCAAGTTGGATTCTTGTATTTTTTATATCTACTGAACTAACCTTCGCTTGTTTCTTCTTAAAGCTTCCTCTCATAATTTTAACTTCGTCTCCTTTTCTAACTTCAATAGATCTAATTTCATATTTAGTCTTCAAAGTTTTGTTTAGATGGGAAGCCATTAATCTTCTCTTAATATGATTAGGAGCATTAGCTAAAAACTTTCTCTGTTTTCTTGGTTGCTTACTCGCAACCCAATTTTTATTAAATTTTGATTTCATTTTAACAAACAATACTTGCAATTTTTGCAACCCCCTTCCATCTTTCTTGTATTTCTCTCGCAATAGGTCCCTTTATCTGTGTTCCTTTTGGATTACCTTTTTCATCTTTTAATAAGGCAACAGCATTATCTGAGAAACAAATCCTCTCTCCAGTATGTCTTTTCCAAGATTTCCTTTGTCTAATTAAAATGGCGTCAAAAACTTCTCCTTTCATCTTAGGGTCTCCTTTTCTAACAGAGACCTTAACCCAGTCTCCAACTTTAGCATAAACTTGTCTACCCTTTTTTGTCTTTCCACGTTTTACACCAACGATCTTCACAATTCTAGCACCACTATTATCAGAAGCATTTACAATACTTCCAATATTCAATCCTCGTGTTGCGTTTGCAGATATAGCTTTCATTCTTTCTGTCTCCTGATTACTTTAGTTACAACAAAATGAATAGTTTTACTAAGAGGTCTAGTTTCAGAAACTTCAATTAAATCTCCCACATTAAAATCATGTTTTATACAATCTGGTAATCTAGCATGTATTTTAGTTTTTCTTTTTTCAAAACGTTCATATTTTTTTATTTTAAACATTCGTTCAAATTGTATACTAACTCTATCATTTAATTTTTTAACAACGATACCTTCGAAGACTCTTCCACGTAGTTTCAATTTGTTTTTTCCATGAATAGGACAAAACTTATCAGTACAACTAATTTCAATCTTCTCATTTATTATTTCTTTTTTTGTTACCATTTTAATCGTTAATTTGTTCTGCCGAAAAACCAATACTAATCAATATCGGTTTAATAAAGCCTCTATGATTTCCTTGTAGTTCAATAATTTTATTCTTTACTGTTCCACCACAGGCTCGTTTGGCTTTTAGTTTTTTTGCTACAGATTTGATATCATTTTGATCATCAAACCCTGATATTAATGTCGAAACCTTTCCAAAACGTCTTCTTTCCGTCGTAACGTCTATTTTTTGCTGAGTTCGAGAAATCTCCTCACAAACACAGGCAGGAATAGGTAATCCACACTTTGGGCAAATATCCACTTTACTTCTCTTCTCCTTGCTTATTTAAATTATTCTGTCTAGTTAATAACTTTGCGATTTCCTTTTTAATGCTTTTCTTTTTTGTTGGTTGTTTTAATAATTCAATCTTCAATTCCATTATTCTTACTCCAATTCCTTTATCGCTTATGTCTTTTTTTACCATTATTATTTTTTACTCCCTTTTTTCTTTTTCTTTTTCATTTCTTCTTTTTCTTCTTCCTCATTAAATAACGCATTCTTTTTAATCTTCTCTAACAACTCTTCGTTAACATAAATTCTATCGTGAATTTTAACATTTGGTGCTAATATAGAAACTTTAATTCCCACAATTCCTTGTTTTGTTTGAGCAACACTCTCCGCTTTGTCAACAACTTTAGAAGGTTCCCCAGTTTTCTTCAAATAACCAAAGGCAAATCTCCAAACTCTTGCTCTATCACTTGGTAATTTTCCCGAGACTCTCAATTCAGCACCTTGGGCACCAGATTTCTTTATTCTACCTAATGCTCTATAACTTGTTGATTTATACTTAGAAGCACCGAATCTTTCAAGAGTTAACGCAATATCATCAGCAACTAATTGTGCATCAAATTCAGGATGAATAATTTCTTCAATGTCGACATGAGGATTTTCCATTTTAAATCTCCTTTTTAAGATTTCAGTTAATTGAATAATCTTTTCTCCTTTCTTACCAATTATTAGACCGGGCCTACTTGTAGCGATAATGACTTTTTCACCAACAGGGGTGTATTCAATCTTAACCCTAGAGATTTTACCTTTCCCAAACATCTTTTTTATAAATAATTTTACATTATATTCATCTTTTCTAACATTTACAAACATTTTTTCTTCCATATTATTTTTTCTTCCCTTTTAATTTAGCTCTACTCTCAGCTTCCAAATGAAGATGTGTCCTCTTTCCTCTTCTTCCGCCTTTCTTGAAAGGGGCAGATGCTTTGTTAGGTATAGCAATTGTAATAATAGGATCTTCAATCCCATTTGTAACAGCATTCGCCGCTAATTGCTTTACAATATCCAAAATACCTTGAGATGTATTCTTTGGAAATCTAGCACCAGCAATACCTTTACCTTTTTGATGAGGAACTTCAAGACCAGTCATTTTAACTGGCTGTTTACCCTTAATTACATTCTCCAATAAGATTGCTGCCCTCTCTGGAGTCTTACCAGTAATCATCCTACAAACATATTTAGATTGTTTAGGAGAAATTTTCAAAGAAAATGCGTTTGCGATAGCCTTGTCCTTTATTATTTTGTCTTTTTTCTTTTTCTTTACTACAGGTTTGACATCCTTGATATCTTCTTTAGGAGTTTCAACTATCTTTGTTTTCAATTCCTTAGGCACTGTTTTTATTTTTTCTTCTACCATTATTATTTCTTCTTTCCTAATTTAGAATGTTTTGCAACCTTTCTCGTCATAGAGAATTCTCCGAACCTATGTCCCAACATGAATTCAGTTATATCAACCTTTTGAAATTCTTTCCCATTATGGACAAAGATACTCAATCCTACCATTTTTGGGACAATAATCATTTCTCGATCATGAGTTTTTATTTGTCCTCCGCTAGCAGTACGAATTTCACATTTCTTAATAAATTTATTTATAACATCATCATTTCTAAGAATAGATCTTCTAGATCTAGATTTTACTAATTTAGCAAATTCTCTTAATTCTAATTCCTTTAACTTTTCTAAATTAATACCTCTAAAGATCTTTTCCTTATTTTTTTGAATTACTTGTATAGTTGCCATTTTAACGTTTCTTCCTACCGGTTCTACTCGGTCTAATTAAGCCAACCTTTTTACCAGGTGAAGCATTTCTTTTAGCAATCTTACTCTTAATTCTTTTTCCTCGTCCAGATCCGAAGGGATGATCAATTGCGTTCATCTTAACAGCAGATGTTCTTGGCCATAATTTAGATTTAGATTTCATAATATAATGTTTTGTACCAGCTTTCATAACTGGTTTTTCTAATTTACCATCACCAGAAGCAATTCCAACAGTTGCCCTACATAAGACATTAAATTTCTTTTCTTTTTTAGATGGCATAAGTACAGTAACAGTCCCACCGTTTTTGTTCATGATTGTTGCAGAAGACCCACCACTCCTAACAAACTTTCCACCATCTTTCTGTTTATGTTCAATATTAAAGATTTTAGTTCCATTTTTTAAATCCCCCAAACAAGAAATGTCTCCAGGATTAGATCCACCAACAGTTATGATTTGCCCAACATATAATAAATTGACAGCAAATACATAAAACGTATTATTATTGTTACCCATCATTTTAGCAATAGGAGTAGAATGACCGGGCGATGCTATAAGTTTTACAACTTTATATTCACCTTCTAAATTAGACAGATAACCAGGTTTAGAATCTAAAGAAGCCTTACTTCTAACTCTATAGGTTAAGCTTCCTCTTCCACGTCTTTGCTGAATTATTCTTTTACCCATTTTACATAATCCCTAATTTCGTAGCAACATCAATTGCAGGGAAATCAGATTTTAATTTAACATAAGCATACTTTTTATTCTTAAGAGTATGAGTTCTAACTTTGTCTACCTTAACTTTAAATAAACTTTCCACTTCAGTTCTAATTTCAGGCTTTCTAATTGACCTATCAACTTCAAAAACTAAAATATTATCGACTTCAATTTGCTTAACAATTTTTTCTGTAGCTTTCACCTTCTCTAAAATTATTGTTTTCATTTAAATCTCTCTCCTATTTCTTTAATTGCATTCTTAGTATAACAAGTTAGTCTTCCAGGACTTCCATTTGGTGCCAAATGCGCAACCCTTAATTCATTCACCTTAACAACATCGACTCCGCTTCTTTTCATATTCTCATCCGAACTAATAACAAATAATAAACCGGCATTACTCTTATATTTTCGACCTCTTGTTTTTCCTCGTCCAGCTCTAACGGATTTAACTTTTAAAACTTTCTCGTAAGCATCTCCAAAAACTAATTTTAATGTAGTTAAGAAATCCTTTGTATTTACATCCAGTATGTCTTCGTCAAAAACAAATCCAGAATGAAAGTCTTTGCCATATTTATCCTTTAAAGAAGCACTATCTATAGTTCCAACAAGCGCAGAATTTAATGCAATCAATAAGACTTTTTTATTAATCTTTTTGAATCTATTTTTTTCAGCTCTAGGAGCATGTGGTTGTCTACCACCTCTGGCACTTGATACAGTTGCTCCAACCCAATTAAATGAAGCTCCGTTTCTAGACATAATTTTCCTAGGAACTCTAGATATACCCTTTCCATAAGTTGTTTTCCAAACATGTCTTCTATGTCTTAAAATACCAGAAGCAGAATATTGAGCACCAGCACCTGGTTTCGCACCGTAACTTTGAGTATAAGCCAATTTTTGAGCTTCAAAAACTGTTGCTAAAATATCATGTCTAATTCTAGACTCAAAGTTCTGAGGTAACTCGATAGTTTCTTTTTCTTTCCCTTTTTTGTCTAAAATCTTTGTTTTCATCTTAAATTAATAAATTCGTAATTTTGTTTAGTTTGATATTTTGTAGGACGGATAGATTGTTTTAAAATGATAGCTCTCTTTTTTGGACCAGGAATAGATCCTTTTACAATAACATAATCATTTTTAATATTTCCATATTTGTGAAATCCACCCAACATATTAATATCTTCAGTCTTGATATCTGCAATTTTTAAAATCACATTATTATAAGCTATCCTAGTATGAAATCCGGTTTGACCAGCTTGAGGTGCTCTAAAAGTAACTCTTCTCAATCCAAAAGATGATAATGAACCTGGTCTTCTCCTTCCCTTTTCAGATTTATGGCTTTTTAATGCAATACCAAATCTTTTCATAGGACCCTGAGTACCATAACCTTTTGTGACTGCCACAATATCTACCAAGCCACCAACGAATGCATCATTAATAGAGAATGACTTATCAAGGTGAGATTTTACCCATTCTAATTTCTCTTCTTTACTACCATTTAGTCCAAGCTCTATAAAATCTGGGTTCTTCTGAGAAATAGCTCCTACATCTTTAATACCAGAGAATGCAATAATTCTTACATCATCAAAATCAAGTTCTTCATCAATCTTTTTGATATCTTTTGGTAACTTAACTTTTTTTCTTAAGTCTTTGCTATTATTTACAATAAAATCCTTTAACACATTTTTGTTTTTATAAAATCTCACAGAATAAATATTCATTTTTGGACATTCAATAATAGTTCCAGGCATAACAATCTTTTTTCCTTTTGTTAAAGAGTTCTCAGTATTATCCTTTACATAAACAGAAGTCATTCCAACTTTATATCCAACAAAACCTAATATACCTATACCATCTTTTTTTACACCATTCCAATTCACTCTAGGAATAATTTTCTTTGCACGGACCCTAGGGTAGAATTGTAAGCTTCCCTTTCTTTGGTGATTATTGTTTGTCATTTTTTATAGTCTCTACTATTTACTTTCATACACGAATAGCACTTCGCTTTGAATTGACTTAACCCATAGTCAAAATTACCAAGTCCAAACATTCAAGTTTTGAACCCATTATACAAAATCACTGCGTAATTTCCCTTTATAAAGTTTACGTCAAAATAATTTTTGTTAACAGAACAAATAGACTAACATTTATAAAATATTTTAATGTAGTATCTGTAATGGAAAAAGAGCAATTAAATAATATTATAACATGGGTGTTAATCCTTATAGTTCTAGTTTTGGCGTATATGGTTTTGAAGCCAATTCTAATAGCAATTATATTTGGTTTTATATTCGGATACATCTTCAGACCAGTCGAAAAAAAGTTAAGGAAGGTATTCAGAAATAAGACCTTGTCAACAATAATAATGTTAGTGTTTTTATTATCTCTAATAATAATACCTATTGTTTCCTTCACCCCAACATTAATACGTCAAACATTTCAGGTTTATGGAGATTTACAAGCCTTTGATTTAAGTGCGATATTCAATAAGATTTCAACGCCATTATTAAGCGAAGAAATAATACACAGACTAGATACATCTTTGAATAGCTTCATAAATCAATCCGTTAATTCAATTATGCAATCGTTCTCAAAGATACTAATTAATATTCCAGGGATTTTATTACAGATATTCGTAACATTTTTTATATTCTTTTTTGTGATAAGAGATTTTGAAGTTCTGAATAAATATATTGCTAAAATATCTCCCTTCTCAATTGGAACAGGTAAGATGTTATCAAATGAATTTAAGAGTGTAACAAACGCTGTTTTAATGGGGCAAGTATTAGTTGGATTAATACAAGGATTATTGATGGGATTGGGATTCCTGATTTTAGGATTTAATAATATCTTGACATTAACAGTGTTATCAATGGTATTATCAATAATACCAATAATAGGACCATGGTTAGTGTGGGGACCTGCGGCATTATTCTTATTAATGCAGGGAGATACTACGATAGCTATAATTTTAGCTTTATATGGAGCCATATTTGTTTCTAATATTGATAATTTAATTAGACCATATTTTCTATCTAGATCTTCGAACTTACCAGT
The DNA here is from genome assembly GCA_964516745.1 of Candidatus Woesearchaeota archaeon. Taxonomy (GTDB): domain Archaea; phylum Nanobdellota; class Nanobdellia; order Pacearchaeales; family GW2011-AR1; genus JAGVXH01. The sequence continues at coordinate 13,915 of CAZEYD010000002.1, forward strand.
AGTAGTAAGTTTAGTTGGTACAGTTGGTGGCTTAATGGTTTTCGGCATAATCGGTTTAATTCTAGGTCCATTAATTCTAGCATATGCATTAATTGTTATAGAGATGTATAAATCTGGAAAATTTACTAAATTATATAAAATAGAAAGAAGAGATGAGATTAAAAGTAAAAAACTTTAATTGGTTAGCAGGTCGTCCAGTTGTAGTTTTGCATTCTCAAACAGCAAAAAGATTAAATGTTTTTCAAAATGATAGAGTATGTCTAGAAAATAAACATAAATTTTATGCTGTTGTAGATATTTTCCCAAAACTAGTTAAGGAAGACGAAATAGGTTTGTCAGAAGAAGTAACCCAAGCATTCTCGGCAAAAACAGGAAATCGGTTAGATGTTTATGCAGCCGAAATGTCACAAGCTGCACAAATTATTAAGAGTAAAATTTCTGGTAAAGAATTAACAGAAAAAGAAATAGGAGTAGTTATTGAACAGATAGTAAAAAACAATTTAACAGAAGCCGAAATAGCCTATTTCTTGGCAGCACAAAAAATACAAGGTATGACAATACAAGAATCTGTATTTTTAACTCGTGCTATGGTAAAAACAGGAATGAAATTAAAGTTTTCATCAAATAATATCGTTGATAAACATTGTATCGGCGGTATTGCAGGTAACAGAACAACACCAATTATAGTTAGTATATGTGCAACAGCGGGATTAAAAATTCCTAAAACTTCCTCAAGAGCAATAACTTCTGCGTCGGGAACTGCTGATGTTATTGAGACAATAGCAAATGTGGAGTTAAAGTCGGATGAAATAGAAAACATTGTTAACAAGGTTAACGGATGTTTAGTATGGGGAGGAGGACTAATGCTTTCTCCAAGTGACGATAAAATAATCCAAGTAGAAAGGTTATTAAATTTAGATATAGAATCACAATTATTAGCATCTATAATGTCGAAAAAAATAGCAGCAGATAGTAAAAAGATTCTAATAGACATTCCATACGGGCGAGGAGCAAAGATAGCTACACTTAATGAATCTAAAAAACTCGGGCATAAATTCGAAAAAATCGCGAAAGAGTTTGGGATGAAGATTCTAGTTGTTTACACAGATGGTCAACAACCAATAGGAAATGGAATAGGACCTGTATTAGAGATGTTAGACATCTTAAAAGTTTTAAAAAACGATATAGATGCTCCTAAAGATCTTAAAGAAAAGTCATTATTTTTATCAAGCAAATTATTAGAGTTAGGAGGTATAAAAGATTCAGACAGAAAAGCAAAGGAGATATTAGAAAGCGGTGAAGCATATAAAAAATTTAAAGAAATTATAAACGTTCAAAATAGACACAAAGATTTTGACAAGAGAATAAAATCATTAAAATTGGCCAAATATACAAAAATAATTGTAGCAAATAGAACAGGAAAAATAATCAGTATAGATAATAAAAATATCAATATGGTTTGTCGGATTTTAGGATCCCCAGAGTTATCTTCAGTTGGTGTATATTTGCATAAACATATAGGAAAAATATCTAAAGGTGATAAATTATTAACATTTTATGCCGAAAGCAAGTTAAAATTGGAAGAAGCCCAAAAATACATAAAGAAAAATACAGTAATTCTTACAACATAATAATACCGTCTTTTGTCAACGCAGTAAATCTCACACCGACGGGAAGGGCCAACAAAGCAGATTGTAAGGCCATATGTTCCTTTCCATTTCCAGAAGCAATTGATAAAGCGACTTCTAAACTATCTATTTTATCCTTTAATTTTCTTTCAAATTCCTTTTTCATTTGGAGCAATCCCTTATTGGAATCATATTCAATAAAATCAAAAGGAATACCAGTTACATTAAAGTCTTTAGCAAAAGAAGTTCCTATCACAATAATCTTCTCCCATTCGCCCTTTCTAATAAGTCCGGCTACCTGTCCCCAAGAACCTTTCCCCGTTGATAACAATGCTACTAATTCCATATATAGTGAACCAATCTTAACTATTTAAGAATTTATGTTATTGAGAAGACGAGAATTCTCTATATTTACCGAACACTATGTCAAAACTTTTAAGAAACATCTATTAAACGAATCATTCAAGATTCTCATACGCCCCGAGCAGGAGTCGAACCTGCCGGCCCCGAAGGGCCCGGATTAGCAATCCGGTGCAATACCGCTATGCGATCGGGGCATATACTTATTGAATTATAATTTGATTTATAAGTTTTTGGACCTATCGTAAATCTTATAAATCAAATTGAACTTTCAATATAGCAAACTATGTTGGCGTGTTAGCCCCACGCACTCGCGCAAACGGGCTTTATGGCGAACTAATAAGGTAGGGTGTGAAAGGAAATTAATAATATTGACTAGGGAATGTTGATGTTTTGTCCTTCTTGATCTCGCCTTAATGAATCGGGTCAGACCTTGATTGGAGCAGCCCTAAATTAAGTGTCAAGATGCTTGAAGGGTTGCAAGATTGAGTGAACTAGTTGGTCCCTTTTTGATGGATTTGAGCTACCTGCCTTGTTTGTATTAATGTAATGAGTCTTTATTTACGGTACAAATATAGAAAACTTCATTGCCATTGTCAATTTTTTGATATTTTATCTTAGCAAATCTAGGTCTTTGCCTACTTTTTAATTTTCTTGGAATGATAAAATATTTAGCACCTTTTTTGTTTCCTCTCTCTAAAATATTAGTTTCATAATAACATCTTTCTTTAGCAAAGATATGAACATTTCTCATATGACCCTTTAAATTTATAGCTTCAGTTTCATTTAATAATATTTTATAAATCATTTTATTTCCATAAGCGGATTTAGAATTAATTATCTCCCCCATCAAAAGAAATACCCTCTTTTATTTAAAAGAGTTCCCATCAAATAGATAGAATAGAAAACTTTTTCGATTTCTTATCCTATTTATTGAATAACTTTAAATAAAAGTATAATTTAACTAATACTAATGGGCACTATAATCAGCTCAAAGGCTATAAAAGACAATAAGGTGATATTTGAAATTGAATTAGATTATGAAGAATCTTTAGAGCTTAAAGGACATATAAAAAACGTACACATGTTTTCAGAAGATGCGGCGGAAATAAAAACAAATCTTTCTCAAAGGGGTGCTAATGAAGCAACTAAGTATTTTTTGATACCAAGAGAATTAAGGCAAGGCTTACAGTTCAAAGAAAAAGTGAAATGTCAGAAAATAGATACATTAACTCGTTCAATATTCGTTTTTGTAGTAAATAAAATGATATTATCTTAACTATATACGATTATTCAATAGATTCAATTTTAATGATCTTAATATCTTCAGTAGGCCAATCTTGCATACCGTTTTTCATAGTTGTTTGAACCATTCCAATCGCCTCAACAATTTCGATACCCTCAATAACCTTTCCAAAAACAGCATATCCTTCTTTACCTACTCCATCAGCATAATTCAAAAAGTCATTATCTTGAAGATTAATAAAAAATTGTGAAGTAGCAGAATTAGGAATATAGGTCCTAGCCATAGCAATAGTTCCTTTCTCATTACTTAATCCGTTATTAGATTCTAATTTAATCGGAGCTTTATTCTCTTTCTCACTACCATCCGATTCAAAACCACCACCTTGAATCATAAAATTAGGAATAACTCTATGAAAAATCAGATCATCATAAAACCCTTCATTGACATAAACCAAGAAATTCTCGACCGTAATAGGTGCTTCCTTTAAATATAATTCTATTACTATATCCCCCTTACTAGTTTGCATTTTTATTTGTGGATTCTCTGCCATAATAATATTTCCTGTAATTTTAGTTTGTATAATCAAAAACCCAATTACAATTATGAAAAAAATAACTATGCTTATAAGAATTGTGGTTGTCTTTTTATTCATAAAAGAATTAAATAATCACAATTTATAAATCTAGTGTGAATAGCAAATCCTCTTAAATCTGTCAAAATCAATCCAACCATTACAATGCATCCACCACAAAATAGACCTTAAATATTTCATAATCCTTAAAAAACACAAGTATTTTTATTCTTTTGGTATAACTCCAGTGTAACTCTTTTTATTCTTAATCTATACCTAAAAATATGGATACAGATTATGGTTGGATATTAAAAGGAAGTCAGAGAAGAAAGATAATACATGCTATGAATAAAGCAAAAATACCAACACAAATAAAAGATGATACAAAACTGAGTTTAAACAATGTTAGTGATGTACTCAGACAATTTCGAGTTAAAGGAATCGCACAATGTATTAATCCTAATGAGAAAACAGGAAGAGTTTATGAACTAACAAAAAAAGGGATGAAGATACGAGACGAGATTATTAAAGACTAAATCATTCCGTTTTCATTCAAGCTCCAATAATTATTTCTACCCAAAATAACATGATCAAGTATTTCAATACCCATAAATTTCCCAGCTTTAATGATTTCAGTTGTAGATTTTAAGTCCGATTCGGATGGTGTTGGATCACCAGACGGATGATTATGTGCTAAAATAATTGCAGCAGCGCCTTCTTCTAACGCATATTTAAAAATTTCCCTAGGATTAATAATCGATTCGCTTAACGACCCAATAAAAATTTTCTTTTTACTAATTATTTTCTTTCGAGCATTCAAAAACACGGCCATCAAACATTCTTGTTCAAGATGTTGTATTATTGGTGACAAAACATTTGCAATATCTTCTGCACAATTCACAAATATCTTTTTTGTCTTGTCAGGTTCTTTAATTCTTCGCCCTAACTCAAAACACGAAATAATCTTACATGCCTTTGCTTGTCCAATACCATATTCACTCTTCAATTGAGAAATAGATACCACAGAAAGTCTTTGTAAATTATATTTCAAACTCAGCTTTTTGGCGATGTCCAACACACTCTCATCTTTCGTTCCGGTATTTAATAAAATGGCCAAGAGTTCATAATTAGTCAGAGTCTCAACACCATAATTAAGGAGTTTTTCTCTAGGAAATTCGTCAGGATGAAATGAGGCAGACATAAATAGAAATAAATGATAACATATAAAAGACTGATTATAATTATAGGATAAGTTTGATAATCAGTTAGAATAAGCCCATATCGCATAGAGTAGCAAACAAGTTGCTTCACAAATGTAATCTGAGCCAAAGCCCATATCGCATAATGGTATTGCACGCGGCTCGAACCCGCGGCCCTTCGGGGCATCCCCGTTCGATTCGGGGTATGGGCGTATAAACCACTAATCTTAAAAACTATTTCTCATCTCTAATATAATCAGCCCATATCGCATAATGGTATTGCACTGGACTTGAAAAGTAACTCATGCGAGTTTCATATCTTGCATTTGAGATTCAAATCAAGTTATCCAGGCCTTTCGGGGCATCCAGGTTCGATTCCTGGTATGGGCGTTACGCAAACTGGATGCCGGCATCTTGGTTTAAAGCAAATCTTTAGATTTGTTTTCCAGATTATCATCTGGGGTCCGAGCATTTTATATTCGACGGCGATTCCTGGTATGGGCGGATTGTTTTATCGACGCTATTAATTGATTTATCGTCAGTGATTTTGATACTTTTAAAAGAAAGATTATGGCTTTGTTAAAAACGAGTGAGAAATTGGTGCCTAATATTTTGTCGTTTCATCAACAAATTTAAATATCTCAATATTTCTCTATAAATATGAAATTCATAGCAAAATTAATCTTAAGTATATCTATATTATCTCTAATCCTTTTAATTTTAAATTTCTCATTTACCGGATTCTCCGTCTTTCATACATTAGATACCTATACTGAAGAGACTTTCGTAACAGTATGGAAAACAGACAATGTTGGAGATAGTAATGATAATCAAATAACTTTACCTCTTACTAATACAGGAACACATGAATATAATTTTACAGTTGATTGGGGAGATGAAAGTACAAGCATAATAACATCTTCGGACAGTACAAATAAGACACACACATATGATGCCGCTGGTACATATCAAGTTCAAATTAATGGTACAATTGTTGAATTTAATTTTGGTAGTACCTATTCTGATTCTGGAGATAAGTTGAAATTATTAGAAATAAAACAATGGGGTTGTCTTAATTTAGGAGATAATTTTTATGGAGGGTATTTTAAAGGTACTAGCAATTTAAATATTAGTGCTACCGATATTTTGAATTTAACAGGAACAACGACTCTAAGGTATGCATTTTCACAAAGTGGGATTACTTATATTCCAAGTATTAACAATTGGAATATAAGTGGTATAACTGATATGGAGGGAATGTTTTATTATGCTTCAGATTTTAATAGTAATTTAAGTGGTTGGGATGTTAGCAATGTAATTGATATGCATAGTATATTCCGTGGTGCTTCAAGTCTTACTAGTGATTTAAGTTCATGGGATACAAGTAAAGTAACTGATATGGGCTATATGTTCTCTGAGGCTTCAAGTTTTACTAGTGATTTAAGTTCTTGGAATACAAGTAAAGTAATTGATATGAATCATATGTTTTCTGGTGTTTCAAATTTCAACAGTGATTTAAGTTCCTGGGATATTGGTAAAGTCATCGCTACAAGTTCTATGTTTTTAAGGACTCCAAATTTTAATAGTGATTTGAATAATTGGAATATAAGTAGTATAACTAGTATGGGTGGTATGTTCTCTGGTGCTTCAAGTTTTAACAGTGATTTAAGTGGTTGGGATGTAAGTGATGTACTTTATATGGATAGCTTATTTCAAAATAACTCATACAATGGTAATATTTCTTCTTGGGATGTTGGTAATGTAATTCGTATGAATGATATGTTTAGTAAAAATATTTATTTTGATGGTGATATTAGTTCTTGGGATGTTGGTAATGTAACTTCTATGTCTGGCATGTTTAGTAATTCAAACTTTAATGGTAATTTAAGTTCTTGGAATACAAGCAAAGTTACATCTATAAGCAGTATGTTTAAAGGCGCCTCAAGTTTCAACAGTGACCTAAGTTCTTGGAATACAAGCAAAGTTACATCTATAAGCAGTATGTTTAAAGGCGCCTCAAGTTTCAACAGTGACCTAAGTTCTTGGGATGTTAGTAATGTAGTTATTACAGAATATATGTTTGAAAACGCTTCAAGTTTTAACAGTGATCTAAGCTCTTGGAATGTTAGCAAAGTACATACGATGAACAATATGTTTCTTAATGCATCTAATTTTACTAGTAATCTTAGTTCTTGGGACGTTAGTAATGTACTTTATATGTATAATATGTTTGCAAATGCTTCAAATTTCAACAGTGACCTAAGCTCTTGGAATGTTAGTAGTGTTCAGTTGTTTTACGACTTTTTGAAAGGAACGAATTTTTCCACAGAAAATTATGACAAATTATTAAATGAATGGTCATTATTACCAAGTTTGTTGTCTGGGAAAACTTTCTCAGTTGGTGATACAACATATTGTCATAAAGAAACAGAAAGAACAAATATAATAGATACATACAGTTGGTCTATTACTGATGGAGGATTAGATCCAAGTTGTGCTCCGCCAGAGATAGAATTAACTTTTCCTCAAAATAACGAACAAATATTACAAGAGGATATTGACTTTATCATAAATATTAGTAGTTATAGAGAACTAAAAAATATTACTTTTTATCTCTGGAATTCTACTGGAACATTGATTAATGAAACGGATATAAATATTAGTGGTACATTTAACACATCTAATATTTCCATTAGTTTACCTTATTTTGGAAATTTTTCTTCTAATTACTATTATTGTGATGAACTTGATTTTTGTGATATTAATGACGAAAACTTCACAAATCTGTATTATTCATCTGCTTTACTAATTGAGATATTAACACCCGTATCTGGGATTAGTAGTGTTAATGTCACAAATAATACTTTCTTCGAAATCAGTGTTAATGTTACTTGTAAATCTGATGATTGTGGAGAAATAAATGTAAGTTTAGATCCTATTCAGGGATGTAATCCATCAGGAGAAGATTGTACGTCAGCATGTAGTGATTTAATGGATATTGATTATATGATAGAAAATGATTTTTTAGGAGATCCTTGGCATGTTGAAGAATACGATGATTCATATGGATGTGTTGATAATCAGCAAGATATATCAATTATGGATGACGTGGAGTGCGATTCTTATAGTGCTGGAGGGGATGGAGATGGAGATTGTATTCTAATTTATGTTTATTTTGAAGGTTCAAACGATTTTGATTTTCTTTGTCCTAGTTCTGAAAGAAATAGTAATAGTCCCGTAACTGCTGATGACTGTGATTGTGATTTGGGGGATTGTACTGGACATACTCCACCCCTTAATTTTGACAATATCTTTTTTAGTGGAAGTGCGGGGAAAGATGGTTTGATTCCTTTCGGTGATGGAACTCCATTCTACACAAATGTTACAAATCCTTATACAGTGAATTTGAATGAGGATGAGTCAGAAATTGTTACATGGTATGTGAATGCGACTGGAGATATAAATTCTACCAATGAATTTTTTGTTTTTACAACTCTTTTGAAATATCCTCTGGTTGAAGAGGAAACAAATCATTGGGATGTTACAATATCAGATATCGAAGCAAGCCCAGTTATCTTAAATATTAGCTCCGAATATTATGGCTGTGAAGGTGCTGAATTTAGTACAGATTTTCAAGTCATTGATTATGATGGAAATTTAAGCATTGTAGATTCTTTACCTAGAGATTTATTTTTTGCTAGAATGGTTTCAGACGATAGAAGCCCAATTTTCGATATTGAGCTCTTTTCTAATAATAATATGAGCAAAGAAGATGTAGGAAATCATACAAGAAATATCTCTGCCATTGATAATCTTGACTTTGAAAATTCTGCAGAAGTTACTTTCAAAATCTTAGAGATTAATGAAATTCCAAGCACTGAAGATATGGGTGTATTCAAAATTTGGATTAATAATTCCAATAGCACATTCTCAGAAACCTTTAATGTTTCTGATGTTGAAGATGGTTTAAGTTCCGACGGAAATTTAACATTCAATCTAAGTTTCGCAAATGGAGACAGCTTTAGTTTATTTAATATCGATGAAAATGGGAGTATGCTTTATGAAGCTGATCAATTCTCGCCACTAGAAGTTTATTCATTAAAGGTTTGTGTCGAAGATAATCCCCTCTTGGACTTACATGAAAATATTACTGAGCTTTGTGGTAGTAATGGTTCTAGCAATATGGTATGTGATGAATTTGCTTTAACAATAAGTAACGAAAGTAGAACTCCTGAAATAACATCTTTCAGCCCTACCGAAACTAATATTGAAATGGTTGGTGGAACAACTTCATCTTTCAACATTAATATCTTTGACGGAGACGGAGATGCATTATCTGTTAAGCTATTTGTTGATGAAGTTGAAAAGGATTCAGAAACTGTATTAAAAGATTCAGAATATAATTATTTTAACGAATTCAACTATTCTTTTGGTTGTGGAATTGGCGGACAACATAATATAAGTATACTTGTTGATGATGGTCTCCTTAACTCTTCTACAGATTGGGATGTTACCTTGCAAAATGTTGCTTGTCCTGTTGATTCTTCTTCTAGTAGTAGCAGCGGTAGTAGTAGCGGTTATTTTGAACCATATTCCAATAATAATACATGCACAAATTGGAACAATTGTCAAAATATCGATGATTCATTCGATCATGAGATTATAAGTTTGAATGACTACAATTCATACAAAGAACAATGTAACCAATTAAAATACTTAGACAATACGTGTGGTTATCAAACTAGAGAATGTATCAATAACACCATTGGGTACAAAGAAACAAAAGTCTGTTATTTTATAACTAATCCTAGGTGTAATGATGGTGTAAAAAATTGTCATGATGGATTTTGTGAAACCGGAATTGATTGTGGCGGAGAGTGTGATGCTTGTCCTACTTGTCATGATGGGAAGAAAAACCAAGGTGAGGCTGGAATTGATTGTGATGGTCCTTGTCCCGATGTTTGCGATTTAGAAAGTCCAGACGTTGCTAATTCAATTTTTATTACCTTAACAGTAATATTGTCTCTTACTGTTGGTTTTATAATATTTAAGATGATAGTTATTTTTAGAAAAAGAGGAATGATTAGTAAGTCAGTAACTAAGAAGAAAACATCTGCTAAGAAAACAGTGGCTAAAAAGAAAAAATATAATTAGTCCCCTTTCTGTTATTCGATTCCTGGTATGGGCGGATGATATCATCGAATAGTTAACCAGAGAACAATCTCCCAACCAAAACAAATAATAATCTATTTCCCTTTCAATATTCATGGCAAACTTCAATCTAGAAAAACAAAACGCACTCATTAAAATAGATAAATCTCACGAACAACAATGGGATGATAAAATAAAACCACTTTGTAACGAGATAAACAAACATCTAGATTATTTTACAACATCATCATGTGCCGGAAGAATTACACTTTTAAAAACATCAACTAAAAAGATTAAGAATGCATTCTTATATAAAACTCATGATTTTGCAAATCCACAGCATATTTGGAAAATAATATTAGAAAATAGAAATCAAGAGATATTATATCTAAGACAAGAACCTGCAGCATTACACGTTGCATGTAAAACATTCAAAGATGCAATCAACTTAATAGATATCGCAAAAAAATCTGGGTTTAAGCGTTCCGGAATTATTTCTAATAATAAAAAGTTTATTTGCGAAATTGTATCAACCGAATGGATAGTAGCTCCTGTAATTATAAAATCAGAAATCTTGGTTAATGAAAAGTTTATTTTAGAAGCAATAATTGAGTCAAATAAAAAATTAGAAAAAACATGGCATAAAATAGAGAATCTTACCCAGAAATTTGTAAAAACTTTTTCTGAATAACATATGTTAGATACATTTTATTCTACACTATTATAATTAAAATCCAAACAAATTTTGTTCCAAAGTGTAAACCCTTTTTTTAAACAGGAATAAATCAATTTCGGCTTTCCCATCCATTTTCTCTCCACTCAATTGTTGTTTAATCAACAAAGGTAAGAACTCTTTATAATTAATCATAACATCGACATTAACAACCTTTTTGGATTTAGGTTTAACTCTAAACCAGTCAACTCTAGCATTAACAATTTTCATATCTTTTTGCCGAACATCAATACCGATTGAAGGGAATAATACAGGAATCCAAGTAGGATTCTCAATATTAATATTTAAATCTCGATTCGAGTCAGGGAAAGTCAAATTAGCTGGGTCTATCTCAAAATTAAATAATTCCTCTTGTACACTTTCAATTGTAACATCAGTATTTAATTGAGTAATAGCATAAATATTCAATATGAAGTATAGATTAAAAAGAAAAATAACTAATTTGATAATTCTAGTAAACTTTCTTCTTTTTCTTCGTCGCTCTCGTTTTCTCTCACGTCTTTCCTGTCTGTCCTCTCGTTTTTCAGCTCTTTCTTTTTGTTTGGCTTCTAATTCTTCTCTCTTAATTTTCTTAATCTTTTCATCTTCGTTCCTGTTTTTATTTTCATCTTCATTTAGGTTTTTCTTCTCTTTAATATCTTGTTTAACCCTCTTTCTAACAATCTCAACCTTCTTTTTTTCTATTACCTTAGGTTTGATTCTAACTTTTTTAAAAACCTTTTTTTTAACAACAACATTTTTATTTTTACCTTTATTGTTTTTAACATTAGTAGATTTAATTGTTTTCTTTACATCATTCTTCTTAGAAACTTTTTTTTTATCATCTTCTTTTACCATTAAACGTATAATAAGAAAAACTATTTAATCTTTACTATAAAGGATTACTCATTCCATTCCTTTTGATATTCGTGATATCTAAACTTGTCTTGCAATCCAAGTTCGGCTAGATTATTTAAAAAGATATTAAGTCTCTTTTTTGAAAGGGTATTCGCTCCATAAGCATGAATAGCAGGACGTCCACCTAAGAGGTCAGGATGAAGCATGTTAACACTTGCTACAATTTTTCTATAGGGGAACTCAGAATCAAAATACTTTGAAACAGGATTCTCTGTACTAACAATCCAATGATAGAGACTAGTCCCTTCCGTCCAATATCTATTTACGATACTATCATCAGGATCATCTACCAATATAATTGATAACCCACTACGAGAAAGAGGCTCCCCAAACATATCTACTAAATAAGAAAACATTTTTACCTTTTTTCTATCCTCTTCTAAGTTCTGTTCTAATAAAAAAGATTCAGAATTTATATCTCTAAATATAGCTTTAGGCGATGATTCTAAAAAATCTTGATAATCTCCTTTTGTACGATTATCTTCTCCTAACATAAAATAATTAAGAGGTTTATCTATATAAGGATTATTGTAATCCATAAGACCCTTAACTTTTTATATCAAAAACCAGTTATATTTCTATGAAAGAAAAATACTATGTAACAACAGCAATTGACTATGTTAATGCGGAACCACATATAGGACACGCTTATCAAAAAATTGTAGCCGATGTCCTTGCTAGATGGAATTCTCTTCTAGGAAAAGATGTTTGGTTTTTAACAGGAACAGACGAACATGGTAAAAAAGTAGAACGTTCTGCAAAAGCTGCAGGTAAAGAACCAAAAGAATTTGTCGATGAAATATCATTGAAATTTAAAGAAGCATGGGAAAAATTAAACATTCAATATAATAGGTTTATCAGAACAACTGATGAAGATCATAAAGAAGTTGTAAAGGAATTTATAGAAAAGGCAAATGCAAAAGGAGATATTTATTTGGGAGAATATTCTGGTAATTATTGTGTCGGTTGTGAAGCTTATGTAACAGAAAGAGATTTGGTAGACGGCAAGTGTCCAATTCATCCAGGAAAAAAAATAGAAGAAATAAAAGAAAAAACTTATTTCTTTAGGTTATCAAATTATCAAGACTTTTTGCTAAAATTGTATGAAGAACATCCAGAATTTATTCAGCCGGCTTCAAGAAGAAACGAGATCATTAATAGGGTAAAAGAAGGTCTAAAGGACTTATCAATTACAAGGACAAGTTTTGATTGGGGAATACCTTTTCCTTTAGACGATAAACACATTACCTATGTTTGGTTTGACGCACTAATAAATTATGTAACAGGTGCAGGTAAAGACAAAGAATATTGGCCAGCTTCAGTCCATTTATTGGGAAAAGATAATACATGGTTTCACACAGTCTATTGGCCAGCAATGTTAGAATCAGCAGGATATCCATTACCAAAAGTAACTTACAATCACGGATTTATTTCTTTCAATGGACAAAAAATTTCAAAATCATTAGGCAACGCAATCTCACCAGTAACTTTAACAGATAAGTATGGTTGTGACACAGTAAGATATTTTGTACTAAGACACTTCCCCTTTGCCTCCGGCGATGATGGTAATTTTGACGAAGAAGCGTTAGTAAATAGACACAACACAGAACTTCTAAACAAATTAGGAAACCTAGTAAGTCGAGCTTCTGGATTAATTGAAAAGAATGGATTAGAAAAAACAGAGAACAGATTGCAAATTAATTTACAAACAATAAAAGAATTATTCGAAAAATATGAATTTGATAAAGTTTTAAACGAAATCTTCGCATTCATCGATAAAACAAACGAATATGTTCAAGAGAAAAAACCTTGGGAAACAAAAGATAAAAAAGTTCTCTACGAGATAGCTGACGCAATAAAACAAATTGCAATATTATTATCTCCATTCATGCCAGAAACATGTAAAAAAATTGCAAAACAATTTAACTTTAAACTAACATTAGAACAGTTAAATGAACCTTTAATAATTTCTAAAATAAAAAAGCAAGATCATTTATTTTCAAGAATAGAAAATATGATTGAAAAGCCAAAACTTAATAAAGAGTTAGAAATTAAAGAAATTATGGATGGAGTCGCAGAACTTAAATTTGAAGATTGGACAAAAGTAGACTTACGAGTAGGTGAAATTACAAAAGTAGGAGACATTGAAGGAGCAAATAAACTTTACAATTTAACAATTGATCTAGGAGAAGAAAAGCCAAGAACAATTCTTTCAGGATTAAAAGAATATTACACAGCAGAAGAGTTAAGCGGAATGAAAGTCATCGTAATCTCTAATTTAGCACCACGAAAGATGAGAGGAATAATGTCAGAAGGAATGATCCTAGCAGCAGTAAGCGACGATGATTCAAAAGTGGTTTTAATTAGCCCATCAAAAAACGACATAGAAAACGGTTCTAAGGTTTGTTAAAATGCCAAAAATAACATTTCAAGAAACTAAAGAATTCTTAGAAAAAATTGATTCAAATGACAATGTTTTAATCGTTCACCATAACGACGGAGATGGTTTTGCATCAGGAATCATACTTTATGATTGGTGTGTATATAAAGGAGCAAAGGTTGATGAAGTAGCATATAGTAGCAATGCAAGTAATATTGATAAATTTCAAATATCAGAATATAATAAAGTAATAATTTGTGATATTAACTATGTAAGATTTAACTTAATTGCTGATCGTTTTTCAGAAAAACAAAAAGTATTTTTTACAGATCATTCAAGAATAGGAGATCTCCCAGAATATATTCTTGTTCTAGATGAAACTAATAAAGGATATGTACCAACATCAAAAACAATTTATGAATTGATTGAAACCAAGCCATGGCTTGCCTTATCAGGATTAATAGAGGATAGTGGGGATATTTATCCTGAAAATAAAGAGTTTGTCGAAGAAATATTAAATAAATATGAGATGTCAATAGAAGAGTTTAAAGAAAAAGTAGCTAGAAAGATAACAAATACAATTTTACATTTTAAAAATGACTACCCAGAAGCATTCAAGTTAATCCAAAAGATTAATTCAATCGAAGAAATTAGCTCACTAGAAAAATATTCTAAACTAATAGAATATGAGATGAATAACCAAATGATATCTTTAGAAAACAATTTAGAGATTATAGAAGATATATATTTCTACAAATATACTACAGAATCACCATATGCAAAACAAATTGACACAAAAATGGGTATAAAAAATGAGAATATATTTTGTGTCTTTGAGTATCCAAGAGACGAAAAGGATATTGTTCACATGACAGCTCGTTATCAATATGAGAATGCAGATTTAATTAGTTTATTTGAAAAAAGCTTAATGGGATTAGAAGAAACAAATATTAGAGGATACCCAAAAGCGGTTAGTATCCATATTAAAAAAGAGAATGTCGAAAAATTCAAAGCAAATTTAATTAAGAATTTCATACAGCATTAATACTTTTCTCAAAATATTCAAAATCTCTATCACAAGCGTGGACGAGCAATAATTGAATGTCTCACATTCAACAACTATTTTTTCTTTCCAAAGTTTCTTTTTTGTAAAAAAGAAAGCTTAGTCCATAACCATAAATCTTAAAATTCCACCAACGCCGCCTAAATTATTGAACTGAATTCCCTCTGTAGTTTCTTCAGTAACTAAATGAATCTCAGTTGAACTCGCCTTGGCTAATTCCTCAAAAAACTTAATTCTCGTTTTACTTAAACTCTTTGAAATAATTAATTTACCAACAGCACCTCTATTAAGTCTGTCTTCAACTTCAGCTTCGCCATAGCTAACCTTATCAGGATTCTTTGCAAGCATTTCAAAAAACTCGTCTAAAATCCTTTTTTGTTTTGTAACTTCTTGCTCTGCTAATACATCTTCACATAAGTTTACCAAGTCAATTAGTCCCGGCATTCCAGTTCCTCCTAAATCCTTAACGGCAATAACTTTTTCCTTTAACTGAGTGGTTAGCTGTCCTTTGTCCAAAAATTCTTCCTTAGTAGGGATAGGTCCTCCAACTAAAATACCTTTAAGCTTTTTATTCTCAAAAAAATGTTTTTTTAACGCCTCTGCAACTCTTTTAAAAAACTCTTTAGCCATACTTTCTCTAATCCTATGAAATCTTTGTGAAGACTGTCCACCAGCTCGAGTTTTTCCCGGAATCCCAGAAGTCATTTTTTGTAAAATTTTAATATGTTTACCCTCTAAAATACCAATGCTAGCCTCGTTTCTTTCAATAATTAACAACCCATAAACCTCATCGGTGACTAGCATCTCTTGTAATGGATCTAAAACGAAAGTTTGATCACAACGGTAAACTCTTACCTTCAATTTTTTAGGAGGTTCAATAGCCCAAATCTGTAAATCCTCTTTTCCTTCGCTATCGCTAACATTTCCACTAAAAACAGCCAAACCATTTTCGGGAGTTCTCCCAATGTCTTTCAATTTTCTGATAGCCTTATCTAAAGCATTAATAACATTTTTTCTAGTAGAATTGCCTTTAATATTAGTAGCAGTACCTTTTTCATCTTCAAGTTGCTTAGTAACCTGCGTCAAAGTAAAACCAGCTGGAACATAAACTGTAATAAATTCAGTATGTCGACCCCTATATCCCTCCAGTTCCTCTACCAAGGACTCTAATTCGAATTTCTCAGTTTCTGATATCTTTGCCATATTAGGTTATAAGAAAGCTGGTTTTTAAGATTTGGGTTGAGGAAAGTGAAATCTTTTTAATTTTAATTATTCTATAAAGTCTTCTAACCTTGGAATTATTTCATTTAAAGATTTGGTAAAATAATGGTCATCATCAATCTCTTGTTTAACTTGAAAATTTGAATAGTTATGCCATTTCTCTTGCGTATTTACAAACAGGATTTTACGAATATCTAATGAATTCCACTTTTCTTCAACATATTGTTGTGGATCAAATAAAATTATTCCTTTTACTTGTGGATAACTTTCAAAAGAAAACTGTTCTAATATTCTCGTAGCACCTTGTGAATGTCCTACTAGATAATATGTCTCAGAGGAAATACTTTCTCTTAATTGTTCCTTAGAATTCGTATTAATATTTTTACAACTATATCCTCTCGACTCAAAAAGTTTATGTAATGTTAAATAAAAGACTTTTGCTTTAGATGAATTTTTAGGTAAGGTTATCGTTTCATAATTTCCTTCAAAAAACAATATTTCTTTCATAATATCTAATTCCCAACCAACTCCGATTCTTCTCCACTCAACATATCCTTAACCTTGAACTTCCCACTCTTAATTTCTTCATCACCAACAAAAACAACTTTTTCAACGCCTTTTGCATTGGCATATTCCATCGCTCTTTTGACTGTCTTATCCATCATCAATAAAACTGAATTTCCCTCTTCTCTCAATTTCTTTGTTAGCCTTACAGCCTCTTTATCTTGTTCCAAAGAAAGAACCATAAAATTAGTATTATTTTCCTTAATATTAGATATCAAAAAGATCGGTTCCAGACCAAAAGCAAAACCAGTTGATTGAACATCATTAATTAAATAACTACCCCCAGCACCAATACTAACATTAATATCCTTACTCCAAAATTCAAAAATTGTTCCATTATAATAACTCAATCCTCTTGCTAAAGTTGGACTAAATTCAATATCAATTCCATATTCTTTACACAATTCTTTTAACTCTTTAATTTCTTCATAAAATTTGAATTTCTCAAAATATTTCTCACCCTCATCGAATTTCTTAAGTAACTTTTCAGCACCTAATGGTTTCAGATTAAACGCAACCTCAGCCTTAGTTAATTTCCCTAACTTATCCAGTTCCCTAATCACTTGCTCTCTATTTCGTTCTTCAATTTCCTCGCTGACCAAAATTTGGTTAAGCAATTTTCGATTATTAAAATAGATAGTATTCTCAATATTTAATTTATCTAAAGTATTTTTTGCTAATACCATCATCTCAGCTTCATCTTTCATAGTTGAACCTATAATATCACAATCACATTGAGTAAATTGTCTTAAACGTCCTTTTTTTATTGGCTCATCTCTAAAATTAGAACCAATCTGATATCTCTTATACGGCAACTTCTGTCCCTTAGCAATTCTTTTAAGTTGAAAAGTAAATTCATATCTCAAAGCGAGTTTCCTCTTTGCTCTGTCTTCTAACCTATAAACATCACGGACAGCTTCATCATTAGAATTCTCTCCACTCACGAATTCCTCAAACTCAATAATCGGAGTCTCAGCAGGTTCAAAACCAAAACTATCAAATTCATCTTCAATAATTCTCTTAATTTTAACACGCTTTCTCGCCTCAGCTCCCAAAAAGTCTTTGAATCCTTTTACAGTATCTATTTTTACCATTTTAAAAAAGGGTGGAAACCGGGAATCGGACCCGGGTCACACGGACCACAACCATGCATTCTACCATTAAACTACAACCACCATTAATATTTAATTGAGATAAGTTCGCTATAAAAAGATTTTGATTAGAGTTCATACTAGGAATATCTTTCCTAATGATGCCGATAACTCCGTTCACATAACATAATAAAATAAGACAAAAGAAGGTTTTAAACTTTTTGGTTTGGTAGACGCAATAGATGATTGAACATTTATGAAAGATTTTAATTAAAACTGATATTCCTTTCAAAATCCCAAATCTTAGAGATAACTACTCTAGAGTAACTAAAACAATTACATTTATATACTTTAAAGTTTACGATTAAATATGCAATCAAATGATAATCCTAGAGTTGAATATGTAAAGAATTTAGCAGAAGCCTTGGGTCATATCAGCCAAGATTATAGTGTAAACCTTCCTGTCTATTTAAGAGCTATCATGGTTTCTACAGGAGAACCACTTACTCTTTTAGGTTCTTTTGAACAAAAAAAAATAGTAAGAAATATTTCCGACATATTAAAAAATGGTACAGAATTAAATTTTAATGATCAAGGAAACTTTCTAAATTCAAAAGTTGGTCTAAATCAATTCTTAGTTCAATTGTATGATGGACAAAATTACATGGGAAGTCAACTTGAAAAAGCTATCATGATTAATTCCGTAGATATAGACATTCAACAACCAGAAAACACTTCATTTAGACATGCTGTGTTAATGTATGATCCTAAGATAACTCAAATAGCTGATCCAGTCAAAGGTACTAGTATCTGTAGAGCTACATTGCCTGATTTACAAGAAGCAAGAGAAACTGCAATATTGAAATCTTATATTTTTTCAGAAGATTAATGTTTTAGATTTAAAGAATATCATTTTCCCAAACATTAAATTTAAAAGCATAAAATGAATTCTTATAATATGGCCCGGTAGGCTAATGGTAGACCTTCTCGTTTACACCGAGATAGCAGAGGTTCGATCCCTCTTCGGGCCATTAGATTTTTTCAATTCTTGAACCTCCTTCGGCTTCGGATATAAAATCCTCGCTAATCCGCAGAACAAGTTCTTTGCGTTAGAGGTTTATCCCTCTTCGGGCCATTAGACACTTTTTATAATTAATTTGTAAGATAATTAAGAAATAAAATATCTTTTTTTAAGAATCAATTCTAGTAACACATTCACACTTAATACACTTATAGAATCTACTCTCAGGTTCATCACCAGATCTCATTTGTTGAGTCCAAAAATAAGCCCTCTTTCCTTTTTTACATTTAGGGCAATCAAAATTAGTAACAGGATTTATCGTTGCCTCTTGATCTTTATCTATAATAGTAATACCGATTTTCTCGTCATGATCTTCTTTTATTACCATATTAATTTCTTCCTTGGTAGAATAACTACATCTAGAACAACCGAAATTTTTCTGTTTCATAATCAGAATTGAACCACACTTAGGACAAAATTGCATAGATTATTTACAATATGTACATATTTAAGTTTTGTGTTTCTAAATCATGTAAATACGAATCTTTAGATAAAAATATAAATAATAAGTAAGATAGAATAACATGGAAACAACAGAATGTATACAAGAAAATCATCAAGAAGAGGCAGAAGAATATAGCCCAATCATACGAAGAAGAGTCCCTAACTGGTTAAAAGTAATTGTATGGTTTGTAGTTTTCTCTCTAGTATTTTGGAGCGTAGCATGGTTTTATTAGGAGAGTGAGAAATATCTTTTTTGAAAAGAAAATTATAATTAAAGAGAATAAAAAAGACAGCTTTGTACGTTCCCATCATTAGACAGTACAAGCACAAACATGACAAGCTTAACTTCTGTGTTCGGAATGGGAACAGGTGTTTCCAAGTCACTATGGCCGTCTGATATTATAGATAAATTTTAGTTTATAAGGGTTTTGGTTTATTAGACCATTAGAAAAATAACAGATTAATACACAGAATAGAAAGAATAAATACTAATACTTCTTAAATTTGTTAATCAATGGCAATACATCAGAGTGTCCTAGAAACTGAGCTCTGCAACACATCCTTGTGATACCTAATTCATCTAAAGCTTCTTTTTGTGTCTTTCCATCTTTAACTAAATTTTTGTATTTTTCATATAAGTGTGCAAAAGGCTTACCACAACTAAAACATCTAATTGGTATTATCATAAAATAAAAGCGAAATTTTAGTTTATAAGGTTTTTGTTTTATAACCAACTACTAATATTTCTTCACAATTTTTTTCAACCCACTCATATAAGGTTGTAAAACCTTCGGAACGTTAATAGAACCATCTTCGTTTTGATTATTCTCTAAAATTGCAACTAATGCCCTAGAGGTAGCAATGACAGTATTATTCAAAGTATGGGCAAAATATCTTTTTCCACTTTTTTCAATCTTAATATCAAGACGCCTTGCTTGAGCTTCCTCCATATTAGTAAGACTAGTAACTTCAAAATACTCTTTTCTCCTAGGACTCCAACATTCTAAGTCACAACTTTTCGCCTTTAAATCTGCTAAATCTCCAGAACAACATTCTAAAACTCTAAATGGAATTTCCAAAGATTTAAACAACTCAATAGAATATGAAAGCATCTCATCATACCATTTGTAAGATTCCTCAGGATTACAAATAACAATCATCTCTTGCTTGTTAAATTGATGTGTCCTATAAATTCCTTTTTCATCAACGCCATGAGAACCAATTTCTTTTCTAAAACACATGGAGTAACCAGTTTGTTTAATAGGTAACTTCTGTCCATTTAAAGTTTTTCCGATAAACTGTGCAATTAAAGGATGCTCACTAGTAGCAATCATATACAAATCCTCACCCTCAATCTTATATCCCATAGACTCAATCTCAGCAGTAGAATAAACAGCATCTAAAACACTTCGTCTAATCATTAAGGGTATTTCAACATACATAAATTCTTTTTTCATCATAAAGTCTCTAGCATAATTAATCAGAGCCATGTTCAACAAAGCCAAATCTCCTTTCATAAAATAAAATCCTTTGCCAGCAACATCAGCAGAAGTATCAAAATCTAGTAATCCCAAATTTTCCCCTAATTCAGCATGTCCTTTGACGTCAAATCTAAGTTCTGTAATTTCCCCAAATTTCTCAATCTCAACATTTTTAGAATCATCTTTGCCGATAGGAACGGATTCGTGGATAATATTAGGAATCTTCATCATAACAGTTTTGATCTCAATACTTAATTCTTTCTCCTTTAAGGCCGATTTCTCAATATCATCCCCAATCTTTTTAGATTCTGTAATTTTAATCTGAGCTTTATCTTTTTCCTTCGCTTTCATTAATTGGTTAATCTCCTCACTCACCTTATTTCTTTTAGCACGCAAATCGTCAGCTTTTTTTCTCTCCTTCCTCCATTTATCATCGAGAGCTATAACTTCATCAACCAGACCAAGCTTTTCCTCTTGAAACCTTTTTCTAAGGTTCTCCCTAACTAAATCGGGACTATCTCTAATTAATTTTATATCTATCATATAAAATAGACCAAAAGGCATTATTTAAAATTTGTGTAATAAAATTTATTAAGCAAAGTTAATGTCTTATATAATGGAAGAGAAAGAATTAATAAAAAGAATAAGGAAATCTTTCAAAAAGAAATTATCTCGTTCAGAAATAACAAAGAAACTTCAAAAAAGAGGATATAAAATAGAATATATCGATAAATTAATTTCAAAAGCTAGACAGCCACAAAAAATTATTGTCATAACAGCAATATTAATTAGCATATTAATTATTAATTTAATATCAGTATATGTTGGGCTTCACAAACTTGATAATACAAATGAGTCAAATCAAGAATATGTTCTCCAAGAAAAAATTAAACATACAAATATAGAAACTTTAGACATAACACTCTCGACAACTCAAACCCAATTCACTACAATAAACGAACAATTTATAACAAGCCTCCTAACAAGCCTAGATATATCTTCAAAACTTCACAAGCATCCACTAACCCAAGAGCCTTCAATAATAAACTTTCAAATAGATAATCAAGCTTTTTATTCAGAAATTAAAAAAACAACCCAGACATATCAGGGAAAAAGTAAGAAGGCAGATATTACTATAACTTCAACAAAGAAGATAATACACGATACAGAAATTTCATCAGATCCAACACAAACACTAAAAGACTCAATCAACGAAGGTACAACCTCAATACAAATGCAAGCAGGTGAAGCCGAGTTATTTGCAAAAGGATACCTATCATTTTACAATAGCTTAAAATAATAATTATATAATAAGAACATCCTGTCCTCGACAAAAGTTACGACAACATGTTGAAATTGATAAGTTAAAAGAAAACTTCTTAAAAAGAAAACTCATTATATAATAAGAAAATATCCAGTAGTATACCTCATGTATCTACTAAACGTGGACGATTTTCTTAGAAAAAGCTTATAAGCAAGTAAGCACTCTAACATATATATTAAATTATATACAATACACAATATGGAAAAAAACTTTGATTTGTTCTTTAGAAGAAAGCCAGCAATGATGTTGATTGCTTTAAAGAAGGTGAGTAGAGCTAAATACGGTTCACAATTGGCTAAAGAGGTCGATTGTACATATTCTCACGCTGTAAAGATCTTGCAAACATTAGAAGAACTTGGACTTGTCTCCTTTGAAAAGAAAGGAAGAATCAAGATAATTAAGCTAACAAAGAAGGGAACTGACGTAGCAATTCACATTGAAGCAATAAAGCAGATAGTTGAGTAAAAACAACCCAACCAAACTTTTTTAAATTGATATCTAGTATAGTAATTATAATGACCTTGTAGTTTCCGACATGGATGACTCAATTGATATTGAGTCTCAATCTTGGAGATTTTGCTAAGTTACTTATACATTGGCCTCGTAGCTCAGCCTGGTAGAGCACTAGGCTCTTAACCTAGGTGTCGCGGGTTCAAATCCCGTCGAGGTCATTTTCCCTTATGATTTAAATATATGAAATAATATATATTTAATACCAATAAGATTTATATAATGAGATTCAACTAAATTTAACATGAAAAAATTAGAAGGATTGCTTGAATTTGAAGTAGTAGACCCAATAAAACTCTCAGTGTCTGAATATAATAACATGCCTATAAAGACAGCATCTTGTTATGCTTCAGCAAAGAAATCAACGCTAAATTCAATCGAGGACAATAAGATATTATTATCTTCAATATCATATAGAGACAGTGTATCGTACATAAAATATGTAGTTAAAAATGGAACAAATATATTCGAAAGCGAATTAAATTTACAAATGTATTCTTTGGATCATGGTAAGACAGAGTCATATGATAGTAAATATATCGTTAAGAAGGGTAAAGAATTACTAACAATAGAAGCAGGAATTTTTGCAGTAGATGAAGTTTTGAAACAATTTAGAGATAAAGATATTACTAATTATTATCAAGAAAAACAAACTTCTAAATATGCACAAAGAATGCTGAGTTTCTTTAAAGATATAGGTGTGTCTAGTGAAAATGTTAAGATAATAAGGTCAGAAATATCAATTTTTATAGAAGAGAGAAAAATATTTAAATGTACAAACCTCTCCTAAAAGAATGCATGAAACTTCATATGGGTAACCTCACTGTTTTTAGAAAAAATAAAACAAGGAAAAAGACAGGATGATGGAGCTCTTTTTGTAATTTCTAATTCCAACAAACAATCATAAAAACTCTTCTCTCTTTCAATCTCTATGACACAACAACCAACTCTTCAACAAGCTCTAAAACAACTTCGACAACTCCAAAAACTAAACCCAACTAACATACGACTAGCAGGCGAAGCCTGGTCAACAGAGTGGCAAACACTAATTGCAATCATGCTCTCGGCACAAACACGAGACGTAAAAACAATCGAAATAGCAACACCATTATTTAAAAAATATCCAACACCACAAAAACTAGGAAAAGAAAAATTGGAGAAAATAGAACAAGTAATAAAATCAATAAATTATTACAAAACAAAGGCAAAACACATAAAAGAAACATCACAAATTCTATCTAAAATAAATATGCCAGAAACAATTAACGAACTAACAAAACTTCCAGGCGTAGGACGAAAAACAGCAAACGTTTTCTTATCAGAAACAGGCAAAGCCCCAGCAATAGGAGTCGACACACACGTCTTTCGAATTTCACACAAACTCGGATGGGCAGTTTCGAATAATCGAGATAAAGTCGAAGAAGAACTGAAACAACTATTCCCATCAAAATACTGGAATGAAATAAATACGACATTAGTGAAATTTGGACAGACTTTTGGTAGAAGTTCAAAACAAGAAGATGAGATGCTTTCTAAAATAATCAATTAGACAAAGATCTTATATAATTCAAAATGTCTTAAATTGAATGAAGCAAGATCCAGAAATTAATAAAGAAGAATTAAAAAAGCTTCTAGAAAACAATTATTCTTTAAAAATATCATTACTAAAATTTGTACCAAAAGGGATGGATGCGAATTCATACATAATAACTACAGTAGATAAACAAAAATATTTTCTTAAACTTTACAATTTGAAAAAAATAAAGATCCTAAGACTAAAAATTAATTTCAGAGATTTTAAAATTCTTAATACATTGCATGACAAGTATAATATCAAAACCATATCCTATCCAATCCTAACAATCAAAAACAAAATATTTGTTAATACAAAACCATATCGTTTGGTGCTTTACGACTTTATAGAAGGGAATAATGATGAAAAACCGTTAACAAACAAACAATTAGGAAGTTTTGCACAATTACTTTCCCAAATACATAATATATCTGATAATAAATTAAAAATACATAACAAAGAAAAGTTTGAAATAGATAAATTAAAGGAGTTAAGGAAGCTTTTAACAAAGGTTACTCAAGTAGGCTGGATAAACCCCATATATAGAAAAAAAGTCTCACAACTTATTCGTAAAAACAATAAAACAATTTTACAATTAATCCAACAAACAATAAATCTTTCAAAAGAACTGAAATCAGAAAACAGTAAACAAGTTATTACTCATTCCGATCCATATTCATTAAATCTAATCAAAACAAAAGATAATGTATCTTTAATAGATTGGGATGGAATCAGTCTCGGCCCAAAAGAAAAAGATCTATGGTTTTACTTAGTAGATAAAATTTGTATGAAACCATTATTATTTCTAAAAAAGTATAAAGAGATTAATGGTAAATTTCACATAAATAAAAAGATAATTCATTATTATATTCAAAAAAATACCATGGAAGATTTGTTTCATTATTTACAAGAAATTAATTCAGGAAAACAAGATGAGATTTGTCTAAAAGAAATTAAAGAATATGTTTTAGAATGGATTTTAAACAAAGAAAAAATGTT
The DNA here is from genome assembly GCA_964516745.1 of Candidatus Woesearchaeota archaeon. Taxonomy (GTDB): domain Archaea; phylum Nanobdellota; class Nanobdellia; order Pacearchaeales; family GW2011-AR1; genus JAGVXH01. The sequence goes on from CAZEYD010000002.1 coordinate 39,431, forward strand.
TAGAGATATTGATAAAATTATCGATGAATGGAATGAGAGAAATCAAATATAAACAATTAACAACACAAATTCTTTAAAACGAAATAAAACTGAATTCTATATGGAAAAAGAATTAGTATTGTGGGATTTTGATAATACATTGTTCTCTACAGATCCACCACATGTTTATCTATATATGAAGTTGTATAATAGAAATATATCTTTCGGAGAAGCATATATAGAGCTCAAATCACTAGGAGAGAGGAAACTGATAGACCTGAGTAGGGAATTATTGGAATTAAAAAACTTTCAAGAAATACAGCCTGTATCATGGGTTATGGATGTAGTCAAAGAACTTTCTCCAAATTATAGACAACAAGTTTTAACAGCAAGGCCAAACTGTCAAGATGAGTATATTGCTCCTTTATTAGATAAACATTTTTCTCCATACATACAAAAAATAAATTATCTTGGATCATTAGACCCAAAAACGGATCTTGCATTTAATAAATTAGAAGGATTAGTATTAATTGATGACAGGATGGAGAGTTTTGGAGGAATAGAAAAATCATCAGGTTTTGGAATATTATATGATCCCAATCATGAATATAAAAGAATAGATAATCCAAGAATTTTCATAGCCTCAGATATGAGAGAAATACCAAATATAATTAAATATTTACCGAGGATGTCATAATCAAAAAGATAGCAATCCTGCAGTGTTAATATTGAATACTCAAAACATTTAAATACTACTCTGTAGTTACATATATAATGAAAAGCCAACTAATATTTTTTAATCCTGGGAAAGTATATAGAGGAAAAACTCTAAAAGATATATCTGATAGTTATTATAAAATGGCTTTCACTGGTTTTGACAAACTGATTAAATTCGACCCAGAATATGATTTAGATACTCCCGATTTTTATAAAGAGGTTTGGGAAAAAGACGGTAAACCAATAATGTTAACTTTTTTCGGAGGGGAACCTGTACTTGGAATTGGTAATATTATTAATAAATTCCCTGCTTCAAGTTATTTATTAAATCCAGTATTAGGTGGCAATTCAGAAGTATATTATCCAGATATGGATATTATGGAAGTTCCAAATTCTTCTGAAACAAAAGATGCTGTTGATAAAATAATTCAATATTATCAAAAATGGGGATGGGAATGCTATTCTTTTGATGGAAAAATCTCTACTAATAAGAGAGTCTCTATCTTAGATAAAGATGGAAATCCAATGAAAATGATAGATCCTGGTCATCTTGAAAACCTTGCAATAGAAGTTGCAGGATATAATCCAAAAGGTTTATGTTTCCCTGCTGCATAAATAATGAAAGAAAACATTCTGTTATGAATTTTAAATATCCAATCATAACAAATAAAAAGCAAATTTTAAACATATATCTATGCAAATAATAATTCCCAATCCACAATATGTCTCAAAAATCAAAAACATCATCAGAGAAGAAGGAAAAGATAAACTCCAAATAATCTCAGATTTCGACAGAACACTAACTTACGCAGAAATCAACGGCAGAAAAACACCATCAATAATAGGGATGTTAAGGGACGGAAAACATTTAACAGAAGAATATGCTAAAAAAACTCAAGCATTATTTGAAAAATATAATCCAATAGAACAAGATCAAACAATTTCATCACATGATAGAAAAGAAGCAATGCAAAACTGGTGGGAAGAACATTATGAAATATTAAAATATTCAAATTTAAAAAGAGATGATTTATTAGACATAGTTCGAAATGGAGAAGTCCAATTACGAAAAGGTTTAGATATATTTTTACATAATTTAGAAAAACAAAACATTCCATTCATCATTTTTTCCTCAAGTGGAATCGGTGACGCAATAAAAATGTATTTAGAAGAGAGAGGCCTAGCATTAAACAATATCCACTACCTGACAAATCAGTTTATATGGAAAAACAACATAATGATTGATGTAAAACAGCCGATAATTCACAGCTTCAATAAAGACGAAACAATTCTAGAAACAATTCCTGAAATATATAATAATATAAAAGATAGAAAAAATGTAATATTACTAGGAGATTCAATTAAAGATATAGGAATGGTTGACGGATTTGAATATAACAATTTATTAAAAATAGGGTTTCTAAATGGACGAGATGTAAAATATCAAGAACAATATGAAAAATCTTTTGATATCATCCTAAAAGGCGACGGAGATTTAACAGAATTTAAAAAAATAACGGATGAAATTATTCAATAATTTCTAAGGCATAAATAGTATACCGTAAACAATAGACAGTAAACTCGTCAACAGAATTCATCCAATTGTCGATAATATATCTTGAAAAACACAAGAACTTTTAAAGAATAATTACTCAAAATGATTAGGAACTGAAAGGAGGTTTATAAAAAAGAAAAAATGCCACTTGATTTTGCAAAAGAAGCGATTGATAATGTAGAAGCAAATAGTATCAACTTTAACGAACTAAGAGCAGGTAAAGCAAACATTAAGGTTTTTGGTTGTGGTGGTTGTGGTTGCAATATGGCAACTTGGCTATTCAACAAAGGAATTACTGGAGCTACTGTTTACGGTATTAACACTGATGCATTACACCTGTCTATAACTAAGACAGATGATAAGATATTAATAGGTAAGGAATTAACGCGAGGACTTGGTTGTGGAGGATATCCAAAGCGAGGAAGAGAGGCTGCAAAAGAATCTCTAACTGACCTTAAGAAAGCTGTAACGAATTCGGATATGGTTTTTGTTTTGGCCGGTATGGGAGGAGGAACCGGAACCGGTTGCGTACCCGTAGTTGCTCAATTAGCTAAGGAAACTGGAGCTGTAGTTATCGCGGTTGTTACTATGCCTTTCGAAGCAGAAAAAGCAAGAATTGATAAAGCAGAGTTTGGACTTCAAGAATTACGAGAAACGGTTGATACTGTAATCGTTCTTGATAACAACAGATTAGTCGATATTGCTGGACAACTTCCAATGGAACAAGCATTCGCAGTAGCAAACGAATTAGTATCGACAATGATTAAAGGTATTGTAGAAACAATTACATTACCATCATTGATTAACTTAGATTATGCAGATGTCTCTTCGATTATGAAAAACGGAGATGTAGCTGTAATAGGAATAGGTGAAGATAATACAAATTCTAAAGTAGATGCTGCAGTTCAACAGGCTTTAACTCACCCACTATTAGATGTAGATTATAGAGGTGCTACTGGTGCCCTAATCCATGTAACATGTGGACCAGATTTAAAGTTAGAAGAATTTGATACAATCGGTCGTTTAGTAACAGAAAACTTGAGCCCAGAAGCCCAAGTAATCATAGGAGCAAGAGTTAACAAAGAATTCCAAGGTAGAGTAAGAGTTATTACAATTATGACAGGAGTTAAGTCCCCATATATATTAGGTAAAAACAGATCTTATGTCGAAGAAGAAAAAAGAGTTACTGTTAACGATCTTGGTCTTGACGATTTAAGCTATTAATTTTAATTAACCATGCCCATTTTTGGGCTTTTTTATTTTTTTATTTTTCTTGTCACAATATTTTTAATGTACAATGTTTTTGTATTCCAATGAAACCAGACGAAGGTCCACTCCAAACAGCAGAACATATCTTAGCAAAGATTCTTGAAAATAAGTTCAATGACATTAAAGTCATTATAGCAGAATTCTCAGAGATAAGTGGAAGACTAGACACTACAACGACACACGACTTAAGAGCAATCTCAGTCGAAACCTTAGAAAATGAAATCAACAAGACAATTTCACAAAACTTAGAAGTAAGAATTTACAATCTACCAAGAGAAGAAGCAGATAAACAATTCAATCTAAGTAGATTGCCTAAACATCTTAAAGAAATACGAATAGTCGATATACAAAATTTTGACAAACGTCCTTGTGGTGACCCTCATGTATCAAACACAAAAGAGATAGGTAAATTCAAAATAACTAAAATAAAGAGAGTTGGTAAGGATAAGTATAGAATTTTATTTGAAGTTTCCTAATTCAAATAATCATACAGGCAAACATACTCACATAGGCGTCCTCTGAATAAGTAAAAAATGTGTTTAACGAGCAATAATTGAATGCAACATGATTCAACATAAAGTTTTTCTTTTTAAAGTTTCTTTTTTGCTAAAAAGAAAGCCTAGCTCCAATCACTTCGAACTCTTGTCTGTGGCACCATTTTTTTATTCTTAAATTTATTAAAATACAAAACAGTATCTAGTTCAGGCTTCATTTTTTGCTTAGCTCTACTACTTCTTGCCTCAATTCCGATAGGAAAAATTCCTTCAACTATTAGATCTTCAGGGATATCTAATACACTTTTTATTTGTTTTTCATAAAAATATCCAACCCAAGAAGTCGCAAGTTTTTGATTAGTCAATGCTAACAGAAAATTTTCAATAGCAGCACCAGATTCTTGTGCCATATATCGGTATGCACGATTTCCATAGCTTCTCTCTAATTTTAAGGGATTACTAACAATAACAATCATGTAATGTACTTTCTCGGTAAAACTTTGCTGTGTTGCTTTAGCTATTTCACTAATTTTATCTGGATCATTTACCAATATATATTTTAAAGCTCCTTGATTCCCTGCTGCGGGAGCTAATATAGCAATATCGATTGCTCTAACAATTTTTCTCCAGTCAGGAACTTTCACGGAAAACTTCCTTACACTTTTTCTATTCTTTGTAATAGTTTCGAAATCCATATAAAAAATAAACATTTATACTATAAAAATCTTTAGAAGGTTTATTTTTTTAAAAATTAAATCCTTTATATCAAAGAACAAACAGGAACACATTGCATCGTACAAATCTGAGATTCTGTATGTCTACAAGCAGAAGAACATTCGTTGAAGACTCCACCCATATTAGAACATAATTCTTCAGAAATATATTCACATTCAGAAAATTCTTCAAACCATTGACCATTATTAGAAGTACAAATCTTATCAACACTTTGTTTGGTAAGTAGATTTGATAACAAAATCCCAACAATAACTATAAACACAAACCCAATAGCCGTATATATCACTTTCTTTTGTCTCTTCTTCATACAAAAACAAATACATGGAACTTTATAAAAACATCTATTAGGATTAAATATTCTATAAAAATAAATTGATAAATTTATAAAATCCAATATCTTAAAAAAGATACGAGAGGAGGAAATATGACAAAAGTAGATCAAAACAAATGTATTGGATGTGGAGCTTGTGTTGCAAGTTGCCCAAATGGATTTGAGTTAAAAGATGGAAAAGCTCACGTAAAAGCAGAAGTCCCTTGCTCAAAAGAAGCTATTTCAGTATGTCCAGTAGATGCAATCAGAGCATAGAATCTGTAATAAAAAGCCTTAAATACTCATATGGTTATTCTTTCATATGAAAAGCAAGGCATATTATATATTTTTTAGTAATTTAGCTAATAAACTAAGGATGGATATAATCGGGACTCTAAAGGAATCGTCTAAAAATGTTAGCGAAATATCGATGATATTAAGTGTTGAGTAAAGTAAAATATCTCATGCATTAAAGGCTTTGAAATGTTGTAATATAGTGACAGTAAAACAAAAAGGAAAGCAGAGAATATATTCCTTAAATAAAAAGACAATCCTTCCAATATTAAAATTAATAGACAAACATGCTAAAATAAATTGCCAACATCAATGTTGTTGCTAATAAAATGGAAATATATTTAGATAATGCAGCGACAACAAAGATTGATTCATCAGTTTTAGATGAAATTAACAACTTCTCAAAAAATTATGCAAACCCATCTTCTCAATATAAAATAGCAATATCTACAAGAGAATTGATAGAAGAAGCAAGAAAAAAGATTGCTGACTATATCAATGCAGATCCAGAAGAAATTATTTTTACAAGTGGAGCAACTGAAAGTAATAATTTTGCATTGAAAGGTTTAGCTCTAGCGAATCCGAAAAAGAAACATATCATAACATCAGAAATAGAACATCCATCAATAATTCAAACATGTAAAACTCTAGAGAAGCAAGGCTATCAAGTTGATTATATAAAAGTTAACGAAGAGGGAATTGTAGATATAGAAAAGATAAAACAAAAGATTCGTTCAGACACGTTAGTAGTAAGTATAATGCATGTAAACAACGAAATAGGAACAATTCAACCAATTGAACATATCGCAGCAATATGTAAACAAAAAAGTATTTACTTTCATACAGATGCAGTTCAAAGTTTTAGGAAACTTGGGATAGATGTCAAAGAAAAAGAAATTGATCTAATGAGTGTTTCAGGACATAAAATCAATGCACCGAAAGGAATTGGCATCCTTTACATAAAAATGGGAACAAGAATCAAATCTATAATTAACGGAGGAGAACAAGAATTCAAATTAAGAGCAGGCACAGAAAACACCATAGGAATAATCGCATTATCAAAGGCAATAGAAATAGAACAACAAAGAGAAAACATTCTTGAATTACGAGAACACATGACAAATAAATTATTAAAAATAAAAGGAACAAGATTAAATGGTTCAAAAGAGGACAGAATTTACAATAATATTAATGTATCTTTCTACGGGATAGAAGGTGAAAGCCTAATGCTCTTACTAGACGAAGATGATATATTCGTATCAACGGGCTCAGCCTGTTCATCACACAGTTTAGAGGCAAGTCACGTCCTAAAGGCAATAAACGTCCCAGAGCTCTATGTCCATGGGAGCATAAGACTCACATTATCTAATGATACAACAAAAGAACAAATAGATATAGTCGTAGAAAAAATAAAAGAAAAGGTTGACAAACTGCGACAACTGAGCCCATTTAAATTGGAGGAATAACAATATGAAAAAAATAACAAAAAATATGACATTTTCTGAAATTTTCGAAGAGAATCCTAATGCGGGATCTATTTTGATGCAAAAAGGTTTGATGTGTGGTGGATGCCCAATGGCACAAATGGAAACATTAGAGCAAGGTTGTATTGGACACGGGATAGATGTTAAAGAAATATTAGAAGAATTAAACAAACCATCAAAAAAAGATGAATAATACTAATTATAATGAAACGGTGAGGGATCATTTTCTTCATCCTAGAAACCAAGGAAAAATTGAAAACCCAGATGGAATAGGAAAGGTAGGGAATCCAAGATGTGGCGACGTAATGCAAGTAGCAATTAAAATAGAGAATAATAGAATTAAAGATATCAAATTTCAAACATTTGGCTGTGCTGCGGCAATAAGTTCTTCTTCAATGTTAACCGAAATTGCAAAAGGAAAAACTCTTGAAGAGGCACAAAATATAACAAATCAAAACGTGTCCGATGCTCTCGGTGGATTACCAGTAATAAAAATGCATTGTTCTAATCTAGCTGCCGATGCTTTAGCAAAGGCAATAGATAATTATAAGTCAAAATAAGATAGTTCTATTAGTTCTAATAAAATATTAAAAAAATAATGAACTCATTGTCTCCCTAATCAATGAGTTCATTGAGTATGAAATAAAAAAATTAAAATCTATTTATTTTCTCTTCCTAGCAGGTGCTTTCTTCTTAGCTACTGGTTTTCTAGCAGGTGCTTTTTTCTTAGCCACTGGTTTCTTAGCAGGTGCTTTTTTCTTAGCCACTGGTTTCTTAGCAGGTGCTTTTTTCTTAGC
>CAZEYD010000002.1:47164-81768 GCA_964516745.1 Candidatus Woesearchaeota archaeon
CACTGGTTTCCTAGCAGGCGCTTTCTTAGCTACTGTTTTCTTCTTCTTTCCACCTCTAGCCATTTTAGCTTCACAAACATTACCTGCAGCATCTACATAATATAAATGTCCTGGTTTCCTTGTGATTACGCTTTTAGCAACAATTTTTCCCATATTATAACAACCTCCTTTTTACCTTTTTACGGTTTCTAATAAGTTGAAGAACATATTCTTATATTTAAATGTTTCTGTTTCTCGTCGGGACACCGTCGTAATTCTATGGTAATTCCATAAGATACTTTCCGTAACACCGAATCTTTCTTTGCCCACCATTAATGTTAATCTTTTTTAATAAGTTTTTGTTTTTATCGAGGGTAATAGCTGTAAACGATTTGCAAAAAAGAGCAGTGATTGAATATTTTTTTTCTTTTGATAATGTAAATAAAAGTGGAGGACTTTGTTTTCTAAACATTAGTCCACTTGAAAAAATGCTAACTCTCTTGACTTCAAGAATCTTTTTATTTCCATGATCAAAATATTCAAATTGACTTAAAACCATTTCTTCGTTCCCTCTTCTCTATCATTTAAAAAAACTTTATTATATTTTAAGTCATAATATTTTTTATAAATATTATCAACGTTCTCGTCGTTAACTTTATCATGATGTATAAAACCACCACCAAATGTTTTTGGAATATGCATAAGCTCATGAATTATTACTTTGATTTTTTCGCTGTCAGATAAGTTATCAAATCTTTCTGATATAACCTCTATCAAATAAAAAGATTTATTCTTCTTCATTCCAATTTGCATTGCTTTTCCTAAAGCATGACAACGAGCAATAGTGTATCTCGCTGTAGAACCGAAACTTCGAAGAAACGCAACGTTTTCTAAGTCAATATGTTCCCAACTTAACAATTCCACAATTTCATATGAACGTTTTTTAATATCGTCAGCATAAACATATTTAATTCCCATCAATTACCTCTATCAACTTTCTTTTAAAAAACTGTCCTTTCAATATTCTTACATCTCGTTTAAAATATTTTTTTAATACCTTGGTTAATTCGATATTAGCTTTATTTTTTACAGCAGGCTTCATTAGAAAAACTTTATATTTACCATTACCAACATTAATAATACTTTCACGACTAGAATTTGCTGTAACATTCACCTCAATTTTCATTAATTACTCCAAGTCAAGAACTTTACCACGATTAAATTTATTCACCTTATCAGTTCTTTTCTTAATGTTCGTTAATATTTTTTTATCTTGAGGGTCAACAAATTCCTTTTTTAATATTCCAATACCATGTTCCCCACTAACCTGACCAGAAACTCTTCCCACCAATTTCATCATTTCAGAAATTAAATCCTCTTGTCCTTTTTTAAAACAAGGATGAACAATCCCAATGGATAAATGTCCGAAATAGGGAATATCTTTTAATTCAAACCAAATAAGCAAATTCTTGATTTTATCTATTAAAAGTTTAGGATCCTCAATTCTCGTAAATCCCTCTCCTGCCAAAAAGGGATAAGCTTCATCACGTTTATCCAAAATCCTATTGTATTCTTTACCTTTTAAAACTCCAGAATCATCCTCGTATTCTACAATAATATTATACTTTTCCTTCAAACCAATACCCTTAGAAACAAAAGGACTAATTAACTCAATCATTGAAACATTCTCTTTTCTTTTCAGATCTTTAACAAGAGAAATTACTGAATCCAAAGTTGTCACAGGAACAAGAGCACCAGATCTTTCCTTTTTTTTGATTAAATTTAAACAGGCACGAACGACAATACCACTAATTCCCTCCATGCCAGCATAATCAGAAATTTCAGTAGCGCCCTTCTTCGATAAATTACCCTTTCCATCAATTACTTCTATCCATCTTATCCATTTAGATGTGCAACCATATTTTATCGCTCGACTCCCAACAGCGTCTGTTGCAATCATGCCTCCAATAGTACAAACAGAATGACTAGAAGGATTAATAGGGAATTCTAATTCAAATCGTTCTAAATAGCTTTGTAAATCGTCCAATATAACTCCAGTTTCAACTTCAATAGTTTTCCTTTCTTCATTTAATTCGCCGATATGATTTAATTTTGATAAATCAATAACAACATCATCTTGTGGAACGGCTCCACCAACAAGACCACTTCCTCCTCCTCTAATACAAATATGATCATGTAATTGAACAATCTTTTTAATCTCGGTAATACTCTTTGGATTTTCTACATCACTAGCTTTCCCAGAAACTCCAGAGGCATCAAATTCATAAGGCCTAACATCTATCTTTTTCATAGTATAAACAACACAACTGTTTTTTTAAGATTAATGATAATCAAAGAGATAGCATAAGTTAACAATCATTTTTCTAATTTTCCTGGATAAATCCACCTTTTTGGAAGTTCCAAAGCTTAGCATATTCCCCACCTTCAGTAATTAATTCTCTATGAGTTCCTTTTTGGAGAATCTTTCCATCTTTCATTACAACAATCAAATCTGCTTTCATAATAGTAGAGAGTCTATGTGCAATAACAATAACTGTTCGATTTTTCATTAATGTTTCTAAATCCTTTTGGATTTCATTTTCAGTCTCAGAATCTAAAGCAGAAGTTGCCTCATCTAAAATCAAAACCTTCTTGTCAGCAAGAATTGCTCTTGCTATTGAAACTCTCTGTTTCTGTCCACCCGAAAGTTTAACTCCTCTTTCTCCGACAAAAGTATTTATTCCCTTAGGCAATTCTTCAATAAGTTTATCTAATTGAGCAAATTTCATTGCCTGTAAAACCTCTTCTTTTTTTGCATTAGGTCTTGCAAATTTAATATTATTATAAATAGTATCATCAAATAAAATTGCCTCTTGAGGAACCACGCTCATCTCGGAACGTAAACTTTCTTGTTCAAATTTATTAATATTTTCTTCGTCAATAAGAATTTCTCCGTCCTTTAAATTATAAAATCTATAAAGTAATTTAATTAGACTACTTTTACCACATCCAGATTGTCCTACCAAAGCAACTGTTTTATTTTTTGGAATCTTAAGATTAAAATTTTTAAAAAGATGGTTTTTCTTATTATATTTAAAATCAATATTTTTAAATTCGATTTTACCTTTTTGAATCTTTAATATTTTAGCATCTTTTTTATCTTTGATTTCTTTTTTTGCTTCTTCATATTCAAATAAATCATTTAAATCTGTTAAACTACGATAAAACCCTCGGATACCCCAAGTAAATCCAAATAATGCTCCAATGAAACTTAAAAACGTCGTATAAATAAAAGAAATTGTACCAATAGTTATATCCCCAGCCAAAAAATCCATTAACGGAAAATAAAGAATTGCTATTGTTGCAATTGTAAGAATAAATATTTGACCAGTATCAGACCATTTCCACCAACGTAATAATTCTTTTTGATGGCGTCTTGTTTTTCGCATGTATGTTTCGTATTTCTTTCTAATAAAGTTGTTTTTCCCGAAATATTTTATTGAATCTATATTAGTAAAAATATCAGCAACATTACCCTTCTCAGTATGATCAGCTTCGTTAAACTTTTTTCTATCCTTTGATTGTAATTTCTGAAAGAAAACACTATAACTTATAAAAATAATAGAGGTTAATGTAATTATCAATGCCGAAACCCAGTTAAAATATATTAAAGATGCACTTATAATTACAATCTGTACAATGAATGGTGCAAATTGAAAAATAAATACATCAGTTAATCCTTCAATTGAACCAGTAGCTCGTGAAAGCCTTGAAATTAACGAACCAGATTTGTGACTTGTATGAAAATTATGGTCTAAACTAACTATATGATTAAAAAACTTTCTTTTTAGATCATAAATTATTCCAATTTCTAACTTTGCCATAAAAAGAGCCCTTAAAAAAGTAAACAATAACAAGAAAAGAGTTCTAACGACATATATCACTAATAGTATCAAAAGAATATTTACAAATTCAGATTTTATCAATCCTCCTTGGCTAAACAAAGTTCCGTTATCAATTATCGATTTAAATAAAAATTTCGGAATCAAAGTGAAAACTTCTATTGAAATAACAAATAATACAAGGAAAATAAACAAAAATTTATATTTCCAAATATAGCTAAAATACTTTTTTAGATTTTCCTTATAATTGATCTTATTTTTTTTATCTTCCATAGTTCATACATTTCTTCATTTTTTTTCTGGGAGGCTAAGAATAAATCTCCAAAATAGCAATGTGCTTATCTTGTAAAATAAAAATGAAAAATGTTCTTTTAAAGGTTTGTTTTTTAGAGGAGAATTATTAAAAAGAGGTTGATTTAATTTATAGTTCATTTAAATTTACAATCTTCTCATAGGTTTCTATAGTCTTTCAAATTTCTTCATTTACTTTCTAATCTTCCTGGATAAATCCACCTTTTTGGAAGTTCCAAAGCTTAGCATATTCGCCACCTTCAGTAATTAATTCTCTATGCGTTCCTTTTTGGAGAATCTTTCCATCTTTCATTACAACAATTAAGTCTGCTTTCATAATAGTAGAAAGTCTATGTGCAATGACAATTGCAGTTCTATTTTTCATCAACTTCTCCAAATCTCGTTGAATATCATTCTCAGTCTCAGAATCCAAAGCAGAAGTTGCCTCATCCAAAACTAATATAGACTTATTTGCCAAAATAGCACGAGCTATTCCCACTCTTTGTTTCTGGCCACCAGACAACTTAACTCCCCTTTCTCCAACAATCGTATCAGCTTTTTTTGGAAGTTCATTAACAAACTCATCTAATTGTGCAAATCTCATAGCTTGTGTAATATCTTTTTTCGTAGCTGCAGGATTTGCAAATTTAATATTGTTATAAATCGTATCATCAAATAAAATCGCCTCTTGAGGAACAATGCTCATAGAATCTCTTAAAGATTCTTGCCTAACCTTGCTAATATCTTTTCCATCAATCAAAATTTCTCCTTTATCTAAATCATATAATCTATACAATAGCTTAATCAAACTAGATTTTCCACAACCAGATTGACCTACAAAAGCAATAGTCTTATTCTTGGGTATATTTAGATTAAATTTTTTAAATAAAGGTTTTCCGTCGCTATAGGCAAAACTAATATTTTTAAAATTAATCGTTGGATTTTGTATGTTTAAATTTTTTGCATCAGCTTCGTCTTTAATTTCATTTTTAATTTCACCATATTCAAACAAATCTTGAACATCATTAAGAGATCTAGATATATCTCTAATACCCCAACTAAATCTGTTCAAAGGTCCCATAAGTCCAATAAATGTAGTATAAATAAAAGTAATTTGACCTAATGATAAAGTTCCAGCTTGAAATTGTTTCAATGTTACAAAAAACAAAAAGAACATACCAACTCCCATAATAAAAGTCTGACCAGAAACATACCAAGCCCACCATCCCCAAGCCTTGTATGAAGCTTTTCTATAATTTTCTGTTAGCTTCTTAAATCTTTTAATAATATTTTTTTCCTTTCCAAATAACTTTACAGATTCTATGTTAGTAAAAATATCTGCTAAATTACCTCTCTCAATATCTCTAGCTTCATTTTCCTTTTTTCTATCTTTTTCATAACAAACCTTAGCAATAAAATAAGAATATCCAATATAAACAATAGTAAATAAACCTAAAATGATAGCTTGCCAAGCTCCAAATTGACAAAAGGCAGGAATAAGAATAGCTAGCTGAACTAATAATGGAGAAACTTGCCATACCAAGCTTTCAGTTAATGAATTAACTGCTCCATTTCCTCGATTTAATCTAGAAATCATCGAACCAGTTTTATGCGTCGTATGAAAACCCTGATGTAATCTAACAATATGATTAAAATATTTTCTTTTCAAATCAGTCGTCATACGTGTATCTATCACAGACATCATTTTCAACTGGAACCATTCATTTACAGTTCTAATTAAATAGACCACAATAAAAATCAAAGCAATAACCCCAAGTATATCTGCAAACTGAACTTGAGTAATTATTCCTTTAAAAAAATCTTCAGCATTATTTACTAGTTCTTGAAAAAGATATTTTTCCCCAATTTGAAAGCCCTGGCTAATTATAACAAGAAACCCTAAAAAAAACATAAAAAGTTTATATTTTTTTGCCAAATTCCAATATTCTTTGAAATTTTTCTTGTAATTTATCTTTTTTGTTTCGTCTTTGTTCTTCCTTTTCATAGTTCATACATTCTTTTATTTTTTTCATAGGAGGCTAAGAAAATCTCCAAAATAGCAATATGCTCATCTTGTAATACAAAAACGAAAAACGGTTTTTTAAAGTTTTGTTTTTTAGATGGGACCTTGAGAAAATAAATATATAGATTAAATATTTATTTAGAATATAAACTAGAAACAGATTCTCCACCATCAACAGAATACATTCCACCATTTACATACCTAGCTTCATCTGAAACTAAAAAAAGTGCAACATTAGCGACATCATCGGGAGTCCCTATTTTTTTCATTGGATTTAAGAGAATATATTCTTTAAGTTTTTCTTCAGACTTAAATGTGTTTCTTAATAAACTTGTATCGATAGGACCGGGCAAAATAACATTCGTCCTAATGTGGTTTTTTGTATATTCTTGAGACATACATTTAGTAAGCATTATAATCGCAGCTTTTGTAGCACAATAAGCAGGAGATTCAGGTTCAGGTACAATCCCTAAGCCAGATGAAATATTAACGATAGATCCATGAGATTTTTTTAGTAAAGGTAGAGCATATTTAGACATTAAATACGTCCCTCTTAAATTAGTATTTATAATTTGATCTAATTCATTGGATTTAGTATCTTCAACACTACTTTTAAAATAGATACCAGCATTATTTACAAGTATATCTAATTTCTTTATTTGTAAAAAAGCTTGTTTGATTTGATTCTCATCCTTTATATCCACTTGTATAAATTGAATATCATAATCTGGTTTCTTAATATCAAAAACAATAACGTTGGCTCCTTCAGAAAGAAATCTCTTAGAGATAGCTTTACCAATTCCATTTGATCCACCAGTTATAATTGCAATTTTGTTATTAAGCTTCATATCAAAAAGAAGATGTAATTATTTATTAATTTATCTAATATTTTATTATAAAATATTATAGTATTACAAAAATTAAAGGAGAAACAGATATAAGAAAAACTATAAACTCTTATGATTAATTAAAATTATGAAGATTATACTTACTAGACACGGGGAAACTATTGAGAATAGAGAAGGAATATTTATGGGACATAACCCTGGGGAATTATCCGAAAAAGGTATAAAACAGGCAAAACAACTTGCATTAAGATTAAAAAACGAGAAAATAGATAAAATACTTTCCAGCGACCTTGCAAGAGCTTCAGATACAGCAAAAGAAATTTCCAAATTCCATTCAGAAAGTTCTTTAGAATTTATAGAAGATATCAGAGAAAGATTTCTAGGCGAACTTCAAGGTGTAAAAAAAACGGATTTAGGGTTAAACCCAAAGGAACTTATCGCGGGTAAAATAGAATCAAAAGATGGGGAATCTCAGGAGGAGATGTTTAATAGAGCCAAAAAGTTCATAGAAAAGATAATTTTAGAATTTCAGGGAAAAACTATTTTGATTGTAGCGCATAATGGAATAAATATGGCGTTAACTACAAACATTTTAAAGAAGACATTTGAAGATTATCTAGTAGCTGATTCACAAGATAATTGCGCGGTCACTATTTTCGAACATGATGAAGACGGGAATTCAAAAATAAAACTATTTAATTGTACTAAACACCTTGAAGATTAAAGTTATCCGACATCGTACCTGCCCCTACCTCTTCATTCCTCTTAACTTTCCCAAAACATAACTAGAAAACTCAACCGTTCTAGAATCAGCTTCATTCAACTGAGAAAAACACAACCCACATGGCGTAATAATTCTAACACACTTCTCATTAACTTCTTTCACTCTAGTCTTTGCAATATCTTTCGCCAGCTTTTCAAAATTAGCTCGCACCCCGCCGCCGCCGCCGCAACAAAGCGCTCTTTCTCTATTATTTCTCATTTCAATAATATCACCACCCAACATCTCAATAACTTTTCTCGGTTCATCATAAATTCTCTCATATCTACCCAAATGGCACGGATCATGATACGTCACAAACTCCTTTTTCGGAGTTTTCTTCCCAAGCTTTCTTTTCTTCCTCAGAGAATTCAAAATTGTAACAGTTGCATGTTCAACTTCAATATCCCAATCACGAATAAGTTTAGGATAAATTCCCTTAAATGTATGATAACAAGACGGACAATTCGTAACAATCTTCGTAATCTTCCGAGATTTAAAATATTCTAAATTCTTTTTTGCAAGTTCTCTAGTCTCTTTTTTATATCCACCATTGTACGCAGGCAATCCGCAACAGAAATCAGCATCACTCATCAAAACATAATCAATTCCAAGCCTATTAAAAATCTCTTTATAATTATCATACTCTTTCTTTAAGATTGATTTTGTTAAGCAACCTGGAAAGTACAAAGTTTTTGTTCTACTAAAGATTCCCATGACATAGAAACAAAGACTTGATTTATATCTTTTACGATAACAAAAGTTATATATTTCATTCATCAAAAAACACAATGGGAGTCCTAAAAATAGAATCAGTAGAGAATAAAATTATTCAAGAGATGTATGATAGGGCAATGTCAGAGTTAAAAGAGATCTTCGAAATTAATTGGAAATATAATGTTCCTTCAATTTTGTTAATACCAGATAGGAAAACATACGATAGTTTCAGAAACAAAAAAACTGAAGATTGGGAAGTCGGATTATCAACTGGTAGGCATATCTTCTTATTATCCCCAGATAATTACGAACAAGAATCCTCTCATAAATATTCAGATGAAGAATATTACTCATTGCTAAAACATGAATTGACTCATGCATTCTCCCACATTATAACAAGAAATTCAAACCCAATCTGGTTTACAGAAGGTGTTGCTATATTCTTATCAGGTCAAAATAAAACTAAGACCCCATTAAAAGAATTCTCAACCTTTCTAAACTACTTTCAAAATGGTGGGAAAGGTGTATATAGGGAGTCAGGATTTGCAGTAGAGCTTCTATACAATAAATATGGTAAGAAGAAATTATTAGAAATATTAAAATTCATGAATACATATCCAAATGAAGAACAATTTAAAATAAAATTTGAAGAAATTTATCCAGTTAAGTTAGAGTACGATAGTTTTAACCAGATGTTAATAGGTTCAAAAACAAAGTAATCACACTTTCTCAATCTTCAAACTTTTCCCTTTCTTTGCAAGCATAATAACACAACTTCTCTCATCCTCAGCACCAACCTCGTAATCATCTCCAACTTCTTTCAACAATTTTAAACCATACTCTCTTACCTCATCAAACCAAGGTTGCTTATCATAACCCATTCGTTCTCTAGAATATCCAACACTCTTGAAACCCTTAACATGAACAAAATCAGGATTAGCTCGATGAATCAACTCAGCATACTCTTTCAAATGCTCATTCTTCATATTATTCATCGAATTCAACGCAGGAGTCTCACCCTGACCTTCTTTAACCAAAGTCAACCTAATAACACGACGAACCTTTCCATCCAACGAACGAATAACATCCAACGTCTTCAAAAATCTCTCCCAACAATCTTCATAACAAGAATTATGCCATTTTTTAAACAATTCTTTGTTAGAAGCATTCGTCGAAACAGTAATTTGAGTAGGAAATTCATCGTCTTTAAAATTTTCAATCACATCAGCATTCTGTCCATTAGTAACTAAAAAACTAACAGCACCTCGTCGTCTAATATCTTTAAACATCTCACCAATTCTGGGATAAAGTGTAGGTTCACCAGACAAAGACATTGTAAATAAACCCGGAGTCTTAGCTTTTTCCAATAAATCTTTATCAACTTTCTTGTTTCCACCAAAACCTTCAAGTAACTCTTTACGTTTCTCAACAATCCCATCTAAAATTTCAACAGGATCATCAATAACCCCTAAATCTAATCCCAAGTTCAATTCAATAGGACGCCAACAATGAACACAAGCATTCTCACACCACATAACAGATGGAGTCATCTGACAACAACCAACAGTATTTACACCATAAAATTTTTCTTTCCAACAAACACCCTCACCACGCAAGGCATTCTTTGTCCATCTACAAATCTGAACAGCAGAGTGATTCCCCACAATTCCATATTGCATTTTCTCTAGTTTTGATTTTATATCTTCAGGTAACATGACAAAATAACAAATGTATAGGTTTTAAAATTAATGTTTTAAAATTTGTAAGTTATAGAAAATCAAAAGTTTTAAAAGGTATGTCATAATTAAATAATTATGGAGTATACAGATAAGAACACAAAAATTCCATTTTTCAAACTTAGCTTTGCCTCTGCAAAATTCTCAGCATAATATGGCCTCAAATGTAGGAACATCTATGCAAAATCAACTAAACACTTCTAACCAAGTAACAATGATTTCTATACAATATTTATCCAAAGGATTTGAAAGAGAAAATTTATTCGAAAACATTAATTTGGTAATCCATAAAAATGACAAGATAGCTTTAATTGGATCAAACGGGTCAGGTAAAACAACATTTCTAAAATGTTTAACAGGTAAAGAGAGTTTTCAAGGGAGAATAATATTATCAGACATCAAGATAAGTTTAATGGAACAAAATCAAAACTTTGATAATTTAGATCAAACATTTCAAGAATATCTAGAATTAAAAAGGATATCATTAGAATCAAGAAAGCAACTTCTAGAAGAACAAATAGGCAATCCAGAAAGATATGAAGATGAAGAAAAGTTTAATTCATTAATGGATGAATATAACTTATTACTTGCAGATACCTCTATATCAAATGAAGAATTGAAAACTAAAGAAATATTAGAGAGATTGAACATTGATGAAAGTTTATTGTCTAAAAAAATAAAAATATTAAGTGGTGGACAAAAAACGAAATTAAGATTAGCAGAGTGCCTATCAAAAAAGGCAGATTTGTATCTATTGGACGAACCAACGAATAATCTAGATCTAATTACAAGAGAATGGTTAGAGGAGTATGTAAATAAAAACATTAAAAGTTTAATAGTGATTTCTCATGATAGATACTTCTTAGACAAGGTAGCTGAAAAAGTCTGGGACATAGAGAATAAACAGTTTAATGAATGGCCTTATAAGTTCAAAGAATATTTTGAAAAGAAAAAAGAATATATTGCAAATTTAGAAAGAAAATATAAAGAAGCTATGAAAAAAAGAGCTCAATTATTAGAGTCTGCAAAAGAGAAAAGACTATGGATTATTAAGGCTCATGGAGGCAGTAAAACTAGGTCATGGAAAGCAATTGCAGAAAGATTTGAAAGAGAAGCAGAAGAACTTAACAAAACAAAAAATCCGTCTGATTTTGTAAAGGATATAAAAATAGATTTTAAAAATAAAGATTTACATAATTGTGAAATATTCAGGTTAAAAAATTTAGAAATGAAATACAACTCTATATTATTTCAAGGTGTAAATCAGGAAATAGATTCTGGTGAGAAGATTTGTATAATTGGAAACAATGGTACTGGAAAGTCTACTCTGTTAAAATTATTAATTAAACAAATTAAGCCATCCAAAGGTGATATTTATGCTCGTAAAGATATATCTGTAGGATACTTTGACCAAGAACTAACAGATGTAAATCAAGAGAAAAGTATAATAGAATTATTCTTAGAGGAAACTAAATATGATAGAGAAAGATTAATTCCAATACTAATCAAATACGGATTTGATAAGCAAAAGTTTGAAACAAAAATAAAAAAGCTTTCAGGTGGAGAAATGGCAAGACTAAACATATTAAGAATAGCTCTCAGTAAAAATAATGTTCTGATATTAGATGAACCAACAAATAATTTAGATATATATTTAATAGAATCATTAGAGAATGCCTTAGTGAATTATGATGGAACAATAATTTTTATTTCTCACGATAGATATTTTGTA
This sequence comes from Candidatus Woesearchaeota archaeon, assembly GCA_964516745.1. Lineage (GTDB taxonomy): Archaea > Nanobdellota > Nanobdellia > Pacearchaeales > GW2011-AR1 > JAGVXH01. The sequence goes on from CAZEYD010000002.1 coordinate 59,153, forward strand.
AATAAAATTGCAAAAAGAATTTTAGAAATTGATAATCAAAAAATTTATAGTTTTAAGGGTAATTATTTAGATTATTTAGAAAACAAAAAGTAAATCAGCAAACCTAGTTACTAGCAAAAAGATTAGAATCTACCATAAACTGCATCAATTCTTCCAAGTGGAACTTGCATATCTTTTATCGCCTCTATCATTTTTTCAGAATACCCAGCTTCATAAAATCCTCTTTTTGATTCAAATAAAGTTGAGTCGTCTCCTAACGTATTAGCAATATCTATTAAACCTGAATAATTTTCCATTTGTTTCTGAACTGTATTTTTCGATAATCCAATAAAATAAACTTCTTTCGCTCCATTATCGAAAAAAGTTTGTCCTAATCTTAACATAATTCTTTTTTCCCAAGGAAGTTGCTCTGTGGTGAAACCTGCACCATGGCGAGCATATCTAGATGAAATAACCATTGTTCCCCCGTCAGGATTAAGCATACTGGATGTTTCAGAAATAATTTTATCTTTATTCTTTTGCATTAAATCATGTAGTTCTTCATTTTGTGGATGATCCAGGTTTTTATTTTGATATTCTTTCATAATTCTAAACTCTCCCATTTCACCACCAATAGCAAAATTATATCCTCCAGATTCCCAACTTCCCCAAAATGTGAATAAATCAAATTTATTATTTTTTAATTCTGAATTTTCATCAAGAATTTCTTCAATACTTCCACAATATTTTTGGACACCTTTTTGTTCACTATTAAAATACGCAGGAACAAATGATGCACTTTCGTATTTTTCATGATCCAAACCATCTTGTGAATCTAAACCATAAGCTTCCATTTCTAGTTCTTGCATTGCTTCTGCAACTGATAAATTTGAGCCATATCCAATATCAATTGTCTTTTTTCCAGATTCTAGACTAATAAGCTCTGCTAATTTTTTAGTTGTAATCTTTATTAGCTGATTATCATGATGATAGCCTTCCGTAGAAGCATCAGAAAACCCCCCTAAAAATGAGAACTTTTCTAGAGTTGGATCTACTAAAGGCATTTCAGTAGGGAAAGGATTCCCAGAACTTTCATCTATAATAACTGTTTTCATGTATTCAAAAATAAATATGACTATTTAATCTTTACTACTAAAGAAAGACATAGATTATGTTTACATCCAACTATCCGTTTTCTTTTCCCAAGGCTTTTCTTTTTCAAAAGAAAAGGCTTAGAACAACCGAATAACCCAAAATGCCATCATCAAAGCAAACAACATAAGAATAAATCTACCAACGAACTTTGAAATACCTTTTGCAACTTTTTCGCTAGTGAATTTCCCTATACCCAACGTCAAGAATCTACCACCATCTAATATTCCCCAAGGCAACATATTAAACAATGCAACTAAAATATTGATAATCATAATCCACCATAACAAGTGATAAATAAATTCAACAAAATCACTATTCCATCTCGTTTCATAATAAGTTGAGCTATCTCTGAATCCCATTAAAGTAGCTAAAAATTTCTTCATGCCAGTCTGAGAATTTCCAAAATTTACAACACCCAAATAAGCTCGACTTTCATTCTCCGGATGTTCTCCTAATACAATATTAAAAGAATCAGTCTGAGTAGAAACAACAACCTTATCGTTTGGTTTGTATCTAGATAATGCTTCAGCTAAATCAGATTGATCAGATATTTTAACATCATCAATTCCATTAATAACTCCAGTCAATCTATTTTGAAATGCCGGAGTATTGTCATAAGCATAAACAATTTCTGAATTTCCTAATTGAGCAAGAATGTTAACATCTAAAAAATATTCTAGTTCACCATTACTCAATACGAGATTATTCCCAATCTGGTTAATTTCGTAATTGCTAACATTTATTAGATTTCCACTATAACTACTAAAAACATATCCACTAGCACTAAAACTCATTGCAAAGAAGCCCATATACAATAAATAGAACAAAATCGCCGTTAACAAATTCGCAAAAACCCCAGCACCCAATACACTCATCTGGTTAACTCTACTTTTCTTCTGAAAACTATCATCATCTTGTTCGACAAAAGCTCCAGGTATAGGACCTAAAAACACAATCCCAGTCGATTTAATTTTAGTCTTACTATATCTCATAAATATCCCATGAGAGAATTCATGCACAAGACCTACAATAGTAATCGCAATTAAGAAATATGCAAAATAGAATGGAGGAAACAAACTTTCCATCCCAAATAACTCAGGAAAATAAGGAATCAATGGAGCAATAGGAGGAGCTTTTATAATCTCACTGATTTCGGGTTGACTAACATATACCCATGCACTTTGAATTAACATCATCATCATAAGAATCATTAATACAAAACCAACGGCGATAATAACATATCTAAGATTCCCAAGAAGTTTATGATGTTTATCGTCAAATCTTTTCATAGACTTTTCTCCCCATTTGGTTCGGAACATAAACATTACTCCCTCTCTTGTTACTCTCTTTTTATTTTTGACTAATAAAAATGCGATGCCCAACATAAACAGAATCATAAACGCAATATCATAAACATAAAAACTTACCATCTTCACCTAAACAAAAAACATCAATGTTTTTTATAAAGTTGCCTATTAAATGAGGTGAGAGAGAAGGAATAATTTATCAAAAAACAATTATGAAACCATTATTTCTTTAGCATCTAAAGTCATTTGCAATTCCTCGTCTGTCGGAATAATAAAAATCTTTATTTTAGAATTATTTGTAGATATTTCACCATTAAAATTAGAATTATTTTTCTCTTCATCAATCTCAGCTCCAATAAAACCTAAGTGTTTAGCTAATGCTCCTCTAACAATAGGACCTCTCTCTCCAATTCCAGCAGTAAAAACAATCGCATCAACACCATTTAACTCAGCAATATAAGAACCGACAATTTGAACAAGTCTATTACAAAATAAATTCATAGCACGATGAGCAGCCTCATTATTTTTATTCATTTCATTCTCAATATCACGCATATCATTAGAAATTTGTGATACACCTAAAATACCCGACTTTTTATTTAATAGATCATTAATATTTTCAATAGTTAAATTTTCTTTATTCATCATGTAAGAAATAATAGCCGGATCTATAGCTCCAGAACGAGTTCCCATCATTAAACCATCTAGAGGAGTTAGTCCCATTGAAGTATCAACACTCTTACCACCAAGAGTTGCGCAAATACTTGCACCATTTCCTAAATGACAAGAAATGATCTTAGCATTTTTATTATCAAGCCTCTTTATTACTTCATTTACGACATATTTATGACTAGAGCCATGAAATCCATATCTCCTAACACCGTGTTTCTTATACCAATCATAAGGCACTGGATACAAATAAGCACTCTCGTCCATAGTTTGATGATAAGCAGTATCAAAAACTCCATAATGCGAAACAGAATCATTCAACAAATCTCTCATAATCTTAATACCCTCAATATTAGCAGGATTATGCAACGGAGCAAGTGATGTAATCTTTTCAAGTTCCTCAACAACATCATCGCTAATTAAAGTCGTTGATTTGAATTTCTCACCACCATGAACAATACGATGCGAAACAAATTCAATACTATCTAATAAATCCTTTTCCTTCAATAAATCAATAACCTGCAAAAAAGCATCACGATGACTAACCATATTAACATCATCTCTCACAACTTTGTCACCATTAATATTAAATTTCATCATAGAACCATCTTCACCAATCTTCTCGCATAAACCAGATAAAATAACAGTATTCTCATCAAATACACTAAATTTAAGCGAACTTGAACCAGCGTTGATAACTAAATTTTTCATATAACCAAATCTTACTAGAGGTTTAAAAAGCTTAGCATAGAATTTCTAAAGATTTATATAAAATAACCAACACAAAATAAAATGAAAGTTCTAGCTCTTGGTGATACACATGGACATATTCCTAAAAATCTGAACCGTATAGTAAGAAAAAACAAAATAGAATTAATTATTAGCTCAGGTGATCCAATATTAACTCCTAAAGATTGGAAAACTTATGAAGATTGGATTTCTAAAAAAAAGAATCATAATAAGACTGACAAAATGTTTGAACATGACATAAAAAAATTAAGTAGTTATAATATTCCAGTATTCTTAGTAAAAGGAAACTGTTTTTTTTATGGCGAAGGACTAATTCAATTCAGAAGAGAAACATCAAAATATAATAATATGATTGTTCACAGAGTTGGCATAGAAAAAAGACAAGGTTTGAGTTTTGTCTTCTTTGATATAACTTCAGAACCACACGCGTATAGAGGACATAAAAGAGAAGAAACAAAGGCAAACAAAAGAAGAAATCAAATAATGGGAAATCACCTAAATAAATTGCTTTCTCAAAATCCAAATGCAATAATCATTTCACATGCTCCACCTTACGGATATTGTGATAAAGTCGAAAGCGGAGAACACGTCGGATCAAAAATACTTCTAAATGCAATAAAAAAACATAAGCCTCAGATGGTTCTATGTGGACATATTCACGAAGCTAAAGGAGAAAGTAAGATAGGTAAGACAAAAGTTTGCAATTTAGGTTACAGAGAAGATTACAAAATCTTTGACTTATAACAAGAGATATAAATCAAAACTCCTATAAAACAAAATGAAAGTTCTAGCAATTGGTGACACACATGGATACCTACCAAAGAATCTAGATAACATAATAAAGAAAAACAAAATAGAATTAATTCTTTGTACAGGTGATTTTGGAATGGTCCCAAAAAATCCAATAGACCCTAAATCATGGACAAATAAAATTACAGAAAAAAGCTACGCCAAATTCAAAAAAGATTTAAAACAACTAACGAATTACAAACTTCCATTTTTCACATTATCAGGAAATATGTTTAGCAGGGGAGAATCATACAGGATGAAGTAAACAGAATACGGCAAATATTCAAATTTATATTTTCATAAAATAGGCAAGAAAATATTCAAGAGGCAAACTTTCATTTTCTTCGACTGGTTAATAGAAAAACATAATTCACGTGGATCTAAATCAAAATCCTATACATTTGAGAAGTTAAATACAAGTAAAAAACGAAAAACACACCTGAATAAACTACTATCAAAAAATCCAAATGCAATAATCTTATCTCACGTCCCACCTTACGGGTATTGTGACAAGACTAAAACAGGAGAACACGTCGGTTCAAAAATATTGTATAACGCAATTAAAAAACATCAACCTAAATTAGTTTTATGTGGACATATCCACGAAGCTAAGGGAGAAAGTAAGATAGGTAAAACAAAAATATATAATCTAGGCTTTAATGGAGATTATAAAATTATTGACTTATAATTCCAAAAACTTATATACTTTCTTTCCTAAAATACAAATATGAGAAAAGAGGGGCTCTTAGAGGAGACAAGAAAGCGAAATCCAAAAGTTATAATTCTTATTGTGTTAGCAATAATTTTAATCTCAATAATAACATCCATGATAATTTTAAGATATCAAAAATGTGATAATTGGGAATGTTTCAATAATAACTTAGCTAAATGTAAACGAACAAAATTTGCAGGCGGAACAGATATTCTATTTGGATATACAATACTAGGTAAAGAAAATGATAATTGTAAAGTAGATGTCATATTACTAGAAGGACAATTAAACAATCAAGATATATTAAAATTAAAAGGCAAAACAATGATTTGTGAGACGCCTTTAGGTATAAGGATGTTACCGGAAGCCGAACTTTCAAGATGTCATGGAGAACTAAAAGAAAATCTACAAGAACAAATAATAAATGATTTACATAATTACATAATCCAGAATTTAGGACAAATGAACGGAGCACTAATAAACCCACTAATAAATAATCTAAAATAATTATATGAATATAAATTTCGGACCATCAGGATTAGGACCAGTAAAGGAAGCAATCCTAAATTTGGAAAAATATTCAAAATTAGGACTCACGGCCTGTGAGATTGCTTTTACATATAGTGCCTATATTAAAGAAGATGATGCAATAGAGATAGGTAAAGCTGCGAAGAAATTCAAAATAAAACTTTCAATTCATGCACCATATTTTATCAATCTAAACTCGAAAGAAAAAGAAAAGATTGAATCCTCAAAATCAAGGATTCTAAAATCATGTAGAATAGGACATCTTTTAGGTGCAGAACAAATAGTCTTTCATGCAGGATTTTATTCTGGAATGGACAAAGAAGAAGCGTATCAGAATATAAAAAAAGGAATAATTGAGCTTCAAGAAAGAATAAAAGAAGAAAAGTATAATGTTAAGCTTTCTCCAGAAGTAATGGGGAAAATAAATGTTTTTGGCTCAATAGAAGAAATATCAAGATTATCAAAAGAAACTACTTGCTCATTTACAATAGATTTCGCACATATTCTGGCAAGATATAAAGAAAATAGATTTCAAGAAGTCATCAATTCGTTTCCACAACCAGAATGGCATTGCCATTTTTCAGGAATCGAATATGGAGAGAAGGGTGAAAAAAAACACATTAATACACCAGAATCTGAATATAAAGAATTATTGACAAATATATCAAAATTAGATAAGACAATAACAATAATTAATGAATCCCCACAACCAGTAGAAGATAGTTTATTAGGATTAAAATTATATAAAAAATAGTTTATTTTTTTAGTGCTTTAGCTTTTTTCTCTTTCTCAAGCTTTTTAACTTCTGACTTATCGTGCTGTTCTTCTTCAAACATTCTTTTTCTAAGCTCATCAACCTTTTCTAATATATTCTTAGCCTTATTCGGATTATCTCTAGTGGCATTTAACACAAAAAGGATTTTTCTTAGAATATCATCATAACTTTCTCGTTTACTTTCTCTTAATTTCTCAAGCCTTTCCTTGGTCTCTTTTTGTAGTTTTATTGTCGTTATTACCATATTTTGTTATTCCTAACATTTACAATAAAAAGTATACGTTGGTATACTTTTTAAGTTTTTTTATCATTTCGTAATTACAACAGAACAACAATCTTTATAAACCTTTTTCAATTGGTAAGAATAACTAAATTATTATGAAAACACAATGAAAAGTCAAAAACTTTTAATTCCATTCTTTGCGATTGTAGTCTTATGTACGATTAGTTTTGTTTCTGCTGCTGATTTGGTTGACAATGAAACACTTACAACAGAGTTTAATGGTGTTACATTAAATCAAGATGTAAATCTTGTAATCGATAGTGATGCAAAAATACAAGTTGTTTTTACAGCTATAAAAGATGCTTCAGATGTTGAAGTTAAAGTTGAAGTAATGGGTGAATCCGAAACATTATATGTTGGGGACATCATTAACGGAAGTACTTACCAAAAAACATTAACATTAGAATCATTAACAGGTATTGATACATTAACAGAAGAATATACATTCTATGTTAGTATCTTCAATAATGTTGATAAAACAGAATTAAGTTATACAGTAACTATACAAAGAGAGTCTTATGAATTAAGTTTATTGTCCGCTGACTATTCAACACAAGTTACAGCTGGGGATGTTTTTCCAGTATCCGTAGTTTTAAAGAACATCGGATATCATAGAGCTGATGATGTTTATGTTGAAGTAAGTCTTCCAGAATTAGCAATATCTACACGAGGTTACGTAGGTGATCTTGTACCATTAGATAATGTTGACGATGAAGAAGATAGTCAAGAAACAACAGTATACTTAAGAATTCCAGAATCTGTAAAAGCAGGAGTTTACACATTAGTTGTAAGGTCTTACGACAGAGATGGAGAGACTGAAACTGTAGTTAACAAGCTTATCAGTATAACTGAAACAGCTGCTACAAGAGTTATTCCAACTGTAAAGAATCAAGATTTGACTGCAGGTAAAAGTACTGCATACGAGTTAATTGTAGTTAACAATGGAGACAATGTAAAAACTGTTCCATTAACAACAATATCTGGTAGTGCATTAATAATAAGTGGACCATCACTTGTTACTGTAAACCCACATAGCTCTGAAACTGTTTCTATTGAAGTAACACAATCAGATGAAGCTAAAGTAGGTACATACACATTTACTGCAGAAGTAGACGGAAAGCAAGTAGTTTTCACAGCAAATGTTATTGGAAGAGGCTCTATGTCTAGTTCAATAATTGCTTTAACAGCAGTTCTAGCAATAATCTTTGTTGTATTACTTGTAGTTCTAGTAGTCTTGATCTCTAAGAAGGATAAACCCGTTGAAGAAGTTGAAACAAGTTATTACTAATTTTTTATAATAATTGGGATTTTTTTTATTTTTCCCTTTTTTATTTTTTTTATTTTTTCATTTTTTCTCACTCAACAGATTTATCACTTAGATTTTTAAGCATAAATTCATAATCATTCTCATGGAAAAAAGCAAGATAGATTTCGGAATCATCAACATAGACAAGCCGGTAGGGCCAACAAGTTTTACAGTTTCAAGCTTTGTACGTAGAGAACTTACTCTCTCAAAAGCATCGCATTTAGGAACGCTTGATCCAAAGGTTACGGGAGTTCTTCCAATAGCATTAGGAAGAGCGTGTAGATTATCATCTTTCTTCATGACTCACGACAAAACATATATCGGAATACTTCACACCCATCAAGAGCAAGAGATCAAAGAATTACAAAAATTAATTAACAAACATTTTATGGGGAAAATAACACAAACACCACCACACAAAAGCGCAGTAAAAAGAGCACCAAGAATTCGTGAAGTTTATCAATGGAAGTTATTAGAAGCCTTAGAGACAAAAAAAGATTTTTTATTTATAACAAAAGTGGAGGGTGGAACCTACATTAGGAAATTATGTAGCGATTTAGGAGAGATGGTTGGCGGAGCACATATGGCTGAATTACGAAGAACTCAAGCAGGAATTTTTAGTGAAGAAAAGATGTATACATTATACGAATTCCAAGAAGCAATAACAGAATACAACAAAGGAAAACCAAAGAGAATAGAATCCATGATAGTATCGGCAGAAGACGCAATAAAAAAAGTAATGCCAATAATTCAAGTTAAAGAATTTGCAATTAAAGAGTTAAGGAAAGGAATTCCATTGAGAGCAGAATATCTTGAAGATAAAACGGAATACAACAATCTTGATGATGATGAAGTGTTTGCAATATTTTATAAAACAGAATTCATCGAAATAGCAAAAAAAGAATTAAGAGAATACAGGATTGCAACACCATTGTTTGTTTACAATTAATAACGCTTCTCGTCCAATATATAGATAAAAAAACATCAATCTTTATATAAGAAATATGCTTTTCATTAGTATGGAATCTTCAGATGGAACAATGCCATCAGCAATTAATCAAGACGAAGTCCTAGCAGAAGCAAAAAGTTTTTTTGAAATGAATAGAAGGCAAATAGGTGAGGTGGAAAAACAAGGTAAAAGAGTAGTCCCAGTCGATTTTCAAGAGTTCTCGGAGTTTTCCCCAGGAATATCAGATCAATTAATAGACAGACCAGAAGAAACAATTCAACTTTTAGAATTAGCATTAGAAGAATTAGAATGGGCACCGAGCAATGCAAGAGTTCGATTCATAAGTATATCATCACTTCAAGAACTTTATATAAGAAATATTAGGTCTAAACATTTAGGAAAAATGATAAGTATTGAAGGAATAGTCAGGAAAGCATCAGAAGTTCGGCCTTTAGTAACAAATGCGAAATTCGAATGTCCATCATGTGGAACAATTATCTCAGTTTTGCAAATAGATAAGAAATTCAAAGAACCAAGCCGATGTAGTTGTGGAAGAAGAGGAGGGTTCAAGTTATTAAACAAAGATATGGTTGACGCCCAAGCATTAACAATAGAAGAAGCATCAGATGATTTAAGCGGCGGAGAACAGCCAAAAAGAATGAGTATTTTCCTAAAGGAAGATTTAGTAGACCCAAGAATGGAGATGCGAACAACACCAGGAAGCCGTGTAAAAATTATAGGAATCTTGAAAGAAATCGCACTCTCATCTTCAAGCGGAGCAATGTTAACTAGATTCGACCTAACAATAGAAGCGAACAATATAATACCAATGGAAGAGAGCTTTGAAGATATAAAGATTACAGAAGAAGACGAACGAGCAATAAAAGAACTGGCAGCAGACCCACATCTAGTAGATAAAATGGTAAAAAGTATTGCACCATCAATATGGGGACACAACAACGTAAAACGAGCATTAGCATTACAACTTTTTGGAGGAGTAAGAAAAATACGAAGTGATAATACCAGCATGAGAGGAGATATTCATATTCTTTTAGTAGGTGATCCAGGTGTAGCAAAATCTGTAATGTTAAGTTATATTTCAAAAACGGCACCAAAAGCAAGATATATTTCAGGAAAATCCGCAACCGGTGCCGGTATTACGGCAACTGTAGTAAAAGACGATTTACTAAAAGGTTGGAGTTTAGAAGCAGGTGCTATGGTTCTGGCAAACAAAGGTATAGTTTGTATTGATGAATTCGACAAGATGAACGAAGAAGATAGAAGTGCAATGCATGAAGCGATGGAACAACAAACAGTAACAATAGCAAAAGCAACAGTACAAGCAACATTACGAGCACAAACTTCAGTATTATCAGCAGCCAACCCAAAATACGGAAGGTTCGATCCTACTCAACCAATTCCAAAACAAGTAAACTTAGTCCCATCCCTACTTAGTCGTTTTGACGCAATATTCATAATGCGAGATATACCAAAAAAAGATAGAGATGAAGCAATCGCAATGCATGTTTTAAGAGAACACAAACAAGAATTCAAACCAGAAGTTATTGATAGAGATTTATTAAGAAAATATATCTCATATACAAAACAAAAATATAATCCAGTTCTTACCGACGAGGCAATTAAAGCAATGAAGGATTTTTATGTTGGATTAAGATCTCAAGCTTATGGAGATTCGAACGGAATTAAAGCAATTCCAATTGGAGCTCGACAACTAGAGGCATTAGTTCGTTTGGCAGAAGCACATGCACGAATGAGACTAAGTAAAGAAGTTACAACAAAAGATTCAGCAATCGCAATTGATGTCATGAAAAGTTACTTGCTTGAAGTCGGATTAGATGAAGAAACAAATCAAATAGATATTGATAAATTAACTGGAAATTCGGCATCAAAACGAAATAAGATTAACACAGTCAGAGACATGGTCGAAGAACTTCAAAATAGATTAGGAAAATTAATACCATTAGAAGAATTAGAAAAATCGTTAGATGGTAAAATGTCAAAATCAGATATGGAAGACGCCATAGAAAAACTTCTCAAATCTGGCGACCTCTTTAAGCCAAAGAGAGGATATCTTCAAAAGATGTAGTTGGTAAGGAAATATAAACCTGTAAATTATAGATTAGTATGATGGATTTATCTATTTATCAAAAAGACGTGTTTAAAAAATATAAAAGCAATTCTCAAATTGCTAGAGTTCTAACAGAAGACTGGTTTAATAATCAAATGTATTGTCCATGTTGTTTGAATAAAAGTGTAAAAGATTTTCCAAATAATAAAAAAGGAAGCGATTTCTTCTGCGAAAAATGTAATAATGAATTTCAATTAAAAGCATCAAAAAAAGAGTTTCATAGAAAAGTTGTTGATGGAGAATATCATACTATGATGAATATAATTATTAACAATAAATCACCAAATTTCTTTCTAATGAATTATGATGTAAATGATTGGAATGTTAGAAATCTAATATTAATACCAAAGTTCTTTGTAAATACTTCAATGATAGAAAAAAGAAAACCATTAAGTGATAATGCAAAAAGAAAAGGTTGGACAGGTTGTAATTTTTTATTGAATAGATTGCCAGATCAAGGGAAAATAAATGTCATCAAAAACGAAAAAGTTATTGAAAAATCGAAAATCAATAAGATATGGAAAAAAATGTTTTTTATGAACTCAAAAAAGCCAACTTTTAATGGTTGGACTAGTGATGTTCTTAGATGTATCGAAGATTTAGATAATGAATTTGAACTTAGAGAAGTATATAGTCATGAAAAATATTTGAGAGAGTTACATCCAAATAATAATAATGTTCAGGCGAAGATTAGACAGCAATTACAAATATTAAGAGATAATAAAGTTTTAAATTTTAATGGAAATGGAAAATATTCTAAATTGATATAGGATCATTCTTATAAATAGATAAGATCAAGATCTGTTTATGGAAACAATAGTGTTGGATTATTCCGATGGGTCAGTAACAATTTATACTTATGAAGGAATTGACAATGGAGAGGAAGTTGAAGAAATGTTATTAGAAAAAGGATTTAGACTTCAAGATTGTGAATGGATGACAACAGAAAAAATTCTTTTTGAAAAAAAACAAATCTAAAACTTCCTGATTCTGTTTTGTCTTTCCTCCTACTAAAAAGAGGAAAGTAAAATAATAAATATTTTTTCTCGATAAATTAATTAAACACCAACCCCAAATTCACTTTCTAAATATAGTATGTATCGGTTTCACTGCAAAAACTAATGCAACTCCTAAGAACCAAGCCCAGTGTGTATTAATTACCCAATTAGCAAGTCCAGACCATAGAGAAACCAAACAAAATGCCGCACTCAGAACTGACATCTTAATCATACCAATATCACACACTTTCAATTTACTCAAATTTATTCTCATCTTTTACCCCCTTTCATTTTTCAATCACTAACAATTAATCTAGTTCTGTCAAATAATTTCTAACATCATTTATAATGCTTTCTCTTAAATAAAAATCATAATCATTCATCTCATTCAACGAAATCCACTGATACTCAGAATGTTCATTACTTAATTTAATCCCGTCTTTTAAATTATATTTTTTAGAAGCAAACAAAACAAAGATAAATTGTCCAGACGGAATTCCTTTCCCAGAAGTTATTCTAAAGACCTTCGGTTCTTCAAGTTTAATTTTAAGTTCCTCATCAACTTCTCTTTTAATTGATTCATTAATGTCCTCATCTTGATTGACAGAACCACCAGGGAAGTCCCACTGGTCACCTCCATTATTTGAATAATGAGTTCTCTTTAAAATTAAGAATTTATTTTCTTCGTTAATTATAATACACTTAGATGCAAAATGTAACTTATCTATATTATCCATAACCATAATATTTAGAGTGTTTTTGTGCTTAAATAACTTTCATAAAGATACTTCCTCTTGTCCATCATCCCGTCTCCCGTAATCTGTATACCGTAAACAAGTATGTCCCACCATAAAAATCTTTAAATAGTATACACACCATGTATACACATGGACTTGTTCGATAATACCATCCTCTGTAAAAACTGCGATAAAAAGATGGAAAAAATAATCCTAATTAAAGATGGATTCAAAATAAGAGCAGTGAACTGTCCAAGTTGTTCAAATAAGATACTACATCCCGAAGACTTAAGAGATTATGAACAATTCAAAAAAATGAAAGACAAGCAGTTCAAAGTAAAATTAAGATTTGTTGGAAATAGTTACGCAGTAAGTATTCCAAAAGAAATTATTGATTTTTTAGGCGAACAAGAGAAAGAAGTAAATCAAATGGTAAATATGTGTATAGAAGGAATTGACCACCTATCATTACATTTTTAAAATGGCAAAAATTAGAGATAATACAATGAAATTACGAGTAGTAGAAGCTTTGCAAGACGACGCCTATAAAGGAATCGCTAGGATAGATGCATCTACAATGAGAAAATTAGATCTTGATAGAGGAGATATAATTTTGATTAAAGGTGATAAAGGAACATATTCAGTAGTGGATTACGGGTATCCAGCAGATAGTGGAGAATTAATAATAAGAATAGATGGGATAACTAGGAAAAACGCGAAAACAAGTATAGGAGATTTTGTAGTAGTAGATAAAGTTCAAATCAAAGAAGCGAAAAAGATCACAATAGCACCAATACAACAAGGGGCTATGATAAAAGGAGACCCCGAAGCTTTCAAAGCAGGACTTCTAGGAAAGCCAGTAACCAAAGGAGACATCGTTGTATTAGGTGGAACACAAAAACGAAAAGACATCATGGGAGAAGATTTTGGAGATTTCTTTGGAGATATATTTAATCAAATGGGATTAGGAGTTCCAATGGGAATGGGTATGACACAATTACGATTTGTCGTTATCTCAACACTTCCAAACCAACCATGTCTTATAACCGAACAGACAGAAATTAGTCTTAGCAATAAATCAATTGACACACATGACGAAAATATTTCAGATATAACTTACGAAGACATCGGAGGATTAAAAGAAGAGGTAAAGAAAGTAAGAGAAATGGTAGAACTGCCACTAAAACGACCAGAGATTTTTGCACGGTTAGGAATAGAACCTCCGAAAGGAGTATTGCTTTATGGCCCTCCTGGGACAGGAAAAACACTTTTAGCAAGAGCAGTAGCAAACGAGACCGAAGCTAATTTTATTGTAATAAATGGTCCAGAGATTATGAGTAAATTTTATGGAGAATCAGAAAAGAAAATAAGAGAGATATTTGAAGACGCTCAAAAGAATTCTCCATCAATTATCTTTATAGATGAAATTGATGCAGTTGCACCAAAACGAGAAGACGGTAATGGAGAAGTTGAAAAAAGAGTAGTATCACAATTATTGACTATGATGGATGGATTACAATCTCGAGGTAAAGTTATTGTAATTGGTGCTACAAATAGACCAAATGCAGTAGACCCAGCTTTAAGACGACCAGGTAGATTCGATAGAGAAGTTGAATTATCCATTCCAGATAAAGATGGTAGATTACAAATTCTAAAAATACATACAAGAAATATGCCAATAACAAAATCAGTTAATTTAACTGAACTAGCAAATAAAACTCATGGTTTTGTTGGCGCTGATTTAGAAGCCTTAACTAAAGAAGCTGCAATGTCGGTATTAAGAAGAAATATACACAAATTTAATTTAGAAGAAGATAAAGAAATTCCCCAGGAAATATTAGAACAATTAAGAGTAACCAAAGAAGATTTTACAGATGCTCTAAAAATTGTAAGGCCATCAGCAATGCGAGAAGTTTTAGTAGAAACTCCCGATATTAAATGGGATGATATTGGTGGAATTCAAGGGGTTAAACAAGACTTACGAGAAGCTGTAGAATGGCCATTAAAATATCCATCAAAATTCACACAAATGGGAATAAGACCTCCAAAAGGAGTATTGCTTTATGGTCCTCCTGGAACAGGGAAGACGCTTTTAGCAAAAGCAGTTGCAAACGAATCAGAATCTAATTTTATTCAAGTAAAAGGTCCATCGTTATTATCTATGTGGGTGGGAAAATCTGAAGAAGGAGTCAGAAAAATATTTGAAAAAGCAAGACAAGTTTCTCCATGTGTCGTTTTCTTCGACGAAATAGATGCACTAGCAGGGAAACGAGGAGGAGTTGGAGCAGGTTCGAGAGTCACGGAAAATGTCTTAAATCAAATGTTAGCAGAAATGGATGGAATAGAAGATTTGTCAAATGTAATCGTAATTGGAGCAACAAACAGACCAGACATCTTAGATACAGCATTATTACGACCAGGTAGGTTTGATAGAATAGTATACGTTACAGTTCCAGACCAAGAAGGGCGACAACAAATATTTGAAATTCACACAAAAAATATGCCTATAAAAGACAAAAAGAAAGTAATTACAGAATTCTCCGAAAAAACAGAAGGATATACGGGAGCAGATATTGAAAGTTTATGTAGAGAGGCTGCAATGTTAGCGCTAAGAGAAAATATTGAAAGCGTTGAAGTATTAAAAGCACATTTTGAAAAAGCAATGGAAAAAGTGTGCCCAAGTGTAAGCAAAAATGATCAAGAAGTATACAAACAAATTGAACAGAAATATCTCAGAAGTGCAAGAGCTGCATTATCAGATAAATCGAATAGTTATCTAGCATGAATCATAGAATGAAAATTCCTATTGAGAAAGTAAACAAAAGTCGGAGAGTATATGTCCCATTTCCAACAGATAAAGATGCAGATTTAATACTTGAGAAAATTGATCACACTACTTATCGTCTTATGTCAGCAGCAAAGGCTCGTAATAGTGGTGAGACAACAGGTAAAAATATTTTTCTTTATGCTAATAGAAAAAGAGGTAGTAATTTTTCAAGAAGGACAACTTTTGATCCGAAATATAAAGAGGGTAGTATATCTGTGCCGTTCGAGCCAGATGAAGAAATCTATAAAATATTAAGCAAAAGGGGACTTTACATCACTACAGACCCAACACATATTCCAGAATCAATATTTTTTACTCAATCTTCTCGAGCTCTTTAAACAATTGCTTCTCTTTCTTAGATAGACTCTTTGGCGTTACAACTTTAATCGTTATAAACTGATCTCCCGTTCTATAGTAAGATACATTTTTTATGCCTTTTCCCTTTAATCTAAGAATAGTATTAGATTGGGTTCCACTAGGTATTTTTATTTTTGTATTTCCCTGTAATGTTTGGACCAAGATATTACATCCTAATGCCGCTTGTGAAAAACGAATATCTAAATCCATATGAATATCATCCTCCTCTCTTCTGAAAACTTTATGAGGCTTAACATTGATTAATAATAATAAATCGCCATTATGACCGCTAGAAGCTTCATTTCCAGAACCTTTCACCCTTAATGTTTGATCATTATCTATTCCAGCTGGTATCTTAACATTAACTTTTACTTTCTTATTTATTACTCCTTTTCCAGAACACACAGAACAAGATTGCTTAGCAGATTTTCCTCGCCCCAAACACTCAGAACAAACTCTTGTCTGTCTAATAATACCAAAAGGCGTTCTCTGTTCTACATTCATTCTACCTTGTCCATTACATTTTTCGCATTTAACAAATTCTTTATTTTTAGCACCAGTACCTTCACAAGTTTTACAAACTACATCCTTCTCTATTTCAATTTCTTTTTCAACACCAAAAACAGCTTCCTCAAAATCAATTGTCAATCTATACTGTAAATCTCTACCAACACTATTCTCCCCACTATAAGAAGAATCAGAACCTCTAAAGTTGTTAAAAAAACTGCTTTGAAATAAATCTTCAAAGACACTTGAAAAATCTGCTCCTCTAAAAATATCTTCTTGACTATATCTCTGATCAAAATTACCATGGCCGTAAGAATCATATTGTTTCTTTTTTGTATCATCAGTCAAAACAGCATAAGCTTCACTAATTTCTTTAAATTTTTTCTCATAAGCTTGTTTTTTGTCTTCCTCAGCTCTATCTGGATGATATTTTAACGCTAGTTTTTTATATGCTTTTTTAATAGTTTCTTTATCATCTGTTTTCTTAACTCCAAGAACATCATAATAATCTTTTTTCTCCATAGTTTCATCTTGTAATTTCTATATTTAAGTTTTATTGAAACAAGAAATAATTACTTTTCTTCTTTCTCATCAACAACTTCAGAACTTTCCTCTTTTTTGTCAGCAACTTCAGCCTCTTCTTCCTTTTCGCTAACAACTTCAGCATCTTCTACTTTTTCTTCGCCAGAATTTTCATTTTTTGCTTCTTCTTGACTTGCCTGTTGATACATTTTTGCTCCAACTTCTTGAGCAACTTTTTGGATCTCTTCTAATTTTTCTTTAATCTTTTCTGTATCTTCCTTTGTCAATAATTCTTTTAGTTCTTTAATCTCAGTCTCAATCTTTACCTTTGTTTCTTCATCAATCTTTTCTTTATATTCGTTAAGCATCTTCTCAGTTGTATATATTAATGACTCGGCATTATTTTTTACTTCAATATCTTCTTTTCTCTTTGCATCTTCTTCTTTATATTTTTCAGAATCTTTCAACATTTTTTCTATTTCATCTTTATTTAGTCCAGAACCACCAGTAATTGTTATTTTTTGTTCTTTACCTGTTCCTAAATCTTTAGCTGAAACATTTACAATACCATTAGCATCAATATCAAAAGTAACTTCAATTTGTGGAACTCCCCTTGGTGCAGGTGGTATTCCTACTAAATCAAATCTACCCAAAGATTTGTTATCAGCTGACATTTCTCTTTCACCCTGTAAAACATTGATTGTTACTGCAGGCTGACTATCTGCAGCTGTAGAGAAGATCTGACTTTTCTTTGTTGGAATAGTTGTATTTTTATCGATTAAAGGTGTTCTAATTCCACCCAATGTTTCAATTCCCAAAGTTAATGGTGTAACATCTAATAATAAAATATCTTTAACATCTCCTCCTAAAATTCCTCCTTGAATTGCAGCTCCTAATGAAACAGCTTCATCAGGATGGATAGATTTATCAGGAGTAAGTTCTGTAATGTCCTTAATTATCTTTTCAACTTTTGGAATTCTAGTGCTTCCACCAACAAAAATTATTTTATCAATCTTTTCCAACTTAGCATCTTTAATTGCTAATTTTGTAGGTGCCTTTAATTTTTCAAAAATAGAATCACAAATTTCTTCAAATTTTGCTCTTGATAATTCAATATCTAAGTGTTTTGGACCATTATTATCGGCAGTAATATAAGGAATATTAATTTTTGTCTGTTGAGCAGAACTTAATTCAATCTTTGCTTTTTCTGCCGCATCTTTTAATCTTTGTAAAGCCACTAAATCTTCTCTCAAATCAATTCCGTTTATCTTTTTGAATTCTTTAGCTAAATAATCAATAATTACTTCGTCAATATCATCTCCACCTAAGTGATTGTTTCCACTCGTCGCTTTTACTTCAAAAATACCATCGCCTAACTCTAAAACAGAAACATCAAATGTCCCACCACCAAAATCAAAAACCAAAATATTATGAGCATGCGTTTTATCTAAACCGTAAGCCAAAGCCGCTGCCGTTGGTTCATTCACAATCCTTTTTACATTTAATCCTGCAATTTGTCCTGCATCTTTTGTAGCTTGTCTTTGAGCATCTTCAAAATAAGCTGGAACAGTAATTACTACATCTTTTACATCATGACCCAAATAGTTCTCCGCATCTTTTTTTAATTTCTGTAAAATCATAGCAGAAATCTCTTCAGGAGTATAGTCTTTATTATCAATTTTAACTTTATCTTTTTGTCCCATTAATCTTTTTATGCTTCTAATAGTGTTTTTTGGATTTGCAATTGCCTGTCTTCTTGCAATCTCTCCAACTAATATCTCTCCATTATTTATAGCAACAACGCTAGGAGTAGTATTATTTCCTTCAGAATTTGGTATAATCTTCGGTTTCCCACCTTCAAGTACACTTACTGCTGAAAAAGTAGTTCCTAAATCAATTCCTATTATTTTAGCCATTTTTTTGTTCTCCTAATTTACTTATCTTAACTTTTGCTGTCCTTATAACTTTTTCGTTTAACAAGTACCCTTTCTGTAATTCCTCTAATATCTTATTTTCTTCTTTTCCATCTTCTTTCATTAATGCTTCATGGAATAAAGGATTAAAATCGCCCCTTACTTCAATAGTTTTCAAACCCTTTTTCTCAAGCAATGAATATAATTCTGAATAAATCATCTTAACTCCCTCATCTTTGCTATATTTTAAAGATAATTCAAATCCGTCTAAGATATCCAATAATTCCACCATTAAACTCTCTTCAGCATATTTTACAATTTCTGTTTTTTCTTTTTCAGTTCTTTTCCTAAAATTATCAAATTCGGCCTGAAGTCTTTGTAAGCTCTCAAAGTATTCCTTTTCTTTGTTCTCTTCTTGAGTTGCTTCAGTATTTTCTTCTTCTTTTTCCATTTTTTTCTTTTTATTTGTCGACCTTAGGTCAACAAGATAGTTTACTTAAAATCAACAGGTATTTAAACTTTTCGATTGTTGTATAATAATGGATATTTTCAAAGAAATAACAATTATAGATTTGGAAGATTCTGGTGAATGTGAATTAAATGAAAAAATTAGGTCTTTTTCCAATAGCTTAGGCATGTTTAACAAACGGGATAAAGAGAAATCTTGTTTCAGAATTTTTGTAAATTTATTGAAAGAAAAAGAACCAATATCATCTGACGAAATAGCAGAAAGATCAAGATTATCTAGAGCAACAGTAATACATCATATAACAAAGTTAAGAGATTCAGGAATCGTCATCAAAAAAGAAACCGGTTACACACTAAAAACAAGAAGTTTAGAGAAACTAACAAATGAGATAGAAAAAGATATTTTTCAAACATTAGAAAGATTAAAAGAAATGTCAAGACAAATAGATCAAGAGTTAGAAGATGAATTTTGGTAAAGAGAATTATTGTTAATTTACGCTTTTCTTTCTCCAGGGGATTTCTTTTTTTAAAAGAAAGAGCCTTCCCAAACCTTTATAAATAAAAAATGGCTTTTCACGTTGTTAGAAATAATTTATTAAAAATCAGATTATTAAACTTACGATCATATTTACTTTAGACCGAGAGACATAAGAAGAAAAAATAGTAGACACATTTCTAACGATAAATAACTAAATTAAGGAGAAAAATAAAATGGCAAAAATTAGTCCATCATCAATAAAATACTCTATAATAGCTGACTTTACAGCAGAAGGACCATTTCAAAAACCCGATGTAATCGGAGCAATCTTTGGACAGACAGAAGGTCTTTTAGGTGCTGATATGGAATTACGAGAACTTCAAAAAGAAGGGAAAATAGGTAGAGTTGAAGTTGATCTAACAACTGAAGACGGGAAAACAAGAGGAGAGATAAGAATCCCAACAGCATTAGATAAAACTGAAACAACTATTATCGCAGCTTCATTAGAGACTATTGACAAAATCGGACCAACCGATGCAAAAATTACAATTCGAGAAATCGAAGATGTAAGAGGAAGCAAACGTGACTACATTATGGAAAGAGCTAAACAACTTTTAGCAAAAGTTCAGAATGAAGGAATGGATACTCGTGAAATGGAAACAGAATTACGAGAATCAACACGAACAGCAAAAATCGTTTCTTATGGAACTGAAGGCCTAGCCGCAGGTCCAGAATTAGAAACCTCTTATGAAGTAATAGTCGTAGAAGGTCGTGCTGATGTTGTTAATCTATTAAAGTATGGATTCAATAATGTAGTTGGTATGCAAGGAACAAGATTCCCAAAAAGCATAACAACACTTGGTGAAACAAAAGAAATTACTCTTTTCGTAGACGGTGATAGAGGCGGAAACCTAATCGCTCAAAATGTTTATGAGAACGCAAAAGTTGCTTATATAGTACAAGCACCAGATGGAAAAGAAGTAGAAGAATTGACAGGGAAAGAAATTCATCAAGCATTACGAAAGAAAGTTAAAGCAGAAATTTTCTTAAAAGGTTCAAAGAAATTATCAACTCAATCACAGAGTAAAGATGAACCTGTAGAAAAACGAGATTTGACTGACGCTGATAAAGATAAAATAAGAAGCTTCGCAAAGGAATTAAAATCAAGAAATGTTTTAATTTTAAATGAAGATTTGAAAATTATCAAAGATATTTCATCTTCACGGCTTAGCGCAATGAGAATGAAAGATGCCTTTGTATTAATGAGTATGAACGCAACATCTACTTTAGTAGAGAATGCAGAACGACTTAATGCAAAAGCGGTAGCAGCAAAAACTTTCGGAAGAATTCCAGAAACAAAAATAGAAATATTATCAATTTAATCTTGGAACATTATTTTTAGTTCCCTTTTTTCTTTTTTTTAAATATATATTCACCATATTAAACCATATTGTTCTTATTTATATAAAAGCAAAAACTCGTTTTTTTATGGGTAATGAAGATTATATTAAAATTATAGAAGATAGCTACGATTACTCCACAAAACATACATTTTTAGGAGAAGAATCAACAATACATTACAATTACACTTCTGATGGTGTATTGAATTTCTTAGCCATTAATTCCAAGATTCAGACACAATATCTTGGAAAAATATACGAAGAGCCATTAGACCATAATTTACTACAACAGATAAAAAATAACGAAGATCTAATAATAAAAGAATGGTGCTCTCGTTCTCTAAGCATGAATGGATACTTAGCTTGCGACAGAAAAATAAATAATGAAATCAACAAAATGGTGCTAAAAATAAAAGAACCTATAGAATATCTTACTTTTTCCTTTGAGGTCTAAAATCACCAGATCCACATTTTCTACATCTCGCTTTTCCAGCTAAGATTTTCAAATTTTCAAGTTTCATTTTATGTTTACAAACTTTACATACAAATGCATTCTTGAACATTCTATTTTGTGCTGCAGCGATTTTTGTTGCCATAATAAGATATTTCAATCATCCTTTTTAAGTGTTTTTATATTCAAGATTAACTTCTCTTTCTCGCGAAATTAGGTCTAGATGAAGTTCGTCCATCTCTACTTTTATCACTACTTCTACTAGTTCTTCTCTCACTAGTCCCTCTTGAATCTGATCTTTCTCTTGAGCTAGGCCTACTACCATAACTTGAACCTGAACTTTGTCCTCCATAACTTGGTCTTGAATCTGAACTTGAACTTCTATTATCTCTTCCACCGAAACTCCTTCCTTCTGATCTTCCTCCAAAGCTTGGTCTTCCTTCACTTGATCTTGAACTTTGTCCTCCATAACTTGGTCTTGAATTTGAACTTCTATTATCCCTTCCACCGAAACTTCTTCCTTCTGATCTTCCTCCTGAGCTAGGCCTACTACCATAACTTGGTCTTGAATCTGAACTTGAACTTCTATTATCTCTTCCACCGAAAC
>CAZEYD010000002.1:81868-81970 GCA_964516745.1 Candidatus Woesearchaeota archaeon
AATTTGAACTTCTATTATCCCTTCCACCGAAACTTCTTCCTTCTGATCTTCCTCCAAAGCTTGGTCTTCCTCCACTTGATCTTGAATCTGATCTTCCTCCAA
>CAZEYD010000002.1:82070-82143 GCA_964516745.1 Candidatus Woesearchaeota archaeon
CCAAAGCTTGGTCTTCCTCCACTTGATCTTGAATCTGATCTTCCTCCAAAGCTTGGTCTTCCCCCACTTGATC
>CAZEYD010000002.1:82243-157273 GCA_964516745.1 Candidatus Woesearchaeota archaeon
TTGAATCTGACCTTCCTCCAAAGCTTGGTCTTCCTCCACTTGATCTTGAATCTGACCTTCCTCCAAAGCTTGGTCTTCCTCCACTTGATCTTGAATCTGATCTTCCTCCAAAGCTTGATCTTCCTCCGCCTCTAGAATTCCTACGATCATTACCACGATCATTCATTTCAACAGTAATATTATCGAAGATAGGATTAGGTAATAACTCAATATTCAATTCGTCTTGCATTTGAATTTTTCTAAAATTGTCATAATCACGACTACCTAAAAGACTAATTGCTTTACCATCTTTTCCAGCTCTTGCAGTTCTACCAATTCTATGAATATAATCGTCAGCCGAATTTGGTAAATCATAATTGTAAACATGACTAACACCTTTGATATCTAAACCACGAGCAGCAACATCAGTACAGACCAGAACGCTCACTCTATTATTATGAAAAGCATCCAATACACTACTTCTTCTGTTTTGTGATAAACCACCATGAATAGCCTTAGCATCAATTCCAACATTATGCAAATTTTTTGTCAAAAAGTCAGCATTACTTTTAGTATTAGAAAAAATCATAACCAATCCAGAAGCTTCATTTTTTAATAAATGAACCATCAGAGAAAACTTCTTGTTATTTGGAACATCGTAATAAACCTGTGTCAACACAGAAGGGTCTAAAAACGACTTAACTGCAATCTGTTCTGCGTTACTAGTATATTTATTCGCAAAATAATCAACTTCTCCAGTAATTGTAGCAGAGAATAACATAGTTTGTCTTTTTGCAGGACACTTACTAATAATTTTCTCAACATCAATATGAAATCCCATATCGAACATTCTATCAACTTCATCCAATATTAGAAATTTAACTTTACTCAAATCCAAAGTTTTTCTTTCTAAATGATCTAAAATTCTACCAGGAGTTCCAACAACAACATCAGTTCTTCTTAAATTATCAATTTGAACACTAACACTAACACCACCATAAACAGGTAAAATATCCAATCCTTTATTCTTAGCGAAAACATCTATAGATTCGGCAACTTGACAAGCTAATTCTCTTGTTGGTGTTAAAATTAAAGCTTGAATACCATTTCCTTGTTTTACATTCTCAAGAATAGGAGCTGCAAATGCTAATGTCTTACCACTACCAGTAGCAGATCCACCAATAACGTCCCTTCCAGCTAACACCAAAGGAATTGCCTTCTCTTGAATCTCAGTTGGTTCTGTAAATTCCAGTCCATCCAATACTCTCAAAACATCATCGCTCAAACCGAGCTCTTTAAATGTTACCATATTATGTTAAAGAAATAGTTAAATAATAAGCACCCACCTTCATTTTATTTTGCTCATCTAATAATAATTTCTGTATTACACAATTGAAGATAAAAATTGACTTATAAATCTATGGGTATTATTTTTTACCCAAATCACAACCTTTAAAAATTGAAATCGTCAATAATTTTTATGCTCCCATAGTCTAGTGGCCAAGGATCCTGCCCTTTCACGGCAGTGACCCGGGTTCAAATCCCGGTGGGAGCGTATTTCTTTTTAAAATACGATGGATTTGAACAAGAGTAACTTTTTTTCTGAGTTCAAAAAAGCTTCACAAACGAACTCGCTAAAGCTCATCGTTTATCCCGGTGAAGAGCATTTCTCACAACCTTGCCTTTCTTTCAAAACCTAAATATCTCAAATAAATAATAACAGAATCCGAAACATATGGAACCTTTTTAATCTCTTCAAGTGGAACAAACTTCTGCTCTCTATGTTTATGTGGTTCATTGTTTATTATCTCACCAGAGTACTCTATAATTTCATAAACATGAATATACGTCGTCACAATATTTCCATTTCTATCATACGTTATTTCATCAGTTATAATTTCTTTCAATTTTTCAATCTTAATGTTACATTCTTCTAAAATTTCTTCCTTAATCCCATCTATTGGACTCTGTCCATCTTTAGCCTTACCAATAGGAAAAGTCCAAAATCCATATTTAACATGGTCTTGCATCAAAACCTCTCCACGACTATTTTTTATAATAGCATGAACAGCATGATGATCTTTCAAGTCTTCCTCATTATAATTAATCGCCATATATTTATATCGTAACTAAATTTTTTAAATCTTCCCAAAACAAATATAAACACACCTACCCAAAAACATCTATGAAAGAAGAGTTGAAGAAAATAAATAAATCAATCACAAAAAACCTAAAAAAGTTTTGGGATTTTCTACAAAAAGATTCATTAGCATCAACCGTAGTATTTTTATTATTAGCAGTTATATTTCTCGTCGTAATCTTCTTCCCAACGCTATCTCTAATCACAGGGTCTGATTATCCATTAGTAATTGTTGAATCATGTTCAATGTATCATCATGAATATGGATTTGAAAAAACATTCACAAGCCCATTGTATGAAAAAAACGGAATTTCAATAGAAGATACTAAAAATTGGGACTTCCAAAATGGATTAAAAAAGGGTGATATAATATTTATAGTAGGTCCCAAAAAAGTAAAACAAGGCGAGGTCATAATTTTTGCAGGAAGAGGAATAGCAACACCTATTATTCATAGAATTATAGACGACGATGAACCTTACGGAACAAAAGGAGATAATTATATATCAAATTCAAGACAGTTAACTGGGGTAGAAACAGAAATCGCAGAAGATCAAATATTAGGAAAAGCAGTCTTTAGAATTCCAGCATTAGGTTGGGTTAAATTGATATTCTTTGATTGGAAAAATCCAAAAGACAGACAAGGTTTTTGTAAATAAATTAATGAGCTAAATTAATATACATTTTATAGAATATAAGAGTTAATAAAGAAACAAACACTACTAATAAGATGAGTGACAAAAGATATAAAGAGGGAACAAAGATTGTAGAAGACGGAAGTGAACATCCATGTAATATATGCAGAACAGTATATGGGACAGGAAAACCTCAACAAATTACTCCCAATTATTGTTTCCCTTGGGAACAAAGGATAGAAGAAAAAGATTCTGGTTTATCACAAGTAATAATGAAATCGAATCCTATTTTTATTTCTAATGGTTCTGGAGGACAAGTGATTAACAGAGACTATATACGTAAATAATTGTATATATTTTTTCAAAAGTCATTATATTAACTTCTTACAGGTTTGTTACAAATTTACCACTTAACTTCAACCATATCAGTCCTTTCTCTAGCATCAATATCAACTTCATCGAATTTTTCAATAGGAGTGTAAATCCCGGCTTTAAACATTTTCCATCCTAAATATCCAATCATCCCAGCATTATCAACCAAAAGCGGTCTTGCAGGGCAGAAATATTTCACACCTCTTTCTTTACACATTATTTTACACATCTCCTGTAAACGAGAATTACAAGCAACACCACCACCCAACAACAGCTCTTTCTTTCCAGTATGAGCAAGTGCTCTCTCTGCAGCTTCAACCAACATAGCAAAGACATGTTCCTGTAAACTGTAACTCAAATCAGAAAGATATTGTTGCGAAACATCAGTTGAACATGATGTTGAATGATTTTTATTCGCAATATAATTTTCTGATTCTAGAGAATCTTTTTTCTCAAAAGAGGGAGCCTTGTCAAGCAAATTTTTCAACTTAGTTTGTAAACCAGCAAAACTCATATCCATTCCCTTAATAGAATACGGCAACTCAATTAAATTTTTACCATCCTTAGCCAGATCCTGAATCTTAGGACCACCAGGGAAACCAAGCCCAGCGAATCTAGCAAAAGTATCAATAAAATTTCCAACACCTAAATCCAAAGTCTCTCCAAATACTCTATATTTTCCAGCCTCATAAGCGATAATTTGAGTATTCGCACCACTCGCATAAAGCATAACAGCATCCTTAACAACCGATACTCCCTTATTCTCCAATTTTGGGTATGCCGAATGGCACTCACCAATAACAACATGAGCAATACAATGGTTTACTTTAACAATAGAAATATTCAATTTCCTAGCTTTCTTTTTGACAAATTCCATTCCAGCAATCAAACAAGGAGCAAGTCCAGGAGCATTAGAAAAAGCAATCGCATCAATCTCATTTTCATTAACATCGCATTCTTCAAGGGCTTTAACATAAAGTTCGTTAGCAACATTTTCATGATGTTTTCTAACATCCAAAGGAATCATTCCACCAGATTCAGTAGTATAGGCATCTTTAACATTACTCAAGATTCTCCCATTTCTAATAATAGCAACACCAAAAGTATGTGCCGTTGTTTCAATTCCTAATATAATTGTCATAAACCAAACAAATAAAGCTACTATAAAAAATTAGTTATTCCATAACTTTAATAATAAAATACTCTTAGAAATCTGATATGGTGAAATTAGTTTGTTATAATATAGAATATTGTGAAGGTATGGAAGGACTTTGGTATCAATATCTAAAATTCTGGAAAATTCTCTTCCCACCAAAGAAATTAGATGAAAAAATAATCAACGAACTTAAAGAATTAGATTTAGATATTTTATCTTTAGTAGAAGTCGATACAGGTTCTTTTCGATCTAAAAAAGATGAAGCAAAGTTTTTCGGGAAGAAATTAAATATGCCACATGTTATTGAAAAGGTAAAGTATCCATTAGAAGGTTGGTTAAGATTATTTCACTATATACCAATCCTAAGAAAACAAGCAAATGCAATAGCGACAAAATATAAAGTTTCCAATATAAAATATCATACATTCCATGAAGGGACAAAACGAATGATAATAGAGACAACAATTCACTGTCCAAAAAAAGTTACATTACTATTAGCACACTTAGCTTTAGGTAAAAAAACAAGAGCTCTACAAATAAAAGAATTAACCAACATAGTAAAATCAATTAAAAATCCAGTAATATTAATGGGAGACTTTAATACATTCAATGGAATAGAAGAATTAAATCAACTAATGAAAGAAACTCATTTAAAAGATAAAATACAATTAGACAAATATTCAATACAACTAACAGAACCCACATGGCACCCAACACGAAGACTGGATTACGTCTTAGTATCAAAAGAAATTAAGGTTAATAAATACAAAGTTCTCAATTATCCTTTTTCTGACCACATGCCTCTTTTTGTTGATTTTAAAGTGCATTAAGTCTATCATTTTTACTAGAATCAAATAGTCCATTTTGAAAATTAATTAAATAAATATTATGATTCCTCATATTGATTAACACACTATTATCAAAATCATCGTGATAGTATAATAATCCGAATCCTTTTAGTGATGCACATTCAAGTTCTTTAGTAGCTTTATTTTTAACATCATCATATAATTTTCTCCACTTTTTGTTATGCGAAATTGAAGATAAGGCAATAAGATCGTGTCCAGTAGCCATTTGTATTCCAGTTTGTAGATGATCATCGACCATACAATCAACTAATTTTCTTGGTAGTAAAGTTTGAATAATATTATTGTTATACAACAGTTTTTGAAGATTGTACTCTCCAATAACCGTTAATTTATTTTCGATAGTATGTGTTTTGTTAAGGGTTCCATTTTCATTTACAAAAATAGAGTATCCTTTACCACTCAGAAAATTAGATTTATCAGAGCTCTTATAATCATAAGTTTTTCCTATCATAAATCAAACAATTTGTAACCATTTAAAAGTTTAACGATTCTCACAAACACATTTGGAGTCTAAAAAGGATTTATATATTAAAAATAATTAATTAAAGTATGGAAGAAACAAATCTTAACATATCATTAGACGATTCAAGGTTAAAAGAGATAGCTGAAGCCGTAACAAATAAGACGTGCAAGAAAATATTAAATCATTTAGCAACTAACGAATCAACAACAAGCGAAATATCAGAAGAGTTACAAATAGCAATCAACACCGTAGACTATAACATCAAGAAATTAGTCAAAACAAGTTTAATCGAAAAAAAATCTTTTTGGTGGAGTGTAAAAGGAAAGAAGATGCCA
This sequence comes from Candidatus Woesearchaeota archaeon, assembly GCA_964516745.1. Lineage (GTDB taxonomy): Archaea > Nanobdellota > Nanobdellia > Pacearchaeales > GW2011-AR1 > JAGVXH01. The sequence continues at coordinate 88,191 of CAZEYD010000002.1, forward strand.
ACATATATAATTTCTAATAAAAAAATAATAATTTCTCCAAAGATGAAATCACGTAATATAAAATATTTTTTGGCATTAGGTTTAACAGGATTGATTAGTTTTATTATCAAACTATTTTCACAACCAGCAAAGGTTATTTACACAATTGCCGACACAACGAAAAATCATGCTATTTCAGAAGCTGCAATTTTTTCAAGAGATGTAGTAGCTAGTGCCTTACCAATGGCAGCAAAACAAACAACTCAAACACTTACTTATTTTCCAACACTTGGTTTTGCTGGTTGGTTCTTAATTGGTGCATGGTGTTCTATTCTTTCATTTTTCATGTTTAGCATTATAACTGAAAGGAGGTCTAAAAAATGAAAAATAAAAATGACACAATAAAAATTACTGGAATGATTATTGCTGGAGCAGTTTTATTAACTTTAATAGTAATTGCAGCAGTTTATAATTTTCAGCCAAGAAGCACAATTTCTGTATCTGGATCAGGAGATGTAAAAGTTGTTCCAGATATGTTAGATTTAAATTTTCGAATTCAAACTAAGGCGAATACAACAGCAAATGTAAATTCGGCTAATGATAATATTACTGATGCAGTAATGGAAGCATTGATTGCAGAAGGATTCACTAAAGAAGAAATTCAAACTAGCAACTTCAATATTCACGAAGATTATGACTGGACAGGTGGAGAAAGAGAAATGTTGGGATATATAGCAACACACACACTTACCATAGAAATGTCAACAGAAGAAGCAGAAAAAATTTCAAACGCTGTAAACGCTTGTGTAAATCAGGGTGCAACAATTGATTCTCTAAATTATTTTCTAAGCGAAGAATTAGAACAGAAAATTCGGTCTGAAGCAATTGCAAAAGCTTCACAAAACGCGAAAGAAAAAGCAGTGGATATGACTATTAACTTAGGATCTAAATTGGGCAGAATGGTTCAAATAACAGAGAGTTATAATAATGGATACTATCCAATGTATCGAGCAGAAAGCTTGTCAATGGACAGTGTTGCAGGTAATATACAACCACAAGAACAAACTCAAACTGCAAGTGTTTCAGTTCTATACGCAATTCGGTAAATATCGAATTGCTTTTTTTATTTTTTTGTCCTCTTATTTTTCTTGTCAATCCACAAAACAATAACAGCTAGTAAGAAAAGATATATAAAATCAAAAAATTAAATGAGAGTATGGAAGAACATTTTTTTAAAGATTTAAAGAAAAGTATACTTCATTATTTTGATAATGTTGGTGGTCATGAGATACATCACACAGAAAGAGTTTACAATATTGCTGTAAGAATTGCTAAGGAAGAGTCTGCTGACTTGGATATTATAAGATCTGCCGCATTATTGCATGATATCGCAAGATTAAAAGAATCTAAAAAAGAAGTTGCTTGTCATGCAGAAGAAGGTTCAAGAATGGCAAAAGAAATTTTGAATAAAACAGATTTCCCTAATGATAAAATAGAAGATGTTGCTTATGCTATAAAGGTTCATAGAAGTACACACCATATAATCCCCACAACAAACGAAGCTAAAATATTGCAAGATGCAGATAGGTTAGATTGTCTTGGTGCTATAACAGTTGGAAGAGTGTTCTCATTTTGTGGTCAAAATCGGTTATCCATATATGATCCAGAAATACAACCAAGTGAACAATATGTATCATATAGTGATGCTCCAGGAATAAATCATTTCTATGAGAAGATTTTTAAATTAAAACCAGAAACATTCCATACTCAAATGGCTAAAGAATTAGCAAAGAAAAGATATCAATTCTCAAAAGATTTTGTTGAAGAATTTATCAAAGAATGGAGTGGTGAAAGATAATATATTATTTTAAGTATGTTAAACAAGAGTTAGTCAATCTTTATATTAAAAACATCCAACAACGAAAGAGCCTCTGGGAAAGAAAAGATTGCTCCTTTTATTTGATTTTGATTTGGATCAATAAAATAATTTTTTGCGTTTTTGAAAGAGGCAAATGTTAGGTTTGTACCATAAAACGTACTTCCCTTTAAATCAGAGGATTCAAAATTAGATTTTGTTAAAATCGTATTCTCAAAGTCGCAGTCCAATATCTTACAGTTAATAAAATCTGTACTGTTTATGCTTAAATCTGAAAAAATTGAATTAGAGATTAAACAATCTTCAAACTTAAAACTGAGAAGGAAACTACTAGATTTTGTAAAATTAAGACCCAAAAGCTTACAATCTTTAAAAGTAGCATTTCTAAATTTTGAATTATCAAGAATAACATTAGATAAATTGCAATTTTCAAAGATGCAGTCATTAAATATAGAATCAGAAAAGTCATAGTCTGTAAAATCAATTTCTTTAAATGTTTCAAAATCAAATTCTTTATCTTTAAATTCCATATTAACTTGGTATTTTTATATATTTAAAATCTTTGTTATAAAATGATCAAGTAAAATATATTTAGAGTTTCTCTTACTCTTTTCTAATCAACTTAACCAACTCTTCCCTCGCCGTCTTAAAATCAGCACGCCTTTCGCTCAACCTCATAACTTGCCCAACTAAATAATTCAAAGAATTCTCATTCCCGTTTTTATAATCATCAACAGCTTTAATATTTTGCTCAATAACCTGGACACAAATATTAGCAACAGCATCATCTGCAATTTTTCCAATATCCCCTTTTTCTGTAATCGAAAAACTCTTCGGAATAAAATCATTCATAATTTGTTTCCCTTTCAAAACAGTCAGCCCACCAGCCTCAACCATTTTAATTAATTCAGCTAAGTGAGAAGCTTTAATATCAATTTCAGGATCATCTAAATTTAACTTATTATAATTCAATACTCTCAATAATTCAATAGTAACCCAACTCATATTTTTTTTAGCATTAATGCCTTCCTTTACAAGTTCTTCAAAAAATTCAACTAATTCTAAATTCTTCGATAAAATCACAGCATCTTTCTTATCAATTTCATGTTCCTTTAATAATTTATTCAATTTTTCATCAGGAGTCTCAGGCAGATTTTTCTCAATCTTTTTTACCCACTTAGAATCTAATCTTATAATAGGCAAATCAGGATCAGAAATGAAACGATAATCAGCTGCATTTTCTTTACTTCTCATAACCATTGTAATTCCTTTACCTTCATCATATCTACGAGTCTCCATCGTTAATTCTTCTCCATTTTTATGTGCCTCAATCTGACGAGCAATTTCATATTTCAAAGCTTTCTCGATTTTCTCCAAAGAATTTAAATTCTTAATCTCCGCTCTCTTACCATAAGTAGAGACGTTTACATCAACTTTAATTCCAGAAGTTTTCTTAATAGCTTTAATATAGCTTAAACTCAAAATAAAACTTTTTAACCAACCAAGAACAGTCTTAATATCTTTGAAATCTGGAGCTGTTACAATCTCAGCCAAAGGTAATCCACTTCTGTTATAATTTATATGACCAGTTTCAGGATTCCATTGAGCAGGATCTTCTTCTAAATGGCATTCCCAAATCCCAATATTTTTGAATTTACCATTGTGTGCAGGAAATTTACAATGAGCTCCACTAATCGTGTTCTGAAAACCCTTCGGTAAATCTGGCCAATTATAATGTTTTCTTTGAAAAATCAAATCAGAATCACTCTCAATTTTACAGCCAAGAATTAAACCAATCTGAATCAATTTCTTCATAGCCTCTTTATTCGGAAGCATTGGTTTTGATCCTGGAGTTCCAGTACAAATAGGACAAATATTAGAATTCTGTTTATTGTCAGGATTAGTTGAACACTTACAAAAAAGCTTCTCATTAGTATCCAGATAAGTATGAATTTCCAAACCGATTTTCAAGGGATGTTCTTTTGCTACCATAATTAAGATAAGAATAATAGGTTTTTAAGACTTGTCAAAAAAGCTTCTAAACCATAATCTTAACATAAAAATTTATAAATTCTATTCACAAAACAAACATATGTATTTAACTTTAAAGAATGGATCAAAGATTTATTATAATTATTTAAATCAAAATTCAAAAAAAACTCCAATATTATTTATTCATAGTTTTGCTATGAATTGGACTTGCTTTCGAGGAGAAATAAATAAATTCAAAAAGAAAGATTATCCAGTAATTTATTTTGATCTACCAGGGCATGGGAAATCATCAACACCTCAAGAATATAAAAAATATAATTTTAAAAATATCTCTCAAATTATCAAACAGCTGCTAGATTCATTAAACGTAAAGAGAGTGATTTGTGTTGGTTATAGTATGGGAGGAATGATAGCAATAAAATTCACAACAAACAATAAACAATATGTTTCCAAATTGATAATATTAAATTCTGCAAATAAATATCCTGACACATTTAAAATATTTAAAAAATTTAAAGGAACCCATTTATTCAAAAATACTTTTGATATTTTCTCCAAAAATCAAACAAAAAGATCAACTAAACAGAATAAACAAGACATTGACATGTTACAGGCAGAACTTAATTCTAAAAATATAAGTACATTCTTTCTAAAAAATGTATTTAGAATGAGTTCTCGAAGTGTTTTCTATTTTATAGACGTGATATTTAATACGAATTTAAGAAATTTAAATAAAATCGAATGTCCTGTTTTAGTTTTGCATCCAAAAAAAGATCAATTTTTTTCAAATAAAGAAGATTTAAACTTCAGTAAAAAAATAAAAAACGCCGTTTACAAAAATGTGAATGGTGGTCATGATAATGTCATTATTAATTCAAATTTAATTTTTAAAGAAATAAACAAATTTATTCATAATACAGACAAAAATTTTTTAAAAAAACAATCAAAGCCGAACTAAAACACTAACCTCATCAAGTTAAATTCTTAAAGAGATAAAGCAAGAGCTAATCTTGGCCTCATCTTCAAGAAAATACAAAAGAGTAAGCTAAACTAAGTTCGACCTCACTCTTTGATAAACTAGTAAACTAAATTTATCCGAATAATGAAGCCAAACCTTCAGCAGCTTCTGCCTTTGGTTCTTCTTTCTTTTTTTCTTCTACTACTTCAGCAGGAGCAGCAGCAGCAACGGGTGCAGCGGCTATAGAAGCATTAGCTAACTTGTCATCAATATCGACACCATTTAAAGATGCAACGAGCACCTTTACTTTGGATGCGTCAACATCAGCACCAGTAGCAGAGATAACCTTTGTTAAGTTACCTTCATTAACTTCTTGTCCTAACTTGTGCAGCAAAAGAGCAGCATATACGTATTCCATTTTGATTGTAATTTTATTTAATTTTGAATATCAAGAAGAAGCTGCCTCCTCAGCCTGTTCTTCTTTTTCCTCTACATTTGTTTCCTCTTCTTTAACATCAGTCTCTTTGACCTCTGTACTTTCTGTTTTATCAATCTTTTCCGCAGAAGAGTTTCCATTCGATTTATTTTCATCAACTAATGCTTCAATAGCATTACCGTGAATTCCAGCCCTAGCCAGAATGAAATCTAAAGTATCATTTGTTACATAACCAATCTCAACAGAAAATGGTATAGTTTTTCCATAAGCAATTTCTAATTCAGTAATCATAGCATCCGTATCAATCTTAATATCTGCATAAACAACTCCATCCATATATGCAGCAATAGGGTCAATTCCTACTTCGAATGGGACTACTCCTAATTTAGTCATAATAGATGCAGCATTCTCATGAATAATTTTCCCAGCTTGAACAATAACCTTATCTTTCATAATAACAATTTTTCCACCTTCAACTTTAGGTGCTAAACCAACACTGGATAATGCAGAAATATCAGGACCAGGTAATAAATCAGTAGGACCAGCTTTAATTTCAATATCAAATGGAGCAATATCTCCGTTTTTAGCTTTTGTTGGACTTTTATTATTAGCTAAAATACCAGAAATTTCAAAAGCATCATAATCAGAAAACAACAAAGCAGTTGAATCTTTAACATAAGGGACTAATTTATGTAATTCTTTTATCCCACAATGATCAAGTGCAAAATCAATCAAGCTCTTTTTCGCGACTTGCATTACCACTTTATCTCTCAATTTCTTTTTGATATCTTGATATTGAGCAGAAGGTAACCCATTAACAGAAACAACCATAACAGTTTTTCGTTTCATTCTTTCAGCCAATTCTTTCACCAATTCTTTCTTAATTTCACTTACGTGGTGAGTTTCTTTTCCTTCCATTTTTATTTATTTCTGTAATCTATAAATTTAATTGGTTTAGTCATAGTAAATTTAACATAGGCATCTTTAATATTTTCTTTTCCTCTTGGTAATTTCTTTTCCAATTGTCTTATCAATTCTTCAATATTCTCAATTAATTCATTATCACTCATTCCCTCTTTCCCAACAGCAATTTTGATACTTGCCTCTTTATTTTTGACTCTGATCATTTTTTTTAATTTCTCGACCATAGCATTAACAGTTTCATCATCGTCTTTTCCAATAATTCCACCTTGAGGAGAAGGCATTTTACTTAAAGGACCGAACACACGACCAAACTTAGTAGCTATTTTTCCCATCATTGGCGCAACAGCAATAAAGAAGTCATATTCTTGTGCCAAACGTTTCATTTCCTTTCTCTCTTTATATTTAGAAAAGTCGTCTTCAATAATACTAGGTAGTATCTTACTTCGTTTTGTTAAAAAAGCACAAATCTTTTTTTCATTAGGATGCGGAACATTCAAAAAAGTGTTTAATGCTTCTTTCCTAGCATCATAATTTTGCAAATTTACAATTAAATCTACAGTTTGTACAAACTTTCTTTTCTTCTCGTTTCTTAGCTCTTCAAAAGCTTTTTTTAATTCAACAGTTCCTTCCATATTATATTGACCACAAGAATTAGTAAACTAATCCTCCTACAAAAGTAGTTCTAGCGGAATAATAGTAAAGAGAATTTTTGGTTTATAAGTTTATTGGTAGACGAGAATCTATTGAAAGCATATAGAGATTAAAAAGATTATTTCTTTTTGTTAACAGAAACAACTTCTTTTTTCTCTTTAACATCTAAAGGCTCTTTATTTGTTTTTTCTCTCTTATCTAAAAAAACACCAATCAAACCAAACAAGATTGGTAATCCAATAATAGCAACCTCTCTATATTTATCTAGAGCCACTGATATAATAGAACCAATAATCAAGCCCGACAAGACTCCTATCATAACAAATTTATTTACGTATTTTGGATATAGGAAATAACAAATGCCAACTGCAATTCCATATATAACTCCCATAAAAGTTGTCAACCCTACGATTAAAGCACCAACTCCGAGTGTCTCTCTAAAAATTAATAATAATATCAACAAAATTAAACCATACCCAATTCCACCACCAAGAAAGCCACCTCCAATAGTATATAAGAACCCCTTTAAAATTCTATTCAACTTCATAATATAAATAAATGATTATTCTTTATAAATTTAATCAAATAATTTATAAAGAATAACATCTTAAAACAATTCATGGGACAAGTGGTGATAGAGCGTTGCGCAACAGGAATCCGGGGTTTTGATGATATTTCTCAAGGAGGTTTCGTAAGAAATTCATCTAATGTAATTATTGGAGGACCAGGTTCTGGTAAAACAACATTCTTATTACAATTCCTGCACAACGGTGTAACAAAATACCAAGAGAATGGATTATATTGTTCATTTGAACCAGATATAATAGAAACAATTAATGACGCATCTTCTTATGGATGGGATTTCTTTAAATTATCAGAATCCGGAAAAATAAGATTTGTAAAATTTTCACCAGAGACAACTATTGACGAATTAAAATCCGAACTAACAAAAATAATTTCTCAAAATAATATAAGAAGACTTTGTATTGATCCTGTTTCTATCCTAGCTATTAGTATAAATGAACAGGGAAAAATTAGGCAAAAGATTTTTGAATTAGTATCATTAATGAAGAGATTAAAAGTAACGACAATTCTTGCAGATGAAAGTATGGAAGCAGAGATGACTGGTGGTTTTAGAGAGGGGAATTGGACAAAAACAGACATTATCAGATTTTTATCAGATTCCGTGACAATATTTTATACATCTGGCTTAGCGGCTACATCAGATAGAGCGTTGCGAATAGAGAAAATGAGAAGGACAGCACATAGGAGAAACCTAATTGGAATGAAAGTGACAGATGTTGGTGTTAACGTAATCTCAGATTAACATTTATATTTTATCAACCCTACTTCCTGAATAAAGAGTATCCTTTAATCTAGAGGTTTGGTATATATCATTCGTATCAATATCGCTGTCCACCATACCACCGTTATAAAGTAAATTATTATTGATAGAGGCGGTTTCTTTATATTGGACTATAAAAGAATCAGGATTATTGTTTTTGTCTTTATTCATGGGGTTATACAAATTATTTGAATCAGGGTTTTTAGAATTATACAAATTCTTTAAATCTGAGCCTTTAGGGTTAATAGAATATAAATTATTAATAATATCTGGATCGACATTATTCTTATTTTTATTATTAATATCAATATTTTTTAAATCATCAAGATTATTAATTTGTTCAAAATTTTCAGAACCATGAAATATACCAACATTATAATCTAATGAGACTTTTTTATATATCTCTTTTTCCTCTTCTTTCTTCTCTTCTTTTTCAATCGTCTCTATTTTATCATTTTCTTTGTCTATCTCTGTTTCTAAATCTTCTTTTTTCTCAGGTTTAGCTTCTTTAATTTCTGTCTCTAGATCTTTCTTTTTGGGCTTAATCTCTTTAATCTCTTCTTTTAATATAGTAATCTTGACGATATCTTTTTTCTTAATTCCCTGGTTTTTCTTTTTTTTCTTATCAACCATAAATTATTAAGAATAAGAAAGTTTATTAATTTTCTTATTAGTTTATTTAGATACATTTTTATAGATAATAGTATAAAATAGAATATGAAAAAAGAAAATTTAAAACAAAACAAAAAATATTTATTTTTAGCTGCAATTGGCGGATTCATTGGTGGACTTTTAGGCGGAACAGCAGGTTCGGCACAACTATGGATTAATATGATAGTTGGAGCATTCGGTGGTTTTGGTAGTGTATATTTATTAAACAGTTTTTTTAATTAATCAAGAATTTTATCTAACTCATCGTTGACTTCCTTACCATTAACTAATCCAGAGAATTTATTCATTAATAATCCCATATAGGCACCACGTGATAATCCGGGTTTCTCTTCTAATATCTTTTTTATTTCTTCAGACAAATGAATTTCTGTTTTCTTAGTTGCTTCATCAAAAGTTTTCCCTTGTACAATTTTATGTAAAATGCTTTTTACATCATTAGCCGAAATCAAATCAGGAACTTGCTCTAAGATTAAAGACAAAATATCTGAATTTAATTTTTCATCAACAAGTTCACGTGATAAACTCTCTCTTTTTGAAATTTCTTTAGGGAATAGAGTTAAGCATTTTGCAACAAGTTCATAATGGTCAGTCAAAGAAGTCAGATCTTTAAATTCTTCGGTTTTTCCTTCCTTCAACAACAATTTAATTAATTCATCATTCACACCAAAATCTTGTAAATATCTCTTATTCTCAGAAGCAAGTTTTGGTAAATTATTTTTTATTTTATCAATTAATGATTTCTTAATCGTTAATAATTGACAATCGGTCTCTGGATACATTCTAGCAGCTCCAGGCATCGGTCGTAAGAACGTTGTAGTAGCATCTGAGTTAGATTGTCTAACCTCCATCGGAATCCCCTTACTAAAATCTTTAATCCTCTTTTTGATAGCATTGTAAGCAATCCCAACTTGTTTTTCATTTCCAACAATCAAAATAAATGCATCATTTTTATCAATTTTCAATTTTTTCTTGATTCCTTCAATTTCATCTTCTTTAAAGGAATATTTTTTCAAATCTTCATCAGAATGAATAATACCACCAATACCAGCAACTGGTTTAGCAAAATCGGAAAAATCTGTACCAACTCTTTTCCCCGGTTGTAATTCAAAACCGAGAACCTTATTCATACCAGATAATTTAAATCCAAAGATACCATTATTATTAATAATAGCTTCCTTCACAAACTTACAATCAGTATTTTTAAAAATATTCGAGACATTATTCATACTACCCAATTTAGTGGAAGCAAATTTTTTTTGTAGCTTTAAAATATTCTTCTGTCGTGCCATTTCATAATCAATTGTCTTCAGCATAATTTTAGGATCTTGAAATCCTTTTGTCTCAGTACGACTTCCATTCTCAATCGACACATTCAAATCTTGTCTGATGGTCCCAATCCCTCGACGAACATTACAAGAACGCAATATTTCTCCAATTTTTAATGCAGTTTCTTTTATCTGATCAGGAGATTTTAAATCAGGTGCGGTGGTTATTTCAACTAGAGGTAGGCCTAATCGATCTAATTTGTATATTACTTTATTTCCCTCAGTTCCAGCAGGTCTAGCAGAATCCTCCTCTAAAGCAATTGACTCAATTCGAACCATCCCTTCGCTAGTTTCAATAAAACCATCGTGGGCAATCAAAACTGTTCTCTGGAAACCAGAAGTATTAGAACCGTTAATAATAGTTTTTCTCATAATTTGGGAGACAGGGAATATTTTACATTTTAATAACAAAGCAATCTGTAAAACAATCTCTAATGCCTCTTGATTAATAGTATGAGGAGGTTCTTCATCTAATTCAACCAGACAATTTGTATCATAAACAAGATATTCAAAAATTTTATTTTTAGATTTTTCATAAGCAGCAGCCGTATCAATATCTCCGGATTCTCCAACGACAGGATTCAGTTTTCTCTTAACAGAAAATAAAGGATCATCAGTTCTTAATAAGCTAGGACAATTACAAAATAATTTATGAGTATTAAGTTGTTGATGAATTTCAAGACCACTCTTCAATTTTAACTTCTTATAATCTTCCATAAACAAATTAAGCATATCAATATTTTAAAGGTTTTGAAAGGAAATTTAACAAACATTTATAAAACAAAAAAATTTTAACATATTATGGTAACAAAAGTTATTAACGCAATGGAAATGAGAGTGAATACATATATTCTAATTGATGGAACAGCTTATCAAGTAAAAAAAATGGATGTTTCTAAGACAGGTAAACACGGACATGCAAAAGTTAGATTTGAAGCAATAAACGCATTTACAGGAAAGAAAAAAGTTCAAGTAATTCCAGGTCACGATAAATTTGAAGTACCTATGATTGATAAAAGAAGAGGACAAATATTAAGCATAGCTCACGGGATAGCAAGTTTAATGGATAGCGAGACATTTGAAAATATAGAATTAGAAATCCCAGAAGATTTAGTAGAAACACTAAAAGAAGGAAAAGAGATTGAATATTGGGATTTAGAAGGTCAGAAATTGATTAAGAAAGTTTTGTAAGGTTTTTTTTATAATTGTAAAGAATACATAAGCTCTCACCACTCTAACGTCTTAGGCTCTCTTCTAACATATTGAAAATCGCTTTGTAATTCATATATTTCTATACTAATCTCAATTTGACCACTAAAATATCTCAATTGATATTCTCGTTCACTAGCCTCATTAAAAAATTCAATAATCATTTCCTTAGTTTTTCCATGATCTATAAATAAAAACTGAGAATCTACAAGCATCTCCTTACCATTGACAAAAATCTTATCACCTTTCTTTAACTCACCAATTGCTTTGCTTTGCTTCAAAATCTTTAATCTTTCTTCCATTACACATAACTAGATTTTGTAATTTAAAAACGTTATGAGAACTTATAGTATAGAATCCTTTCTTTAAAATAACTAATCCATTCTTTTTAACAAATCCTTCAACTTAGCTTCATTAGCTTCTCTATTTTTAATCTCAGAAACACTATAAATACCCTGCTTGTTAATTTCTCCCTCTTTGATGACCCTTAATTCTCTTAATAATTTCTTTCTTATAACATCAGATACAAATAATTTTCCATCTGCAAGATTAGAGATTTTTTTAGCCAATGTAAAAGTTTCTCCAATACCAGTGTATTTTAATGTACGACCAGATTTCTCAGCAATAATATCACCAGAATGAATTCCAGCGCCAAACAATATTTTATCCTTAAATTTTCTATTAAAATTGTTTAATTCGTTAACCAATTTTAAACCAGCCTTGGTAGTAGTCATTTCATTCTTGTAAGTCTTTGTAACCAAAGGATTAAAGATAGCAAAAACATAATCATCTTTAGTCTCTATTACACCCTTAGATGAAATATCTTTCAAAATATTAGCTAACGCGTTTTTAGCAGGATTCTCTAAATCATCATAATTACTCAAATGCAAAGCCAATACACATGAATTCATTTTCTCGCCATTCAATACCAAAGTCGACTTAGCAACTACCTTTTTATCTTGAATATCAATTAAACCATCTTCAACAGGACGTGTCTTTATGGTTTTAGATTTCTTTTTTTGCCTACTTAAGCTTACTTTCTTAAAATTGAATCTATTAATTTTTCTAGTTTTTTCTTTTCTAGTAGGTAATGTAATTTTTAACTTGCTTTTATTACTCATCACAAATACGAAACCGCCACAAATTAAGATCAAGAATATCCATAACCAAGAATAATCAATCCACCCAGAACCTTTACTTACATCTTTCACTGACACACTATTCCCAGTTAATAAAACAGATCCAGTAAATATACCAGCATTACTTCCAGCAACATTAATATTATATTCACCGTCAGGAGCCTGTAAGTTAAATTGTTTAATCTCTCCTGCACCAAGAGTTAAGTCAAGTGTATGATTAACATCTCCAATACTTACATTTATCACATCGTCATAAACGACATTGCCGAGATTCTTTACATTTAATACAGAACCCTCAATAACATATTCTAATTTTGCAACACCCAAAACATCAATTTCATATCTATCAGAAAAGATATCTCCCAAAAAGGTATAAACGTTCCAGATCCCCATACTAGCATTTGACTCAAAAAATATATCCAAGTATTCACCTGATTTAATAGTATAAGTTGTTACAAAACCTTCAGGAGATTCAACATAAACAGAAACACTTTCTTCCATCAATTCTCCACTTTGATCAAGTAATTCAGGATTAACAGTTAGATTGTCATCAGGATTAATAGTTAATTTGGAAATAACTAAATCAAGGGTAGTTGCCTTTTGATCAATAACAAAATAATCTGTTTTAGAACCAGAGTTTAATATATTACCATTAGCATCCTTATCATAAATCTTCGAAGTTAAAATATAAGTGCCTGCCTTTTGATTGTCGCTTAATAGAATGTTTTCAGTTACCTCGACACCATTAATCTCTCCAGATAAAAGAGTAAAATTCTTAATATCATAATATCCAATAAAAGGCTCTCCATTAACATTAGTAGCATCAATACTAAATATGATTTCGTCACCAGGATTATAAGTTAATTTGTTTAATTTAGTATTAACATTGACTTGATTACTAATATCGAAAGATTTTGTAGAAACAGATGTGCTCCCCAAAGAAGCTACGATATTACAATCTCCAACTAAAGTATCTAAAATATCCAACTCTAAGTCGTCAGTTGTCAAAAACTTATACGGCAATGAATAAGATTGGGTACCATCTAAGGAAAAAGATCGAGCAGAAACTCTTAGTAGATTAACGGTCTCATCACTACAAATCAAATTGATATTTAGATTCCCCTCATTACTACCAGTAATACCATCCAAAGTAACATATAATTTTTCTCCAAGATTGTATATATCTTTAGGTTCACTAATACTCATCTCAGCCAAAACTCCCCCAAATAAAAATAAACTTATCGTTAATAATGCAAATATTCTTTTCATATATTCTTTAGAGGGTGATACTATTTAAATATTATTAAAACAGGAAGTAATTTAAAAGAGGAATGTTTTGAAGTGAAATGAAAAAAGGAGATAATAATATTAAAAAAAAGCCATTAACTTTAGCCCAAAGATATGCAGATAAAATGACTAGAGTAGCTGGAAGTTGGTTCTTTATTATAGGATTTTTCGTGTTTTTAATCATCTGGATGATTTTAAATGTAATTGCTTGGGGTAATAACTGGGATCCTTATCCATTTATCTTGCTTAATTTAGTTTTAAGTTGCTTAGCTGCAATACAAGCTCCAATTATCTTAATGAGTCAAAATAGAGCAGCAGAAATAGATAGACAAAGGGTTAATTATGATTACGCTGTTAATAGAAAATCAGAAAGAGAGATTGAAGAGATAAAACAACAACTTAATAGAATAGAAAGAAGATTAACATCAAAATAATTTTTTCAGACCAATTAAAATTATCTTAAACAATTCTATCCTTTTACAACGGCAATAGGCGCTAATCTTACAACCTTCTTAACCAATCCTAAATCAACAGAAACATTGATAATCTCATGAATATCTTTGTAAACATCAGGAGCTTCTTCCAATACACCCCTTTTAGATTTGGATTCAACCTCAATATCTTTATCAGCCAATTCTTTTTTGATGTCTTCCAAATTCAAAGTTTCAGACGCTCTTTTCCTTCCCATTACCCTACCAGCACCATGAGCAGTAGATGAAAAAGACAATTCACTAGATTTATCACCACCAACCAAAATATAAGAAGCAGTTCCCATAGAACCAGGAATAATAACTCGATCACCCTCAAAAGCACGCGTCGCTCCCTTTCTATGAATGCAAATATTTTTTATTTCACCATCGATATTATGTTCTTCTACTTTCGCAATATTATGACAAACATCATAAACTAAATTGTTAGAATGGTCAGGAAAAAAGTTATTCAATATACCTCTAATATTATGCATAATAATCTGACGATTAGCAAAAGCAAAATTCACAGCACAATTCATCGCCTGCAAATACTCTTGACCCAATTCAGAATTAAATTTAGCATAAATCAATTGTCTATCTGGTAAATTAGAAATATCAGAATTTTTCTCCATTTTTTGAATATAATCCGATGCAACTTGATGACCCAATCCTCGAGAACCACAATGAATCATAATACAAACATTATCTTTTTTTAATCCAGATTCATTTGCAAGGTTCTTATCAAAAATCTCATCAACAACTTGCATTTCAATAAAGTGATTCCCAGCACCAAGAGTCCCAAGTTGAGGTTTACCTCTAGCCTTTGCTCTTTGCGAAAGAACACTAGGATTAGCATTCCCCATCTTACCACTCTCTTCACAATTCTCCAAATCTTCCATAACACCAAAACCAGAATCAACAGCAAACTCAGCACCACCAATCAAATAATTGTCCAATTCCTCATCACTTAATCTCTCCTTATGCCCAAAACCAACACCAGTTGGAATAACACGAGTAATCTCATGTAAAATATCTTTTCTCACCTTCATAAAATCATCCTTATGAATATCAGTCGCCAAAACTCTAACACCACAATTAATATCAAAACCAACACCACCCGGGGAAATAACACCATTCTCTAAATCAAAAGCGGCAACACCACCAATTGAAAAACCATAACCTTGATGCATATCAGGCATAGCAATAGAATATTTGATAATCCCAGGAAGCTTCGCCACATTAACAACCTGTTTAAGACAATCATTTTCTTCCTTAATTAGTTTCATAAGTTTTTCCGAAGCATAAACTATAGCAGGAACATTCATATCCCCAGTTTTTTCAATTTCCCAGATATTAGGTTTAATTTGTTTTATTTCCATACAGATTAAAATACAAAATAGCTTTTAAAATTTTGTAAAGAAGAATATATTCTCTTTATTTGATTAAAGTTCTAATTTTCCCCCTTAAGATATGGATGGGTATTATAATAGTAGATTATGATATAAAAAATTACTTCTCAGCCTTATCAGCAACATACTTAGTAATAAACATAATACCAACAATAGAAATGAATGTAACAAAAATCGCAGTCAGCAAATTACCTTGAACATGCGTCACAGATTTCATAGACTCAGCAAATTCTAAAATAACATCCCTCCACGAAAGAGCAATCAAAAACGCAAATGCCGAAATAAGCGCAGTAGCCACAGTCTTCCTAAATTCATGAATATATTTCCTAGAGTTTTCTTTAACCTTCTTTTGCAAATCACGCTTCTCGTTTTTTAATTCTTCAATTTGTTTTGCAGTTAGTTTCTTTTTCACCACTTTCTTTTGTACCATCTCTTTTTTCACCATTGTAAAGGCAGATGATCAAAGTTTATAATATTTTCGGGGAGGTTTGAG
Organism: Candidatus Woesearchaeota archaeon; assembly: GCA_964516745.1. GTDB lineage: Archaea > Nanobdellota > Nanobdellia > Pacearchaeales > GW2011-AR1 > JAGVXH01. The sequence continues at coordinate 104,356 of CAZEYD010000002.1, forward strand.
GGGACGTTCAAATATATTGATTTCTATAAACCCCATATTAATATAATGCATACCATATAATCTTTTAAACAATTAGGAATTTTATTAATTTATGAATAAAGAACTTATAATTTAAGGTCAGACATTAGAATTACCAAAATCCCCATTATATATTCTTTTAGATAAATTGCTTATATCAAGAGGATTTAGTGCATCTGCTCTTGATTATCTGGATTTTCGTGAAAAAGGTCCAGTATCAGGGAATGAAAATGACCCTCATTGGCTGGAGCGACCTGAAAGATCATTTGATATATTTTCAAATTTTATGCATGATAATCAACTTGCCGATTATCATCTTTTTGTAGATGAATATAGATTATTCGAAAATCCTATTAAAATTTTAAATGCCCAACATTATGAAATGATCAGAGTCATGAATGATGAAAGTTGGTTAACAATTAAGAAATCTCCTAATTCTATGTACGTAAGGTTTTTTGGAGAATTTGACTCCGATAAAATTAGATCAGAGATAAATATAAACCCACAACAATATGAATCAGATACATTCATTAAATATCTTAAAACTGCTTTGAACTTTATGGACGATTTGTAGTTTTGTTGATTTTTTTATTTAATTAGATTTGCACAAGTTACCTTTATAAAATAACAACATTTTACTTTTTATATGGATATCCTCAGAATATATAAGAGAGAAATAATGCAGTATCATAATTTATCTGAATCTGAAGAAAGAAAATTATTTGAAGAAACTAAGGAAGGAAACGAAAAAAGTAGAGAAATATTAATAAATTCTCATCTAAGAGTTGTTCTTAAGGTAGCTAGTGGGTATATAGATAGAGGCATATCGTATGAAGATTTAGTTGGATATGGAAATGTGGGTCTAGTTAAAGCAGTAGAATCTTTTGACCCAGAAAGATCAAGATTTGTTACCTATAGTTACTGGAGAATAAGAGATTCTATCCGAAAAGCATTAAAATCTAGAAAAGAAAGGATATTCCCCACTAGAAAGGTTTCTCTATTAGAAAAAGTAGCTTCTATGCAAAGATCTGGACATTCTCTCCAAGAAATTTCTACTAAAATTGGTACAAATCAAAGATATTTAGAAATATTAATACAAACAGATCAAAAAAAGATTACATTAAATCCAAGAATTTATGACTCTGAGGTTATTTATGCAGAAAATATTAAATATAAAGATCCGTCTTCAGATGAAAATTTAGTTAGGTACGAAGGAATTAAAGAAGAATTAAGTAATTACCTAGGTCCAAAAAACTTAGAAATAATAAAATTAAGGTTTGGATTAAATCCAATAGGTAAATTTACTCAAGATGAACTTGCTCTGAATTTTAATATGACAAGACAAGGAATAGAAAAAGTTGAAAAAAGAGCATTTAATAAATTAAAGAAAGAACCAATATTCAAAGAACTTCAAGCAAATTATTAAAAAATTATCTACGTCCTAAATACACTTCAAACAGATATCTAAAAAGAAACCGAGGTATATTCACAATTCATTATTATTTTGTTTTTACTGATGCTTTTTTAGAAGTTTTATTTTCTTTCAAAACCTTATTGATATTCTTCCAACCCCATAACCCCATTAATAAACCAAAAAGTGCAGAAGCAAATAAATATGTTCCAAATCCATACACATTCTTCCATATAAAATAGTCAGATAAAAATATTAGTATCCCAAAAAGAACTCCCCTCTTTCCACCCTCAATAAGAATATAATTTATCTTCCCCAATTTCAGAAGTTTCCTGTATTTTTCAATATATTCAGAAGAAGTTTTTCTTTGTAAATTCTGTTTCTCGTTTTTCAATCCTCCAACCTTTTTCGCAGTTGGTTTTGTAGTTGGTTTTGTTGTTGGTTTTATCGTTGGTTTTTCAGTTGATTTTATCGTTAGTTTCTTTTTCACCACTTTCTTTTGTGCCATGGTAAATGTAGGTAGTCAAAGCTTATAATGTTTTTGGATGGTTTTGGGAGGCGAAAGAATTTAATAGTTGATTTGAGTAGTTCTTTTATGAGAAAGAAACCTGGAAGCGTATATTTTTTAAGCAGCACTAGATCTGATGGAAGAAAAAAAGTGTATACCGGAAGTACTACTAGAAAAGTTAGTACAAGAATTGCAGAGCATAAAAGTAGTATAGGGAAGGGAAAAAGTTGGGTAGGAAAGGGGAAGAGTGTTAGGCTAATTGGATCCTTCCCAAGCAAAAATCCTAGAAAGGCAGAAGCTACTGTAAAAAGGAAAAGAAGGGAAAGATTTGGTTTATAATAATTTTAATAAGAATTTATTCGTATTCGTAAGAACGTAGAAATATTCACTCCAGCAATAATATCTTAAATATACTAAAAAGGTAAAAACAACTTAACAGAAGATAGTTGCATTCAAGAATGTTTTTAGCTACGAAAATTAAATCTTCTGAAGATATTTAGAAATTGTTCCTATATCTTTTCTAAGTCTATCAACAGAAATAGTGCTATCTCCCGAAATAATAAACTTAACTTCCGAATGAACATAGGCAGTAGAAGCCAACTTTGTAATTCCTGCTTTTTGTTTCCCCGAATCTCTAATCTCTCGGGCTTTTGTTCCTGCATAAACTTTTCCAATGACTTTGATATATATGTTGTCTGTTATTTCCTTTGGTTTTGATAAGACGTAAAATACAATCGTTGTTATTAGTAATACAACAAATAGCAATATGAATCCTGGTTGAGCAATAGATAATAAAAGTAATAAAATACTGATTCCTAATCCGATCAATGCATATTTTTTATATTCTTTTGCATTTTTTCTAAATTCTTTTTCATTACGATTTGCCTTAACATATTCTCTATAATCCTTAACTCCTTCTGCAACATCATCACTAGTAATAGAACTAGGGCCTCTCTCAATCTCAAATCCTAAATCTTCAAGTTTTCCTGTCAAATTATCGACTGCAACTTCCGGATGTCCTGTTTCAACACTAATCTCTGTAAAAATAGGTTTCCTTTTCATATCGTGAATAGTTAATGTTTTGGAATTTTCTGACATCTTAATTTTATAATGTGATACATCTTTAAATATCTTTTTGCGAACTTATTCATTCGATAAAATTAAAATAGTTCCAATTTTCAACCACACCCTCAAACATCAAAGACGCCAACGGCTTCCCAATCATCCCCATCACTCCTACTCCCATCACCCTTTTTCCCAATCTTCTTCACACTCATATCACTATAAGTAATCGCCTTGACTCCATTTGAAAAATCATCATAATTCTGAACATAATCTCCTAACAATTCAGCAATCAACGACAAATTCTTTTCATCAACTTTAATCATCTTAATATCAACTCCAATAAAATTCTCAGCATCCAACAAAAACAAAAACTCCTCCAAAAAATTATATAATAAATTCTCTAAATCATCCCCATGAACAGAAATTTGTTTCAGCAAACTCGCCTTAACATCAACACCACCCTTAATCGTCTGAATCAAAGCATTCCCAGCCTCCTCAAAAACCTCATCAACAGACTTCCCACTAGCCCTAAACTTCACATCAGCAGTATGATCCAAAAACTCATAACCCATAACAAACAATAACAATAATACTTTAAATAATATTCCACTTTTAACTCATAATTTTTTGTTTATATTCTTGATTTTCAACCCCAACTCCTAACCTATATTTTCTCCCCTCCCCCTACTAAACGAGGGGAGGTGGAGAAAAATAAATAATTCAGTTAAAAATAAACAATATTCTCCCCACCCCCAATCTTTCCTACCTCCCCCTATTTAGTAAGGGGAGAAGAAAAGATATTATTCGAGAATTTCAATTTTAACTTTTTCATATCCTTAACTTTCTTTCAACCCCCAACCTCTGTTTTTCCCCATCTCTCCCTACTAATTAAGGGGAGGCGGAGAAAAATATTTTAGCTTTAGAAAATTCTCCTATCCTTAACTTCCTTTCTTTTATTACTTATCCTTCCCTCTCTAATAAAAAAAGGGAGCAGAAAAAACATAATATCTACCAAAAAAAATCTACTTCAAAACACTACCCGTCTCCAAATACCACAAATACAAATCTAACTCTCCTAAACTCATCTCAATCTTCTCTGACAATCTTCTCAACAAGTCTTCAACTTCAATATATGTCTTCTTTGTCAAAGTTTTTGGTCTTTTAATCAAATCTTCATCAACTAATAAATCAACAATATGAAAATCGACAATAGCATAATCTAACTTCCCAATATTCCTCAAAAAATGACTAGATTCTTTCATCCCAAGTCCTTTAATCTTTTCAACTAACCAATCTCTAATATCAGCGTCCTGAATTTTACTTAACAACATCTCTTTCTTCCCACGAGCCAAAACAATTCTCTCTGCTCTCTGAGGCCAAAAACGATGTCCACCAACTTTTAATATCTTCATTAATTCTTCCTGAGAGGCAGAATTAAAATCAGCTTCATGTTTCTTCTGTAAATCCCAAGATTTCTGAGCCTGAAAATTTGCAGTCATAATACAAAAACAAAGTTCAGAAAATATCTTGTCATCATTTTTACCAACATTCTGAAAAGACTTAATTCTACTATCAATCAAACTAACAAGTTCATTATTTTTTTTTAAATCTTGAATCTTTTTAATAAGTTTTTTCATTATAAAATTAAAGAGTAATTGCCCAAAGTCCGTGCAGATTACAATAAGCCCTAACTCTCACGATAGGTTTATTCGCTGGACATTCAAAAACAGGTTTGTCTCCGGGATTAAACGCCTTTCTCATAACACCCTGCACAGTCTGAATCTCAATCCATTCGATATAATGCTCTTCAGTCATAGGATGCTCAATTTCACCAACCTTAACGACAATTCCATTTTCTCCTTGTTTAACAACAGGAATATGCTTCTCGCCCTTCTCTGGATCTTGCGTATTCTCATTCAACAAAATCATAGGCGCTCCACAACAAACCAAAGCACCAGTTCCCTCATGTAAAACATTCACAATATTTCCACAAATTTCACATTTATAGATTTCCTTTTTATTTGTCATGCAATACTATAGAGGAATTAACTTATATATCTTCTTAAAAACAGAATAAAACGTTAAAATAATACTTTACTTCTTCCATATTTTTAACTCTCTATTTTCCCCCATTAATTAAGGGGAGGTGGAGGAAAATATTATAATTTTAGAAACTCACTTCATAAAATATTTTGGTATTTCAATCTCTTTATATTCTTCAAAAAAATCAGGACTCTAAAATAAAACTAATAATTCTCAGCTAAAACTTCATAATGTGCTTGTGGGTGATCACATGCAGGACAAACTTCAGGAGCTTCCGCACCCTCATGAACATAACCACAGTTCTTACATTTCCATCTCACAACTTTCTCTTTCTTAAAAACCGTACCATCTTTGACATTAGCTAACAATTTTCTATATCTAGCTTCATGCTCAGCTTCAACTTTAGCTATCGCTTCATAATGTTCAGCAATATCCTCAAAGCCTTCCTCTCTAGCGGTATCAGCAAAATTAGGATATAATATTTCCCACTCTTCATGTTCACCATCAGCAGAAGCCTGTAAATTCTCAATAGTATGACCAATTCTTCCAGAAGGATAACTAGCAGTAATCTCTAAAGCTTCGCCAGCACATTCATTCAAAAACTTAAAGAAAATCTCAGCATGTTCTTTCTCATTCCCAGCAGTCTCCGTAAAGATTTCAGAAATTTGAACATAACCCTCTTTCTTAGCAACAGAAGCAAAATAAGTATAACGATTTCTCGCCTGGCTCTCACCAGCAAAAGATTTTAACAAATTCTTTTCAGTCTCGCTTCCTTTCAATTCGATTGCCATGTTTTTTGTAAGAGAATTGAATGACCCCTAGGGTTACTTTCAGTTCTATAGTTAACAATAGTCCTAAACCTTTTTATACATTTCGTATCATACATAACTATGAAAGGCGTATCAAAAGATATTATAGGAAATATTACAATTCTAAAGTTTAGAAAGAGACATTTAAGGATTGTTAAGAAACATTTTGCAAGACATTTTATGAAAACAAATAAAAGTATTGGCACTGTTCTAGAAAAAACAAGCGACATATCAGGGGAATTAAGAATAGCAAAGGTAAGACATCTTGTCGGAGACAAAACCTTTGAAGTAATATACAAAGAGAATGGTTGCACATTTAAGTTCAATGTAGCAGAAACATATTTTTCACCAAGACTAAGCAATGAACGAAAAGTAATTAGTGACGAAGTTCTAAAACTTTGTAAGAAAAATAAAAATACAAAAATCCTTGTCATGTTTGCAGGTGTCGCACCCTATCCAATAATTATCGCGAAAAAGTTAAAACAGGCAAAAATCAAATTCGAAATGTCTTCAAATGAATTAAACAAACAAGCAAACATATATGCAAAAGAAAATGCAAGATTAAACAAGGTTGATGATTATATAGAGTTTATAGACGGAGATGCAAAAAGACTTTCTAATAAAAAGCTCGGCAAATTTGATATAATACTAATGCCAAGACCAAACTTAGAAGACACATTTCTAGAAAAAACATTACAATTATCAAAAAAAGGAACAACAATATTCTATCACGGCTTTGGGAAAGAAGATGAAGTTTTAAAAGAAATAAAAAAAGACACAAAGAACAAAATAGGAAAAATAAAAATCAGAAAAGCAGGCGACATCGCACCACACAAATATCGATGGCAAGCAGTCTTTAAGGTTAAATAGTTCTAACACAATCCTAACAAAGTACCAACTGGCTTCCACAACAAAAATACTGCAATCAACAACAGAACAATAGCAGCACCTAACTTCATCCAAGTTCTCTCACTATTATTCCATTTCTGTAATCTTTCAGGAGACATTCCTTTGTAAACCATAAATGTTAAAACAACTAAGGGCATCACAAAAATCAAATTATAAATTAATAAATAGAAATATGCAGAAGTAATCTCTTTACTAAGCATTGAAATTATCCCCAAATAAATTCCACCAGTACAAGGTAACTCAAACAATGCAACAACAACACCCAAAATCATAATCGCAACCACAGTTCCTCGTCTAGAATATTTCTCAATAAATGGTTTAATCTTATCAGTAATTCTTAATATAGAAGTTTTTCCTTTAAGCGCCATAAAATAATCTCTAAACTCAACTAAAGTCAATATGAAAATAATAACTCCTACACCAAGATAAATATCATTTCTAACACTAGTCATCTGTTGAATCACTTTAAACAATCCAAGACCAGCTAAAAAATAAGCAACAAACACAACAAAAGAATATAGCAAACCCGCCTTTAACGCTCGTTTTGAAGATCCGAGATTTAACAAAGAAACCATCAGAAACAATATAACACCAAAAGCGCATGGATTAATAGAATCTATTAAAGCCGCTCCAATTAACGCAGCAAATCCAGTTGCAGACAGCTTCCCAGAGGAATTAATTCCATCATTAAAGCAACTAGTAAGAAATGTTTTAAAATTATCAAATAAACCTACCTTATACTCATTATCACTTGAACAAGTCAAAACGGCCTCTTCCAAACCATCAATAATAAAATCACTACCCTGAAGAAAATTCAATTCACCACTACAATTAATAATAGCTAATGGAACTCCAATATTTGGAATATCTAAAATATCATAAAAACTGGTATATTTTAGATTCCCAAAAGGAGCATAAATATCATATTTAGTAATACTAACATTATCTAGAGCATCAACTTTCTCTAAAATTCCAGAGCTCTCCACCTTAACACAATGTGGGCAACCGTCTTGATAGAATTCATAAACCTCAACTTGTTGAGCGTAAACACTACTCATTAACAATACGAATATACCAATTAATACAAATAATTCCTTTTTTATCATAATCATATTATAAATTTAGCCTTTAAAAAATTATTCTAATCTCTGCAAATACTCATGAGCAGAAACAGCAGCAATTGCACCATTCCCAGTAGCAGTTACAATCTGTTTCAATGGAGTATCCGTAATATCTCCAGCAGCAAAGACACCATCGACGCTAGTTTTCATTGAATTATCAACTTTGACATAGCCAAGACCACTACACGCAATTCCCAAACTAGAAGATAGTTTATTACAAGGCAATGCTCCAATCTCAACAAAAACACCGTCGGTATCAACCAACTTTTCCTCTTCATCAACCTTAATCTTAATTTGTTTAACTTTCCCCTCTCCTAAAATCTCCTCGGGTGTTGCATTATATATTACATTAATATTTTCCTTCTCTTCAATTCTCTTCGCATAAATTGCTTCACATCTTAATTTGCTTTTCCTATAAATAATTGTAACATTCTTCGCAACATCTCCTAAATAAAGAGTAGCCTTAGCAGCAGCATCGGAACCACCAATAACAACAACATCTTTATCTCCAAAAAACATTCCATCACAAGTAGCACAATAACTAACACCCTTACCAACAAATTCAGCTTCGCCAGGAATCTCTAACTTTTTATGCAAAGTTCCATTCGCCAAGATGACAGCTTTCGCTTCATATCTAATATCATTAACTTCCAATGCAAAACCATTCTCAGTTCGCTCAATACTTTCCGTTATAGCAAAAACAAAATCAGCTCCATATTGTTTTGCATGTTCCTGAAAATTATTTACAAGTTCCATCCCAGGAATACTTTTAGTCCCAGGCCAATTTTCAATCTCACCAGCATTACAAGTAGCTCCTAAATCCTTTCCAACTACAACAGCTTTCCTAGCATATCTAGCCAAATATAACGCAGCAGTAGAACCAGCAGGCCCTCCACCAATTATTAATACATCATAACTTTTTGTCTCCATATTACAAAGAACCCACAGTACTTTAAAAATATTTGTTAAAATGGATTTTTAGAAGAGATTTTATCTTTTCAATCTACGAAAATCAATGGTATTTTCTCTATTATGTTTTTATCAATTTTATTCCTCTACCCTACTAAATAGGGGGTGGTCGAAATATATACTTGAATTTATTGAAAAACTATAAATTTAAATAACTCTCATTCGTTTGCTCTACATGACAGAATTAACCACAGAAGAAAGACTAAAATTGATAAAGAGAAATACTCAAGAAATTATCGGAGAAGAAGAATTAATTGAAAAACTCAAATCTGGGAAGAAAATAAGTTGTTATTTAGGAACAGCTCCAACTGGTCGTCCTCATATAGGATATTTGGTATGGGGATTAAAAATGGCAGACTTACTTAACGCTGGGTTTGAAGTGAAAATCTTATTAGCAGATTTACACGCAGCGTTAGATAATACACCTTGGGAAGTTTTAGAACACAGATATGAATACTATTCAAAAATAATTCCACTAATGATTAAAGCATTAGGAGGAGATATCTCCAAATTAGAATTTGTCAAAGGAAGCGATTTCGAAATGAAGAAAGAATATGTATATGATATCTTCAAGTTGTCAACATTAACTTCAGTTCATGATGCGCATAAAGCAGCTAGTGAAGTCGTAAAATTAGGAGATAACCCAAAACTGTCAGGATATATCTATCCAATAATGCAAGCTCTAGATGAACAATACCTAGGAGTAGATATGCAGGTCGGTGGAATGGATCAACGAAAAATATTCGTATACGCAAGGGAATATTTACCAAAAATAGGATACGAAAAAAGAGTAGAGATGTTAACACCATTAATTCCAGGATTAGTCGGTAAAAAAATGAGTGCATCAGTAAAGGGAAGCAAAATAGACTTATTAGATAATGAAAAAGAAGTTAAGTCAAAGCTACAAAAAGCAGATTTTACAGAGGGTGAAGTAGATAATGGTGTCATGGCTTTTTTTCAGTATGTAATATTTGTAATGAAAGGAGATAGAAAAGAAAAACTAATAATCGAAAGACCAGAAAAATTTGGAGGGAATTTAGAATTCTCAAATTATGAGGAGTTAAAACAAGCGGTTTTAGATAAAAAAATCCATCCATTAGATGTAAAAAATAGTTTGGCAACAGAAATTTCCAAAACATTAAATATTATTCATACAGAAAGAGAAACATTAGAAGAGATTTCTAAAAAAGCTTATGCTGATGAATAGATTCTCTCTGAAAAATCAAGAATATAGGAAAAACAACCTACAACCCCTTTAACTAACCCCTATCCTCTATAATATACTTTTGAGCATAACATTCTTTAAAAATAATCTATACTTTCAACCCATATGAGTAAACGATGTGCTATTTGTAAAACCCCTTGGGATCAAACGGAATTATTCGAAGGTGTTTACGATAATGAAATGATAATGGTTTGTAAGGATTGTGCTAGAGAGGAGTCTGTTCCTATACTAAGAAAACCAACCAAAGAACAACTTAGCCAGGCAGATAAGAGATATTCAGTTCGTGAAAGAATGGAAAGAATGTCAGGTATGCATCAAACAAATACCCAATTAAGCAAAGAACAGAAAGTTGTTCAAAGGAATCTAGGTAAATTAAAAATGCCAGAACCAAAGCAGACACATCCAGACGTTTTAGATAACTTCTATTGGACACTAAATATGGCAAGAAGAAGAAAAAAGATGACAATAAACCAATTATCAAATCAAACAGGAGTCTCAGTATTATTAATAGATGCAATTGAAAAGGGAAAAATTCCTACTGATTTTGAACAAATATTTACAAATTTAGAAAGTTATTTTGGAATCAAATTATTGAAACATCACAAATCGCAAATTAATTATGTAATAAATAGTGAAGAAGAAAACGAATTAATTGAAGAAGTCAAAAACAAAATTTCACATGCCAAAACATTCGACGAAGAAACAGAACTAGAAGATGTAGACAGGCTAAGAAGACAAAGAGGAAAAAAACTAAAAGATATTCAAGATGGTAATTTAGATTTTTCAAAAAGGGAAAATTTGAACACAATAACATTAAATGATTTAGTAGATATGAAAAAAAAGCGAGAACAACGAAAGATAAGACAAAACATTCAAGAAAAAACCGAAGATCTTTTCGGTGAAGATTTAGAATTAGAAGACGCTTAAATTATATTAAAAAAATTCTATCATATCTTTTCCCCCAAAAATTCCACTATATCTCTCCTATTATGTAGTGGAGTAGAGGAATTATATAAATATTGGAAAAGTTTTTTCAACAGAATCAACACTTAGATTTAGATAATTCTTTAAGCAACATCTTGTTTCTCAATAACCTCTTCAAGTCCTACACGAAGAATTATCGGAGACGCCATATATCCAAAAATTTCATTTTTTTCATGATTAACTCTACTAACAATTAGATAAAGCTCTTTATCCTTCTCCCTATATATGATTAGATCCATTGACTTCAGTTTCTCAAAGTCGTTCTTCGTAAGACTATGGTTGTAAAGTGTCATTTTTATTATCCTAAATATCTCAATCTGCCAGGTCTTGGTTCATAAATAATACCCTCTTCTAATAGTTTCTTAATTTCAGCATTAATTAGATTAGGGCTAGCTTCAGTATCCATAATAATCTTATCAACATCAATTCCTCCATCAGTTTCAGCTTCCTTAATTTGCTTCATTACACTATCCTTTAGCTCATATTCACCACCTTTCTCGCTAGGTTCAATATCCTTTCTAGCGTTTTGGATTTCTAATTTTCTAACTAATAACCATCTAGAATCGGCTTTTTTCAATACTTCAGGAATCAAATAAATCTCATTGTTCCATTCACGAGCATTTGCAATAATTTGTAATGTGTCTCCCTGTAATATATCTTTAATTAAATCAACATCTTCACCAAAAACCTTAATTCTTATCTGCCCAGAAGCATCATCAATAGTTAAAGAACCGAATTTTCTTTCACCATCACTCACGTACTTATCAATACAATTTGCTAAAATATTCACTCTAACTAGTTTATTCTCTCCAAATTCTAAGTATAAGAAACGCCCTTCAGACATAATCGGTTTACTCTTCAGGATATCTCCAATTCTGACTTTGTAAGCAACATTTCTTTTTCTAGATTCAGTATTTAATGCATCCATAAAATATAGATACTAACTTCCTTTAAAAGAATTATTGGTTTTGAGTTATACTTATCAAGATTATTGGATATGTTAAAAATGTTTTGCTGATTACTATTTTGTTTCCTTTCAATTTTAAGATACCCAATTTTCATAAAAGTTTAAAAGATAGAAAGACCTTAATTATATATGATAGAAAAAAGGGGTTTAACACCGGTTATCGCAACTGCTTTATTAATTACATTGGTCGTAGTTCTTTCATCAATTGTATTTTTATGGGCAAGAGGTTTCCTCCAGGAGCAAATTCAAAAGTTTGACCAACCAATAGAATTACTATGTGAACGAGTAGAGTGGAGTGTTGATATTGTAGATTCAGGAACTTCTTTAGTAGTAGAAGCAAACAATAGAGGTAATGTTCAAATATCTGGTTTTTCAGCAAAAAAAATCAATAGTTCAAAAGGAATGGAAGAAGTCACACAATATTCATTAAGTTTAGAGCTAGGAGAAGCAAAAGAATTGAGTATAGACCTTAAATTCGAGAATGGAGAAAGCCCAGATGAAGTAATTTTCTATCCATCTCTATTAGGAAGAGTAGTGGGAGACAACGAGACGATAAAAGCAAAAGCTTGTCTAACAAATGGGAAAAAATATAATTTATAAAGAATAGTTCTAAAATAATAGAAAAGATATAAATATTACATTGACTTTTACATCATATGACTGTTGAAAAAGAGAAAAATATATTAGATTATTTAAAAAAAATAGCACCAGGCACAAACATAAGGGTGGCCTTACAAGATATTTTGAATTCGAATTTGGGAGCATTAATCATATTGGATTCCCCAGAATTATATAATCAGAATATGATTGAAGGTGGTTTCAAAATAAATACAAGATTCACACCACAAAGACTGTTTGAACTATCAAAAATGGATGGAGCTATAATTATATCTTCAGATTTTAGCAAGATCTTGTATGCTAATGTTCTAATAGCACCAGATACTACAATTCAAACAAACGAAACAGGAACAAGGCATAAAGCAGCAGAAAGATGTGCTAAGCAATCAAACACACTAGCAATAACTATTTCAGAAAGAAGGCATAAAGTGACATTATATCTAAATAACTCGAAATATCATTTAAAAGAGAGTAGCGAATTATTAAGAGATCTTTCTACTAATTTACAAGTATTAGAAAAACAAAGAGAATTATACACAGGATTGTTAAATAAATTAAATATATTAGAGGTTTCCAATATGGTTTCAGCCATAGATGTCTGTAAATTTATCCAAAGAGCAGAAATGATAATGAGAATATCTGAAACATTAAAAAGACAGTTTATTGAAGCAGGAAAAGAAGCTAATGTAATTAATTTAAGATACAAAGAATTAATAAAAGGAGTAGAAAAACGAGAGGTCTCAATAATAAGAGATTATGCAATATTAACTCAACAAAGAACAAAGAGAATCTTGAAAAACTTTACATTTGACGGATTGTTAGATATGGACTCAATTTCTAGATTAATTCTTGAAAAAGACACAAAAGAGAGTATCTATCCAAGAGGGTACAGATTTTTATCACATCTTAATTTATCTGAGAAAGAAATGACGGAAATAATAAAACAGTTTGGTAATATCAATGAAATAATTAATGCAGAAGAAGATGAGTTCGATACAATCATAAAATCTAAATCTAAAAACTTAAAAAAGGAAATACTAATATTAGTAGATCAGGTTTTATCTGAAAAAATATCATTATAATGTTAACAAAAAATCAACTACAAGAGATAAGAGAATATTTAGAAAACTCTCAAAACCCCTTATTCCTATTTGACAACGACACAGATGGATTATGTTCTTTTATTCTCTTACAACGAGCATTAGGCAGAGGGAAAGGAGTCCCAGTAAAAACTTATCCTGACTTACAAAGTCAATATATCAGAAAAGTAAATGAGTTTAACCCAGATGCAGTCTTTATTCTAGATAAAGCAGAAGTTTCTAAAGAATTTATTGATGAAATAACACAACGAAATATTCCAATCGTCTGGATTGACCACCACCAAACGAGTACACCACAAGAATTAATTAATAAAACAAACTATTATAATACTTACCCCTCCGCAGAACCAGTTACATACATAGCTCAAAAAGTATTTAACAGACAAGAGGATTTATTTTTAGCATTAATAGGTTGTATATCTGATGTTTATATGCCAAGTTTCGGGAAATCTTTCTCGCAAAAATATCCAGAACTATTTAATTTCGAAATTCCAGCATTTGACGCATTACATATAACAGAAATCGGGAAATTCGCCAAAATGTTAAATTATGGAATGATGAACACAACAACAAATGTGGTAAGATTGATTAGATACCTTCAAGAGATTAAGGGTCCATACGATTTGCTAGAAGAGAATAGTAAAACAAAAGAATTTCATAGAAGATATCAAGAACTGCAGGGCGAATTAGAAAAATTAGTAAAAAAAGCTCAAAGAACCATAGATATTAAGGATAAAATAATATTATTTATTTATGAAGGACGGACATCCATGTCAGCAATACTTTCAAATCAACTATCTTTTGAAAATAAAAACAAAATAATAATCGTAGCATATAAAAAACCAGATAAAATCAACTTGTCAATCAGAGGGAAAAACGCATTAGAAATAACAAACAAAATAATATCACAGCTAGAAGGCTCAACCGGTGGTGGGCACATCGAAGCAACAGGAGCAATGATCCCAATCACGCAGTTTGAAAAGTTTAAGAAAATAGTAAAAGAAATGAATGAGTAATCTTAAAAAAGAAATCTATCTTATCAAAACAGAAGCCCACGTCGCATAACGGTATTGCACAAGACTGGAACTCTTGGCCCTTCGGGGCGCCCAGGTCCGACTCCTGGCGTGGGCGGATTTCCCCCCAACCAACCTCCCACTCCTAAATAGATTTTTATATCTTAAAACACCTACCCATTTATGAAGAAAGATAATGAAAAGGCTTTTGTAAAGAAAACAAAAACACTTAATTATGGATTAGAATTCACACATGGAGTTAGAAGATCTTTAATGAGCGCATTGGGAATTCTTTATTTTATTTCATTAGGCTATGATGTCGTTTCAGTAACCAGCTTATTTGCAATCTCAGTAATCATTATGACTCTTTTTGAATTTCCAACAGGAGCAATTGCAGATTATGATTCAAGAAAGAAATCAATAATAATCTCTTTGTTTTTATTATCTCTGGCATTTTTCGGATTATTCATATTTAAGAATTTTTGGATTCTAGCAGCTTGTTGGATTTTAGGAGATATTGCTTGGACTTTCAGTAGCGGAGCTGGATCAGCCTGGATTTTAGACGCTTTAGATTATCACAAAAAGAAAAATAAGATTGTCAATTTGATTTCTAGAAGTTTTTTCTTTGAGAAGAGTGGATATGTTATCGGTGGATTAGTTGGTTTAGTCGTGGTTGCAATAAATTTTAGTTTTATTTGGTTAGTAGTTTCAATTATGAATCTAGTAATGATGTTCTTAGTAATAAGATTCATGGAAGAAAGGAACTTTAAATCAGAAAAAAGTTCCAGAAATTATTTATCTAAAGCATTAATTAAAGCAAAAGAATCTTTCGTTTATATATTTCATAAAGAAAATAAGAATACTCTGAATTTGATGATTATAGGATTTTTAAGTGTAGTTGCAATATCGTCTTTCTTTATAACAATTCCTCTTTATTTTTATAATATTTTTAACTTAGGTCCAGAATATGTTTCAGGATTGTTTTCTTTGGTAGTTGCAATATCTTTGATTAGTCCTTTTTTAGCAGAGAAAATTTCCAAGAAAAGATCTCTGAGCTTTTCAATAGCTTTAACATTTTTAACTATGGGAATTTCAATTTTTTTAATTGGGCTTTCTAACTCCTTAATTTTCGCAATTGTATTTTTTGTTTTAATGCAATTAAGTTTAACCGCTTCTGATGTATTAACTCAATCTGCACTAAACCATGAATTTTCTTCAAAAATAAGAGCCTCATTAGGTTCCTTAAACAATATTATTTGGGCTTTAGCATTCTCTTCAGCTTCTTTCTTAACTGGATTAGGAATAATCTCTCTCGGATTAAGAAATATGCTATTCTTTTCAGGTTCAGTGGCAATTATTAGCGGGTTGCTTTATCTTTTTAGACTAAAGGATTTATAGAATCTATAATTAATCCCAAAACTTTTATTAACCTCCACAACTTCTCACAACTATGACCCCCAACAAAACCTCACCAGATTTCAATTTCTATGAAGCAGCACTCGTTAAACAAACCGAACTCTTCAAGGACTGCATAAATATAGTCGTCGGCGACGGAGATTTAAACGCAGACATAATGTTCGTAGGTGAAGCACCAGGAAGAAATGAAGACGAACAAGGAATTCCATTCGTCGGAGCAGCGGGAAAAAATCTAGACAAATTACTAGACAACGTTGGACTAAAAAGGTCAGACATTTATATCGCAAATATTTTAAAATGCAGACCACCGCAAAATCGTGACCCACTCCCAGAAGAAATCAGAGCACACACACCATGGCTACTGAAACAAATAAAAGATATGAAACCAAAAGTCGTATGTTCTTTAGGAAACTACGCAACAAAGTTTTTCTTAGCATTAGGTAACGTAGAAGAAATGAAAAAACAACCAGGAATAACATCAGTTCATGGAAAATCACAAATTATAGAAATAGAAGGAGTAACATTCAAACTAATGCCATTATTTCACCCAGCAGCAATAATCTACAACAGAACAAAATTAACTCCACTCTGGGAAGAAGATATGGAAATAGTAAAAAAAGAAATCCAAAACGCTTAAATATCCAAATATACACAAAACAACATGAATCAAGAAGAAAAAGAGTTGGCTCAAGAACACATAAATCTAGCTGGAGAGATTGTCGTAAAAGAAGCGAAACAATTAGATGGCGAATCTAAAAAGGTCCTAGAAGATGCAGCATTCGCACTCGAAAAAGCATCAGCAGATTTAGAAGAAACAAAATAATGGACTAAAAGTCCATCTGCCTTATATAATAAAATAAATACTTATAGTTATGAAAGATGGTATGTTAATTAAAATAAATAACGTCTGGAAAAAATATGATATGGGGAAAGCAGATCCATTAGTTGTGTTAAAAGAAATTAATCTAGATATAAAAAAGGGTGATTTTGTTGCAATAACTGGTCCATCAGGAAGCGGAAAAAGTACAATGATGAATATCGTTGGAGCATTAGATAAACCATCATGGGGCACAGTGTATCTAGATAATAAAGATATTTCAAAAATGAGTGAGTCGGCATTATCAATTCTTAGAGGCAGAACAATAGGATTTATCTTTCAACAGTTTAATCTTTTGGCAACATTAAGCGCTTTACAGAATGTTATGTTACCAATGGAAGTTATAAATATTAAAGAAAGTCAAGCAAAAGAAAGAGCAACATCACTTTTAACAAATTTAGGTTTAGGAAAAAGACTTCATCACAAACCATCAGAATTGTCAGGGGGGCAGCAACAAAGAGTTGCAATAGCTCGTTCATTATCAAATAATCCAGAAATTATTTTAGCTGATGAACCAACAGGAAATTTAGATAGTAAAACAGGAGAATTTGTAATGAATTTCTTAATTGATTTAAACAAGAAAGGTAAAACAATAATATTAATTACACATGATTTGGAATTAGTAAAATATGCCAAAAGGATAGTCTACATAAAAGACGGAAGAATTGAAAAGGAGGTAAAGAAATAAATGGATAAAATCCATTTATGATTAAGATAATGGAAAAAAAATACAAGCATTTTGTGAGTATATTCATATTATTAGGCTTATTTTTAGTAAGTCAAGTTACTGCATTTGAAACATGTGATTTAGACATAACAATGGTGAATCAGGATTCATATCCCGCAATACCAGGAGAATATGTTGATGTATTATTTCAAGTTTCAGGACTAGAAAATCCAGGATGTAATGGAGCATATTTCGAATTGATTCCATCTTATCCATTTTCAGTAGATGAAAGTCAAGAACTTATACATATATTAAAAGGGAATACATGGATATCTAACTCGAAATCAGAGTGGTTAATTCCCTGTAAATTAAGAATTGACTCCAATGCTATAGATGGTAATTCAACTATTAATATAAAATATGGAGAGTTAAAAGGAAATACTATACAAGAGTTTAAAATAAAAATAGAGGACTTAACAACAGATTTTGATGCAGTGATTCAGGATTCTAGCTCTTCAGAAATATCAATTGCAATTGCAAATGTTGGAAAATATACAGCTAATTCGGTTGTAGTAAGAATTCCAGAACAAGATAATTTTAGAGCAACAAGTACTGATGGACAAATGGTTGGTAATTTAGATAGCGGAGATTATACAATTGTTAATTTTGATATAGAATCAATTCAACAACGGAATATGGAAACAACAAATAGTTTTGATTTTGATTTATATTACACAGATAGTTTAGGAGAAAGAAGAATTGTTAATATGGAATTAAATCTTAAAATGACACGGGATCAAATGAATATGACTTCAATTCCTGGAGATTATATGTCTAGAAAAGGAAGTCAATCTTCTTCAGGTTCCAATAATAACTGGATTTGGTATATTGTCATTTTAACAATTTTAGGAGTAATTTTCACGATTTACAAAAAAATAGGTATAAATAACCTGAAGATTAAATTTAAGAAGAGCAAGAAAGATTCTACATTGAATATTCCAAACTGGATTTCTAAAGAAAGTAAAAAATAAATTTCTTAGCATATTCTAAAAATGAAAATAAAAAAATCATTCCAATTAGCGCTAAATATTCTTTTACATGGGAAACTTCGTAGCTGGCTAACTATAATAGGAATTATAATAGGAATTGCAGCGGTGGTTTCGATTGTTTCAATAAGTCAAGGAGCAGAAGAAAATTTAGAAAGTCAATTAGGTAGCTTGGGTGCTGACATTTTAACTGTCACCCCCGGTTATTCTGTTGCTAAAGGATCTGAAAGTGGATTTAAAGGTGGCCCTGGAAGAACGATATCTCAAGATAGTTCCAGTGATGAAGATCAAGAGAATTTAACATCAAGAGATATATTATCTCTAACAACCATTAGTAACATCGACTATATAATGGGCGAAGTTTCTCAAAAAGAAACTTTAGAATATCTAGGTAAAACAGCAAATTTGAATATTAAAGGGGTATCTACAAAAAATTGGCAGGAAGTAACTACAGAAGAGTTAGCATCTGGTAGGTATCTGATTAGCAGTGATACATATTCAGTTATATTGGGTGGAAATATTGTAACAAATACATTCGAAGATGGAATCCCATTAAACAGTAAAGTCATAATAGCAGATAAAACTTTCAAAGTAGTAGGTATTCTAGAATCTGGATCGACGATATATATACCAGTTGAAGTCGCTCGTGTTGTTTTAGATGAAGTTGGCGACAATGAATTTAATTCTATATATGTTAAAATAAATAATATAGATATTAGTAATGAAACAATTACCGAAATGATTGAAACTCTAATGAACTCAAGAGGTATTCTTATAGAGAAAGATAGAGATTTTACAATAATAGATCCAAGTGCCCAAAGAGAGACAATGCAAGAGACAATGAATACAATGACATTATTTTTAACAGCAATCGCAGCAATCTCACTTTTAGTAGGAGCTGTTGGTATCGCAAATACTATGTTTACATCTGTTTTAGAAAAAACGAAAGACATAGGAATAATGAAAGCAATAGGAGCCAGAAATAAAGATATATTACTAATATTTTTATTTAATTCAGGATTAATAGGATTCGTTGGAGGACTAGGAGGAATAATATTAGGAATTTTTGGATCGGGTTTAGTAAGCTCTTTAGGATCTTCAGGTGGAATGACTGGAAAGATGTTTGGAAATACTGCAGTAACACCAGAACTATTAATCGGGTCATTGATTTTCTCTATAATAGTAGGAATGATTGCAGGAGTAATCCCTGCGTATAATGCTTCAAAAATGAAACCAGTAGATGCACTAAGATATGAATAATTTTTACTTTTTTATTAAATTTTTAAAATTTTACAAATCAAACTCTTCAATAAAAGAAACAATAGTCTTATACCTCTCTAGAAATTTCTCTCCTTTTTTTGACAAAAGAACTGATATTCCATCCTTTGGAAGCTTCTGCTCAAAAATAAATCCCTTCCTAATTAAGTCCCTATAATATTCTCCGAAACGTGTTGTTGAGAGATTTGCTTTTCTCAACAGAGGAGTTTTTTTTATAGAATTTCTATTCTCATGAATAATACTAAGTATATCTCTAATAATTTCAAGTTTAGCTCTTTTTACCATTTTAATTTATTCCAGTTTTCTTAATTACTTTATACAATATCAAAAGGAAAATTGAAATAGATGCAAGATATATCATAATTTGAATCCCTTGAAAAACATTTGGAATAATCAAATCTATCATATTCAACAACCAAAAGAAAAATAACAATAAATAAATAACATATAAATTTTGATGGTTTTTCGATCTATCAACAACTAATATAGCGCTGACTACCCCAACAAAGAATAATAGTTGAATAATTAAATGAATAATAGGATTTCTAATAATAGAACTTAGTAAGGCGAGTAAGATTGCAATAACGTATAATATTGGACTCCAATTTTTCCCAGATTTAGATTTTTTGTAAAGAGCACTATATAATAAATATAAAATCGACATTGAACCAAAGAAAACAAAGAAAACAAAACCAATCCTCCCAGAATTTCTAATTGGAACATCCAATATTCTAGATTGATTAATAGTGATTAATAAAAATTTGACAAAAGAACGAAAGAAATAAGCAATAGCAAAATACAAGAACGAAAGCCTGAAATATTTTATCCCTTTATATAAGCTCAATTCATATAATTCTCTAGTCCCAAAATATATCATTAAACTACAAGCTATAATAATGAAAGAATAGAGAATCTCTGTGGCAAAGCTAAATTCAGTCAAATGCATCATAGCAGGTCCTAGTGGTTTCATGATAATATTACATCATAATTATTTATAAAACCAATGGACCAAAAATCCATCTTTTTTATAAATAACTTTTTCCAAAAAAAGACATGAGAAACAAAATAGAGTCAGAATATATGAAAGGAGGTATGAAATAAGAATGGAAAAGAAAATGTTAAGTGTACTTGCATTAGGAATAATTGCCCTTTTAGGTATTGGTCTAGTATCTGCTTATCACGGAGATTACTCAGTAGAAGGCCCTAACTATTCAGAAGATAGACATGAATTAATGGAGAATTCTTTTGAGAGCGTCGATTATGATGCATGGGTTAGTTTAATGACTGAAGACGGAAGACATCCAAGAGTTGTTGACGTTGTAACAGAAGAAAACTTTGCAACGTTTGTAGAGGCACATGAAGCAGGAAAATCTGGAGATGTATCAAGAGCTTCAGAATTACGAGCAGAACTTGGTCTAAATAATGGGAATGGTCCTAAAGATGGAACAGGTTTCGGGAAAGCTTCTGGTAGAGGTTCTATGAAAGGTTCAGATATGCAAGGACAAAGAATTTCTAATTGTCAATTAGAATAAATTATTTTTTTTATTATAGAAATGGACGCAAGGTCCATTCACAAAACATATTAAAACATACGGTAGTTATTCTAATCATGCAAGAAAAGAAATGGTGTGTTTATCTTCTAGAGTGTCAAGATGGTTCATTTTACACTGGCGTAACAAATAATGTAGACAAACGAATGGAGGCTCACGCTACAGGCAAAGGAAGCAAATATGTTTATAGAAAGGGATTCAAGCAATTATTACGAGTAAAAGATTGCGAAGACAAGTCTGATGCATGCAAAGCAGAATATCAAATTAAGCAACTTCATCGAAACGAAAAACTAGATTGGTTTAACTAATAATTTTAATATCTTGATCAAAAACTTTCGAGATCTTCTTGACATATTTGTCGATATTCTCTTTAAAATATTGTGGATTTTGTTTTTGAATCTGTCCAATTAAATAATACCCAATTGCAACAATTCCACCAAAACCGATTCCTCTAGGTAATTCAACATTTAATCGTTTCTTTCCAAAAACTTTATTCTCAACACCTAATCCAATAAATAACTCTTTATCAGACGAAACGACAGTCTTCGCATGTTTAGCTTGCTCATAAGTAAACACTCTAGCCTGAATCATTGAACCAAAAAGTTCATCGAACTTAGTCTGAAACATTTCTCTAGTAGAATCAAATTTATCTGGGACTAAAATGAAAAACGAATTATATTTACTAAAATCATATTTCTTCAATCCATCAATCCCTTTTCGAATATTTTTAATACTTTCACCATAAAATGCAAGAATCATACCCAAATAAGTCGATATATTATACGTATAAGGTTCAACATTTTTTAAAAAAACATAAATCTTGTCAACATATTTCTTAGCCAAGGCATCTTCGTTGTTGGTAAATAGAATAGTTTTTATTCCAAACTTTTTCGTCTTTTTGGCAATCACAGGAGCATGTTTCCCGCCAGACGCAGAAATCAATATACATCCATCAATCCCTTTAATGTTTTTCAATTTATTCAAATAATTACTCTCATCAGCAAAAACAGCTTCTCTATCTCCAAATAATATTTTTCCAACAACAGCTGCATTTCCACTTCCAACAACAAGTGGTTTTTTAAATTTTACATCAACTTTTGGTAATTTCGTTCTGTCAAAAAGTTCAAGAGCCTCAATTACACATCTGTCTAAATCAATAATCTTATCACCCATACGTTCATCTATTTAAATAAATATTTAAGTTTATGGTAGTCATTAACAAACATTTAATAAGGAAAAATCATACTTAATATGAAGAGGAATAATGAAAGTATTAATGTTTGGATGGGAATTCCCGCCATATAATAGTGGAGGGCTTGGAACAGCCTGTGAGGGATTAACTAAAGGTCTAAACAAACAAGATGTAGACGTGACGTTTGTTTTACCTAAGAGAGTTGATATAGATGTAGATTTCTTAAAAATGGTTTACGCAGATGATAATGTCGCAATAAAAAAAGAGTATTTTTTTAATTCACCAATGCAAGCTTATTCAACAGAAGAAAGTTACGCAATTTCAATCTCAGGAGAAAAAAAGAAAACAAATTACGGAAACAATTTGTTTGAAGAAGTTTCACGATACGCATCAGTTGGTGCTCAAATAGCAGAGAAAGAAGATTTTGATATAATACACGCACATGACTGGCTAACGTTCAAAGCCGCATTAGCTGCAAAAAAAGCAACAGGTAAATTTATGGTTGCACAAATACACGCAACAGAGTTTGATAGAACGGGGGATGGACATGTGAATCAACAAGTCTATGACATTGAGCGAGAAGGTTTGGAAGGCGCAGATTTAGTAATTGCAGTAAGTAATTTTACAAAACAAAAGATAATAAAACATTACGGAATTCCAGAAGAAAAAATAAAGGTTGTGCATAATGCAATTGATTTTAGTAATTGTGCGATAAAACAATTAACAAATCTAAACAAAGACAAAAAAATTGTATTATTTTTAGGAAGAATAACATTTCAGAAAGGTCCAGATTATTTTGTTAGTGCTGCAAAAAAGACGTTAGAGCATTATCCAGATGCAGTATTTGTGGTTGTGGGAAATGGAGATATGCAACAATCAATGATTAGACAAACCGCAGCTCAAGGAATCTCTGATAAATTTATATTCGCAGGATTTTTACGAGGAGAGGATGCACAAAGAGCATATCAAATGGCAGATCTATACGTAATGCCCTCTGTGTCAGAGCCTTTTGGTCTGACTCCACTAGAATCCATGATGAATGGAACACCAACATTAATTTCTAATCAATCGGGAGTTTCCGAAGTAGTAGATCATTCACTAAAAGTAGATTTCTGGGATACAGACGAAATGGCGAATAAGATAGTTTCCGTTCTTAGATATCAAGAACTCTATAAGTGCTTAAAATCTAATGGAAGCAAAGAAGTTAAAAAGTTCAGTTGGGAGACACCAGCGAAGCGTTGTGTAGATATCTACAAAGATCTTTTAGGAGAGAAAAAATAATGGTATCAATATGTTTTTATTTTCAAGTCCATCAACCATACAGACTTAGAAAGTACACTATTTTCGATATAGGTGAACAAAAAGAATATTTTTCAGATAAATCAGGAACAAACCTAGATAACGAATGGATTTTAAATAAGGTCTCAGATAAATGTTATCTTCCAGCAAACAAAGTATTATTAGAGTTATTAAATAAATATCCAGAATTCAAAATTAGTTTTTCATTCTCAGGAGTTTTATTAGAGCAACTAGAGGAATTCAATCCAAAAGTTTTGAAATCATTTCAGGATTTAGTAAAAACAGGACAAGTAGAAATACTTTCAGAAACATATTATCATTCTTTGTCGTTTCTATATGACAGAGAAGAATTTGAAGAACAAGTCAACTTGCATAGAGATTTAATTAAGAGATTGTTTAATTATACACCAAAGGTATTCCGTAACACAGAGTTAATATACAATAATGAAATAGCAAAATACATAGAAGGAATGGGATACAAAGGAATAATTGCAGAAGGTGCAGATCACATTCTAGGTTGGAAATCACCAAATTTCTTGTATAATCCAACAAATACAAAGAAAATAAAGGTTTTATTAAAAAATTATAAACTAAGCGATGATATTGCTTTTAGATTTTCAGAACAAAGTTGGAAAGAATGGCCATTGACTGTTCCAAAATATGCACAATGGATAAATGCCGTAAACGGGAATGGTGAAGTAATAAATCTCTTTATGGATTATGAAACATTTGGAGAACACCAATGGGAATCAACAGGAATATTTGAGTTCATGAGACATCTCCCAGAAGAAATATTGAAACATCCAGATAATAATTTTAAGACACCATCAGAAGTTGTAGATGCATACGAAACGAAAGGAGAATATGATTGTCATAACTTTATATCATGGGCAGATATAGAACGTGATTTAAGCGCATGGATAGGAAATGAAATACAAGATGCGGCAATCCAAAGAATATATCATTTGAAAGACAAAGTTCTTAAAACAGGAAGTAAAGATTTAATAAGTAAATGGAGAAAGCTCCAAACATCAGATCATTTTTATTATATGTGTACAAAATGGTTTGCCGACGGCGATGTTCATAAATATTTTAATCCATACAACAGCCCTTACGACGCATTTATTAGCTACATGAATGTTTTGCAAGATCTAGAAACGGAATTGAATGAAATACTAAAGGAAAGGGGGTTCCTCTCTAAAGAGAAAGAATTGTCGTCTAAACATTTATAAATATTTAGATACAATAATATATAAGAGGTGACAAATGGTGAATCCAGAAAATTATTTTTATGTTTGTAACGGGGTTGTTATAAAAGACTTAGATGACTTGTTAAATACTTTAAACAGTATTGACGATAAAACATTTAATCATCATGTGAATGATGAAAAAAACGATTTCTTTTGTTGGGTGAGAGATGTTGTTCAAGATAAGATCTTGGCTAAGAAGTTAGAAAGTACAAAGGACAGGAATAAGATGATTAAAAATGTAGACAAAAGAGTCAATACAGAAATTCGTAAAAGAAAAGAAATAATTTCTCAAATAAAGGGAGCTATCAAAGGATGAGTAACCCTAAGATATTTGGAGTAATTGCTCTTAAAGGTGGAGTGGGAAAAACAACAGTAGTTTCAAATCTCGGTGCCTCATTAGCAAAAGATTTTAACAAAAAAGTTCTTTTAATCGATGCTAATTTTTCTACACCGCATTTGGGATTACATTTAGGATTAGTTAGTCCAAAATATACATTACATCATGTTCTAAATGAGGACCATTCTATTTTTGAAACAATCTATCAACACGAATTGGGTTTCCATATTATTCCAGGAAAGCTTGCACCATTCACGACAAACCCATTAGTTTTAAAAGAAAAGCTTGCACCATTAAAAGAAATTTATGATGTAATACTAATTGATTCATCACCATCATTAAACGATGAAATGTATGCAACAATGGCAGCATCAGATGAATTACTAGTTGTAAGCTCACCAGATTATCCAACATTAAGTTCAACAATTCATGCAATATTGGTAGCCGAAGAAAGAGATACAAAGATTCGAGGAATTGTAATTAACAAAACTCGTAAGAAAAGATTTGAATTGAGTTCGAGAGATATGTCAAAAGCATCAGAAGTAAAAGTATTAGCATCTATTCCTGACGATGTAAAAGTATTAGCAGCGCTATCTAAGATGACACCAATGGTTCATTATGCCCCAAGACACGAAATATCTCAAATATATAAAAAACTTGCAGGATCATTAATAGGAGAGGGCACTAAGAAAAAGAGAAAGTCTAAATCAACTAAAAAAAAGGAGTTGGTTGCTGAGGTTTATCAAGTAAATTAAACTTCACAATTATTTATTTTTATGACACGAGAAATTATTTTAGGTAACGGTAATATGTTGGTTTGCCTAGACAAGAATGCAAGAATAAGAGACTTTTACTATCCATACGTTGGTCAAGAAAATCATGTCTCAAGTAAAATTCATAGGACAGGGATTTGGGTAGAAGGACAATTTAGTTGGATCGATGAAAAAGATTGGGAAATATTAATCAAATATAAAAAAGATTGTCTAGTAAGTGAAATCTACGCATACAATCCTAATTTAGAAGTAGAATTATTAATTAACGAGGCGGTTCATTATAGTAAAAATATCTTTTTAAGAAGAGTAAGCGTTGAAAACAAAAGTGATAAAAAAAGGGAAATCAGGGTTTTCTTTAGTCAAAACTTTCAAATATCTGAAGCAAACATTGGTGACACTGCATATTATGATCCAATGCTAAAATCAATTGTAAATTACAAGGGGAAAAGATACTTTTTAATTGGAGGACAATTTGATGGAGAATCATTCACAGATTATGCAACAGGAAGCTCTGAAGATCTTAGTCATAATCTTGGAACATTTGTTGATGCTGAAGACGGAGTCCTTGGAAAAAATCCAATAGAACATGGATCAGTTGACTCAACAATTGGTTTTAATTTAGATTTGGAATCTTGTAAAAAGAAAGAACTGGATTATTGGATTGCAGTAGGACAAGATCATAAGGAAGTTAAAGAATTACAAGAATATATTCTTCACGAAACACCTTCAAAATTAATAGAAGATACAAAAGCATACTGGATATCTTGGTTAGATAATAACGAAATAGATTTTCACAATCTTAATGAATCAATAAAAGATTTATTTCGAAGATCTTTATTGATGGTGCGTGCTCAAACAGATAATCATGGTGCAATCATAGCGGCGAATGATACTCATACATTCAGATTTAAAGAAGATACATATAGTTACATGTGGCCAAGAGATGGAGCACTAATCGTTAGATCGTTAGATAGAGTAGGTCATAAAGATATAACAAGAAGATTTTTCGAATTCTGTTCAAAACTTATTGAAGAGGATGGTTATTTATTACATAAATATCGTCCAGATGGGTCATTCGGAAGCTCATGGCATTCATGGTTAAAAGGGGATAAAATTCAGTTACCAATTCAAGAAGATGAGACAGCTTTGTTATTAGATTCATTATGGAAACATTATATTAAATATGGAGACAATGAAATGATTAAAAAAATGTATGACTCATTCATAAAAAAGGCAGGCGACTTTTTATTAAACTTCAGAAATGATAATGGGTTACCTAAAGAAAGTTATGATTTATGGGAAGAAAAATTAGGGGTTCATACATTTACCTGTTCAACAGTTTATGCAGGTCTCTGTGCTGCGAAAGAATTTGCAAAAGAATTTGGAACAAAAGAAGATTCAGAAAAATATAAACAAGCATCAATAGAAGTCAAAGAAGCAATAGTGAAATATTTGTATAATAACGATCTTAATTCTTTTGTGAAAGGTATATATTATGATAATGATGGCAAGATTCATCAAGATACAACGATAGATGCAAGTACATTCTATGGATTATTTGAATATAAAATTTTAGATATAAACGATCCTAAATTGGTAAGTACAGTAGAAAAAACCATGGAAAAGTTATGGTCAATGAATAAATGTGGTGGACTTGCGAGATATGAAAATGATAGGTATCATAGAAATCATGAGTTATTATCAAATCCATGGATAATCTCAACATTGTGGCTTGCAGAATATTATATTGAAAAATCCCAAAATATAGAAGATCTAAAATCTGCAGAAAAGCTTTTGAAATGGACAACTCAAAAAGCATTATCATCTGGCGTACTGTCAGAACAACTAGATCCAATAACATCAAAATTAGTTTCAGTAGCTCCGTTAACATGGAGTCATGCAGGATTTATTATATCAGTAATTAAATATCTAGACAAGTTTGAAAATCTAAACAAAGAAGATGACTAATTTTATAACAAATAAATTAAGAGAAATTCAAAAATCAAAGGGATATATCTCAGAAAAAGATATGAAAGAGATTAGTAAGGATTTACAAATCCCGATTTCTCAAGTATATGGTGTAGCAACATTCTATAAACAATTTCAAACAAAAGAAATAGGAAAAAATATAATTCAGATTTGCTGTTCGCCATCATGTTATATTAATGGAGCATTTAACCTAATAGAATATATCAAGAAAAAGTTAAAAATAGATTTCGGTGAGACTACAAAAGATAAAAAAATAACTCTATTAAAATCATCATGTATCGGTTGTTGCGACAAATCTCCAGCAATGCTTCTAAATGGGAAAGCTTATTGCAATTTAACAGAAATTAAATTAGACAAAATAATCCAATCATGCAAATCTTAAAAGAAACTAACGGCAAAGCTCTATCAAAAATTAGGAAGATGAAACCGACAGAAGTTATTTCTTTATTGAAAAAACAGAACGTTATAGGACGAGGAGGTGCAGGATTCTCGACAGCTCAAAAATGGAAATATACTTTAAATGCAAAATCAGAAACTAAATATGTAATTTGTAACGCAGATGAAGGAGAGCCAGGAACATTCAAAGATAAATACATAATAAAAAACAATCCTAAAACATTAATAGAGGGTATCATAATCGCTGCAGAAACGGTCCAAGCAAAACAAGCATTTATATATCTTCGAGGAGAATACATATATCTGAAAACTAAATTAGAACGTCAAATAAAACTATTTTTATCAGAATCAAAATCTAATGTTAAAATAGAAATAGTATCTGGAGCTGGCGCGTATATTTGTGGAGAAGAAACCGCATTAATAAATTCAATTTCAGGAAGGAGAGGCCAACCAAATTACAAACCTCCATTTCCAGCAATAGAAGGTTTTAATGAAAAGCCGACAATAATAAACAACGTCGAAACTTTCGTTAACGTAGCACAAGCATTACATTTCAAATCATATAATACAAATTTAAGATTATTTTCATTATCGGGTGCAATAAAAAAGCCCGGAATTTACGAATTACCAATAGGGGTAAAAACCTCTGATATTATTAAATTAGTAATACCAAAAGGTTTACCAAAAGCAATTTACTTTGGATGTTTCGGAGGTTGTATGAAATATAAAGATATACAAATCACACCAGAAAATATTAAAAAAGAGGGTTGCATGATTGGAACGTATACATTAATAATCTCAAATAAGGATAGTTCAATGATCGATATGGCATACAATATATCAAGCTTTTTTATATTTGAATCTTGTGGAAAATGCACACCTTGTCGAGAAGGAAATATCATAATATTAGATATACTAGAAAAAATGAAAAATAAAAAAGCAACACGAGAAGATTTTGAGATATTAAAAGAACTCGCTCTTCATATAAAAGAAACATCACTCTGTGGTCTAGGACAAACATCTACAAATCATATTATAACAGCGATTAAACATTTTTCAGAAGAATTTGAGGAAGTACTAAAAAAATGAAAATAAATTTAAACGGTAAAAAAATAAATGTAAAAGAAGGAAAGACCATCTTTGAAATTTGTAGAGATAACAAAATTATAATACCAACATTATGTAGACAAGAGAGTTCCAAACCAGAAGCAAGATGTAGAGTTTGTGTTGTCGAAATGAATGAAAAATTAGTTACATCATGTTCAACATATCCAACAGAAGGATGTTTAATTATAACGCATTCTAAAAAAGCAAAAGATGCAAGAAGAATGAATGTGGAATTAGTAATGCAAGGACATCAAAAAGAGGGTAAAATTCTTTCAACAACAAAAGAATTAAAAAAAGTATTGAAAGAAGTGGGATTAACTGAAACAAGATTTACAAAAGAACATAAATACGAATTAATGAAAGGGAATTGCGTAATTTTTGATAATAATAAATGTATTAAATGTGGAAGATGTATTAACACATGTGCGGATATTCAAGGGATAAATGCAATCGAATTCTCAGGTAGAGGATATAATTCACATGTAAGCGCATATTCAGAAAAAAGTCTAACAAATGTTTCATGTATCAAATGTGGTCAGTGTATAATGAATTGTCCAGTTGCCGCTATCAATGAGAAGAATGAAGTAAAAAAAATAGTAGATGTGTTAAAGAAAAAAGATAAACACATAATTATTCAAATTGCACCATCAGTAAGATCTTCAATCGGAGAAGAATTCGGACAGAAGCCAGGATTAGTAGTTACGGATAAATTAGTCGCCGCACTAAAAAAATGTGGATTTGATAAAGTTTATGATATTGACCTAGGAGCGGATTTTACAATAATGGAAGAAGCAACAGAATTTCTAAACAGAATAAAAAATAATGGACCATTCCCAATGATTACAAGTTGTTGCCCAGCTTGGGTTCTATTAGCAGAGAGTTTTTATCCAAATTTAATCAAACATTTATCATCAGCAAAAAGCCCAACAGAAATGTTAAGTTCAGTAACAAAAACATACTATGCAGAGAAATATGGAATTAATAAAAAAGACATAATCATAGTGGCATCAATGCCATGCACAGCAAAAAAATTCGAAGCAAAAAGAAAAGAACTCAAAAATAATGTAGATTATGTTTTAACCACAAGGGAGACAGCGCAATTAATCAAACATTTTAACATAGATTTAATGAAAATTAAAGGAAGGGATTTTGATCCAGCTCTAGGAATTTCAACAGGTGCAGGAGATATTTTTGGTGCAACAGGAGGAGTTATGGAAGCTGCTCTTAGAACAGCTTATGAATTAGGGACAGGTAAAACATTAACAAACCCAAATATGAGAATGGTTAGAGGAATGGAAGGAATAAAAAAGGGAGAAATTGAATTGAATGGTAAAAAATATAAATTAGCAGTTGTTAGCGGTGGAAGAAATGCACAAGAATTATTAAAAGATTACAAAGATTATCATTTTATTGAAGTCATGGCATGCCCTGGAGGATGTGTCGGTGGTGGTGGACAACCAATCCCCTCAACTCTGGAAATTGTAAGAAAACGAGCAGAAGGATTATACAATATAGACGCAAAAAAAACATTAAGAAAATCTCATGAGAACCCAATTTTAAAAAAAGTTTACAAAGAATATATGGGTACGCCAGGTGGTAAAAAAGCAAAAAGGCTTTTACACACAACATTTCAAAAACGAAGCGAGTTTTGATTAAATTCAGTTAATAATATTTATATGATAAATATTGCACCTTTTTTATTATTGATTTTTCTCTCCCCCTATTAAACAGGGAAGTAGAAAATCATATGTTTGCAAAAAATAGTTTTAACAGTTTTAACCACAAACATTAATAAACTATAATCAATATTAAATTATGAAGAGATGGTAAGAGTAGCAATTAATGGTGCAGGCAGAATAGGAAGAGCAGTTCTAAAAATAGCATTAGAGAAAAAAATAAAAATAGTTGCAATTAATGATTTAACACCAACAAAGGACATAGCATATCTCTTAAAATATGATTCAGTTTACGGTCCATATTCTAAAGAAATTACTTACGGAGAAGATTTTGTTCAAATAGGAAATCAAAAAATAAAAGTTTATTCTGAAAAAGATCCTTCATTATTACCATGGAAAAAATTAGATGTAGATGTAGTAATAGAGTCAACAGGATTCTTCACAAAAAGAGAAGATGCAAAGAAACATTTAGATGCGGGTGCAAAAAAAGTTTTAATCTCTGCACCAGCAAAAAATCCAGATGCAACCATCGTGTTAGGAATAAACGAAAAGACACTAAAAAGATCTGATAAAATAATATCAATGGCTTCATGCACAACAAATTGTTTAGCACCAATAGCCAAAGTCTTAAATGATTCATACAAAATTGAAAGAGCTTTCATGACAACAATACATGCTTACACAGGAGATCAAAAAACTCTAGATACATTTCATAAAAAACAAAGAAGGGGAAGAGCAGCTGCTCAAAATTTCGTTCCAACAAGTTCTGGCGCAACAACTTCAGTTGGAGAAGTTATTCCTGATTTGAAAGGAAAAATGGATGGTTTAGCAATTCGTGGACCAATCCCATGTGGAAGCATTGTAGATTTTGTGGCAGTTCTAAAAAAATCAGTTTCAAAAGAAGAAATAAATAAAGCAATCAAAAAAGCAGCAAATGGTAAACTTAAAACTGTTTTAGAGTATTCAGAAGACGAATTAGTATCTTCAGATATTATCAAGAACCCACACTCCTCTGTGTTCGACTCTTCACTTACACAAGTAAATGGACGAATGGTAAAAGTGCTTTCTTGGTACGATAATGAATATGGATATAGCTCTAGATTAGTCGACATGCTTCAAATATTATAATATGAAGACACTAGACGATTTTAATGTAAAAGATAAATTTGTTTTATTAAGAGTAGATATTAATTCTGATGTCAAAGAAAAGAAAGTTATTATCTCAGAAAGATTAGAACAGGCCGCACAAACAATTGAATATCTGAGAAATAAAAACGCAAAAGTTGTCGTCATCGCACATCAAGGGAATAAAGGGAAAGACGATTTTTATAATTTTAAACAACATACAAAATTGTTGAATAAATTTACATTAATAAAATATATCGAAGACATAGTAGGTAAAAAAGCTGTAGATTCAATTAACAGATTAAAGTCAGGAGAAGCAATATTGTTAGATAATTTGAGATTTCTTGACGAAGAACAAAATCCAGACAAAAGGAATAATAGACTAATGAAAATCTTGCCCCCATTATTTGACTTATATGTAAATGATGCATTCTCTGTTTGTCATAGAGATCATACATCAATAACAAGATTACCAAAAAAGATACCAAACTGTGCTGGTTTATTAGTAAAAAAAGAATTAGATGCATTAGAAAAGATTTCAATTAAAGATGCAGTTTATGTTTTGGCTGGTGCAAAACCAGAGACTAATATTAAATTATTAAAAGGCAATAAAGTTTTAGCTTGTGGACTTTTCGGACATACTTGCTTAATGGCTACAGGTAAGAAGTTAGGTTATCAAGACGAATTTATAAAAACAGAAGCATTAATTGAAGGCGGAAAAGAAAAATTACTTTCAAAACTAAAAAAGAAATTGGATAATGTAGAACTTCCAGTGGATTTAGCAGTAAGAGTAAACAACAAAAGAAAAGAATTCGACCTAAAAGATTTCCCAATGAATTATCAAATCGACGACATAGGAATAAAGACCATAAAAAAATACAAGAAAATAATCAAGAATGCTCCAGCAGTTTATATGAAAGGCGTCGCAGGATTTTCTCATGACAAAGCATTCTCAAAGGGAACAGTTCAACTTCTAAAAGCAATAGCAAATTCTAAATGTTATTCTTTAATTGGTGGTGGACATACCAGTGACGCAATAGACCAATACAAATTACCAAAGAAGAAATTCAATCACATTAGCCTTTCAGGCGGAGCATTACTAAGTTATGTCGCAGGCGAGAAGCTGGTTGGATTGAAGGCGTTGGGGTATTATTAGTTTAGAAACCTTTTTAATAAATCAAACCTTAATCATATTAAGAGGAGAAAATGAGGTTTGATATAGTAACTTTAGGTAGTGCAGTTATTGATACATTTGTTAATACAGATGTCGGAGAAAAGGATTCTTTTATGCGTTATCCAGTTGGTTCTAAAATGTTAATCAAAGAATTAAGGGCAGATATTGGAGGGGGCGCAACAAACACAGCAACAGCATTTTCTAGATTTGGATTTAAAACAGGATGTATCTGTAACGTAGGAAACGATAACAACGGGAAAGATATTCTAACACTTTTAAAAAAAGAAAAGATAACATTCTTAGGGGCAATCAGAAAAGCACAAACAGGATATTCAGTAATTTTAGATAGTAAAAAACACAATCGAACAATACTAACATACAAAGGACCAAATAACAATATAAGAACTCAAGATATTCCCGATTTTCAAACTAAGTGGCTTTACTATTCATCGGCAATGGAAACAAGCTATGAAACCCAAAGAAAATTAGCTAAAAAATTAGCAAGAGAAAATGTAAAACTAGCATTTAACCCAAGTTCTTATTTGATAAAAAACAAAGATATATCAGATTTATTAAAGATTACAGAAGTTTTAATACTTAACAAGGAAGAGGCAGAAATGCTTTGTCGTAAATACAAAAAGCGAGGAGATATCATGAAAGCTCTATGTTCACTAGGACCGAAAATTGCTGTAGTAACAGATCGAGATAACCCGACACAATGTTATAATGTTGAGAAAGTTTATACAGTTAAACCACATAAAAGTATCAAGGTATTAGAACGAACAGGAGCAGGTGACGCATTCGCAGCAGGATTCATTGCAGGTTTAATGGCAAACTACACAATCGACAAATGCTTAAAGCTAGCAACAGAAGAAAGTGAGAGTGTGTTAGGATATTTCGGTGCAAAAAACAATCTAATAAAGAGGAAAATAAAATGAAAAGAATATTAAAGAAAATTAGAATGAGAAAGATTACGAAAGATGGAAAAGCATTATTCTTAGCTTATGATCAGGGGATGGAACACGGACCAGTGGATTTTAATGATAGAAATGTAGATCCAAAATATATAATTGATATAGCGGAAAAAGGACAGTTTACAGGACTCATTTTTCAAAAAGGGATAGCAGAAAAATACAATGAAGAAATAATGAAGAGTAAAATACCCTTGATATTAAAATTAAATGGGAAAACATCTCTAGTAAAAGGGGACCCAATTTCAGCACAATTAGCAACAGTTCAAGAAGCAATAGATTTAGGTGCATCAGCAGTCGGTTATACAATTTACATAGGAAGTATTCACGAAGAACAAATGTTTAGAGAATTAGAAAATATACAAAGAGAGGCACATAAAAAAGGATTGCCAGTAATAGTTTGGATGTATCCTCGTGGAGCTGGAATAAAGGGTAAGACAGATATAGAATTAATGGCTTATGCAACACGAGTCGCTCTAGAATTGGGCGTAGATATTGTAAAGATACAACCAGCAGGAAAAATGAAAGATTTAAAGTGGGCAATCAAATCAGCAGGAAAAACAAAGGTTGTTTCAGCTGGTGGTGCGAAGAGAAATGAAGCACAGCTTCTAAAACAAGTTGAAGAATATATGGAAGCAGGATTTACAGGTTTAGCAATAGGACGAAATATTTGGCAATCTAAAAAACCAATTGAATTGACAAACAAAGTAAAAGATATAATTTGGAAAAAATGAAACCATTAATAGTAATAAATCTAAAGACATATCAACAAGGTAATGATAGCCTTAAACTTTCAAAGATAATAGAGCAAGTAGATAAGAATATTATCATTGGAGTTCAAGCAACAGATCTGTTTAACATTTCAAAAAATACAAAATTAAAAATATATTCACAACATGTAGACTCTCCAGAACCAGGAAGAAACACAGGCTTCATTTTGCCGGAAGCTGTCAAAAAGAATGGAGCAAAAGGAATATTTCTTAATCATTCTGAGCATAGGGTTTCATTAGAAGAAATCAAGTTAGTAGTTAATAGATGTAAAGAATTAAAACTGCAAACAATGATTTTCGCAAAAGATATTTCAGAAGCTAAAAAAATAGAAAAACTAAAACCAGATTATGTAATATTAGAACCAGCTGAATTAATAGCAGGAAGAATTTCAATATCAGAAAGCAAACCAGAACTAATAAAGAAAATAAGAAAAGAATTGAAATGTAAATTTTTGGTAGGTGCAGGAATCCATTCTAAGGAAGATGTTGATGTCGCAGTAAAATTAGGCGCGTCAGGTGTAGCGTTATCTTCAGCAATTACAACAGCTAAAAACCCTAAACAAAAATTGAAGGAATTAGTTTATGGGAAATAAGATTATAGCTTTAGATATTGGTGGAACAAGTATTCGTTGCGCATTAGTAGAAAAAAATAAAATTTCAAGACTAGTTAGATGCGAAACTCCAAAAGATAAAAAAGAATTTCTAAATAAAATATTAGAGTTAATACAATCATTTGATTCAAAGGAAGTAAAAGGAATTGGAGTAGGATACCCAGGAGTAATAGATAATGGTATAATAAGAAAAGCTCCAAATGTTCCGATAAAGAATTTTGATTTGAAGAAATACCTAAATAAAAAATTCAATAAAAGAATAGAGATATTAAATGATGTAAATTGTGTAGCATTAGCAGAATCAAAATTAGGTTGCAAAAAGAAAAACTTCTTTGTAATAGCATTAGGAACAGGAATAGGAGGAGGAATAATAATTAATAATGAATTATATTCAGGTTGGCATCATTGTTCAGAACTTGGTCATATAGTTGTAAAAGGACAAGATTTTGAAAGCTTATGGAAAAAGTCAAAAAAACAAATATATCAAGAATTTAACAAACCATTACTAATAAAAGATTTAATCAAGGTAAAAAATGAAAAATCAAAAAAGATCTTAGAAAATTCAGCCGATTACATTGGACAAGGATTAAGTTCACTAATAACAGTCCTAAATCCAGAGACAGTAATCCTAGCAGGAGGATTAAAAGAATCAGGACCAGTATTCTTAAATATGATAAAAAAATCGGTAAAGAAATATTCATTCTTAAATAAAAAAGTTCCAATTTTTTGGAGTAAATTAAGTGAACCAGGGATTCTCGGTGCAAGTTTGTTGATAAAATAATTTAATATTTTTTTGCGATATAAATATAAATTCCTAAAGAAACTAAACGAATTCTGGCTTAGATATTTAAACTTGATTCAACTCCTCCTCCCAGAGGTTGTATGATATCAATATTAAATCGAGCGCATAATTTCTCAAAAGGTAATGAGTTAATTCTAGTTAGATTATTTCTGGCTCTGGGTTTAGGTGCGATAGAGACAGTTTGGGCAGTTTATATGAGCAGCTTAGGATTATCAGTCTCAGCAATCGGTTTTATTTCCTCTCTCTTTCTAGTATTTAGTCTTCTTTTCGCCATAAGCTCAACACCAATCCTCGAAAAATTCAAACAAACTCATCTTCTAATTATGAGCCTCATTCTTTCGATAATATCGTATCTAGTTTTAGGATTTTCACACACGTTAATCTTATTTATAATATTCGCCTTGGTAATAATAGTCGCCAATGTTTTGCGAACAGAGTGTTTTAACATCATATTTAGAGATAATGTTAGCAATAAAGATCTGAATGGGAAAGAGGGTTTAATGTATGCTCTTCTAAATGTCGGGTGGCTAATAGGTCCATTGATAGCAGGATTTTTTATGATTAACTTTGGAATATCTTCAGTATTCTTCGTAGTAGCGTTGCTATTTATCATCGGATACTCATTGTTTTTACTTATGAATTTAAAATCTATCTCTAAGAAGAGAAAGAAAATTGATGACAATATATTTCGAAACATTAAGAGTTTTATTAAAAACAAAAAAATGAGGTCGCCTTATTTTATGACACTAGGCATTAAAACCTGGTGGTCTTTTATTTACATTTATATGCCATTATTTATCTTATATCATGGATTCGGAGCAACTACAATTGCAATATTTCTTTCTGCAATAATAATTCCATTAGTTTTGTTTGAAAGACAAATAGGACAAGCTTCACTTAAGTTTGGCTTCAAAAGATTCTTTTTAATTGGCTATGCTGGATTAATGTTAACTGCTATCACTGTGTTTTTTATTCCGAATATAATTGTACAGCTAATTCTTCTTGTATTGGCAAGCATATTTGCAGCATTTATAGAGCCAATTCAGGAAACTTTTTTCTTTAAGAGAACAAAAACTCTTGATGAAGAAAAGTATTACCCAATCTTCTCTACTTCGAGAGATGTCGGAGGATTAATTGGGAAATTACCTGTTGCTTTGATACTATTGTTTTTAGCTAATAAATTTGCATATCTAACTCTATTCGCAATAATGGCAATATTTTTCTTACTTGCTTTAAGAATTAAAGAATAATTAATTGTAAATTTAAGGTTTTAGAAATATTATTTCATCAGAGGGAATTTTGTTCCGAACTCTTAGATTAAAGAAATTATTATTATCAGGCATTGCTTTTTGATTAGTTTCTAATCTTGTTTTGTATATTTTTAGTCCACGTTTTTCAATTACTTTTTTAAAATGTTTAAATGAACCAAATGGTGAAGGTATATTCTTCCCATCTTTAGTTTGGTATGTTGCTTTCTGGAGGGATTTACAAGAGCCTTTAATATAGACTAATGCTAAATCATACTTGCCTCTT
This sequence comes from Candidatus Woesearchaeota archaeon, assembly GCA_964516745.1. Classification (GTDB taxonomy): domain Archaea; phylum Nanobdellota; class Nanobdellia; order Pacearchaeales; family GW2011-AR1; genus JAGVXH01. The sequence continues at coordinate 142,955 of CAZEYD010000002.1, forward strand.
TGTTTTGCCCATATATTTAGAGATTTTATAAACTCATAGTCGACTCCTTTTGGAAGTTTTGGTTTTCTTAGCAATATGTCTTGGGTGATAAGTTTTACTGTTGATGCAAGGGCGCTGCCTGTGCTTTTCATTAGCTTTTTGTAGTATTTGACTTCTTGTAGATATGGCGTAAAATCTATGTATTCTTTTTTCATATCGTGTAAAGTTGTGTTGATAATTTGGTCTGCGGTTTCGGTATTCCCCCAGATTTGAGTGTGTCCGAAATTATGATTTTTTTCAAGCCATTTGAGAATTTTAAAGAGTTTCTTTATATCAGAATATTTGTGTTTGTAAGGATTGTTTTTTGAATTTAATCCATTTTTGCGGATATCTTTTTCGAATTCTTTTGGAAAAACACGATATAGTTTTCGATTGTCAATATATTTTTTCCAATATGCCTTGAGTTCCATCTCTTTCATGATTCAAATAATTTAATATAATATATAAGTTTACTCCCATGCCCAACTCAAACTTCATTCTAAAATGTTAAAAGACAAACACAAGAATTTAAAACTCGAGCAAAGATTTTTGGAATCGGGGTTTAATTCTAGAGAATGAACGCCCATACCCCGAATCGGACGGGGATGCCCGTGAGGGCCCGGTTTTCTAGACCGGTGCAATACCATTATGCGATATGGGCCTGTTCTTGCCATATCGTATTTCGTGAAGTAATTTATTTACTACTCTATGCGATATGGGCTTGTTTTTTACCATGAGCATTTATGAAACCCAAAGGGTTACTCTATGCGATATAGCCTAATAATTAGAGAAAAACTTTATTTAAAAGATTAAGGGTTATCCCAATTCTTATAAATCTGAAACAACATACAACATAAATGAAAAATAAAATTTCCATAATAATTCCAGCTCACAATGAAGAGCAATATATTGAAAAAACCATAAAGAATATACAAGCCAACAAAATGCCTATGGAAATAATTGTAGTATGCGATAATTGCAATGATAAAACATTTTCAATATCTAAAAAATATACAAAAAAAGTATTCAATGTAAATTATACAAATATAGCAAAAACCAAAAACTTTGGAACAAAAAAAGCCATTGGCGACATATTAGTATTCATAGATGCAGACACACTAATCAGTCAAAATTATTTAGAAGAAATATCAAAAGCGCTAACGAAATATGATTATGGAGTTGGAAAGTGGATAAGTGAAAGTAAGACTATCATAGGCAAATATATAGCATGGACAAATAATCGATATCATAAATTATATTCTTCAATTAATGGAAATTCTTTTATAAGAAGCAAAGTTTTTCATGAAGTCAATGGTTTTAACGAGTCCATATTAAGAGGAGAAGATAGTAACTTAGGAGAAAGATTAAAGAAAAATAAATTTAGTTTTATTCATCTAGGTAACATTATGCAAATACCCAGTGAAAGAAAATACAAACAAGAAGGATATTATAATAAAATATTAAAGGATAGAATCAAGGGCTGGTCTTATTCACTTCATAGAAAACAATATAATAAAACTCATCAAAACATTCAAAAACAAAATATCCTAACAAACTAACAATGGCAAATATATACTACAAACCGATCACAAATAAAACAACAACAAAAGAAATTCAAAAAATTACTCAACAACTCTTAGACACAATAATTTCAAAAGAAAAAATAAAATTAGAAAAGAACATCCCACTAAAAGTTCATTTCGGAGAAAAAAGAAACAAGACCTTTGTAAAATCAGAAAATTACGAAGGAATAATCGCTTATCTAAAGAAAAAGAAAATTAAAACATCTTATATCGAAACAAATGTTCTATACGGCGGACAGAGATACAGAAAAGATTTACATCTAAAACTGGCAAAAGAACACGGATTCACTCAACTACCAATAATTATCTCCGATGGTAACGAAGGTGAACAATTCACAGAAGTCGAAATCAACAAAAAACATTTCAAAACTTGTAAGATTGGAAAAGGTTTCCAGGACTATAAACAAGTACTAGTATTATCTCACTTCAAAGGACATGCAGCAGCAGGATTTGGAGGAGCAATCAAACAACTCGGAATGGGATTCGCATCAAAAGGCGGAAAACTTGCAATGCACATGGGCATCAAACCTCACATCATAGAAAGAAAATGTAAAAAATGTAATCTCTGTAAAACCCGATGTAATTATAATGCAATCACAATCGACAAAAAGTCAACAATAGATCACAACAAATGCGTAGGATGCAGCGCCTGCGTCGCAGCCTGTCCACACAAAGCAATTTCAATAATTACAACAAAAGGAATCCTAAAAGCAATAGGAATAGGAAACAATTTTAAAGAAAAACTGGCAGAATACGCTTACGCCGCTCAAAAAAACAAAAACAATATCTACATAAATTTCGCCATAAACATAACGCGAGGCTGTGACTGCGAACCACGAAAAATGCATCCAATCATGGAAAACATCGGGATCTTTATCTCAATCGATCCACTATCAATCGATAAAGCATGCTACGACATCATAAAACAAAAAGGCCACAAATTTAGAGGCCATGCAATCTTCGATTACGCAGAAAAAATAGGCCTAGGCAGTACACAATATAAATTAATTCGAATATAAAATAATTATTAACAATGAAAAAACCTTAAATCTTTTTAAGTTTTTTAGCAAGTTCTTCAACTGTTGTTAAGTCTTCTCTAATAGAAAGAATTCCCTTATCAAAAAACTCTTTATTTATCTTTATTCCCATATCTTCGAAAATCTCTCTTGGACTTTTCGATTTTCCAGTAGCTAAAAATTCTTTAATCTTTTCCATAAAAGAATGATTTCTCCTATATTCTTTCTGCATAGTTTTTGAAATCAATGCTCCACTCGCATAAGAATAAACATAAAACTTTAATCTAATATGCTCCCAATAAATCCACCATAAATTAGAGTTTGTCATATCAACTGAATTTCCCATATAGTTCCTCATGTGTGTTATAAATATTTTACCAATTTTTTCTTTTGACAAATATCCCTCTTCTCTATATTTTTTATGTATTTCTAATTCAAACAAGTAAAGTGAAATTTGTCTGTGAATTGTTGCAATATCTCCACCTACTTTTTTAAATAATAATTGAAATTTTTCTTCATCATTACAATCTTTTAAAATTTCTTCAAAGATAAAATCTTCCATAAAAACTGAAGCTACTTCGGCGGTTGCTTTAGTGTTTCCATAATTAAGTGGATTTTCTTTACTCATTAAGGTATGATTTATTAGATGTCCCATTTCGTGTGCAAATGTTGTAACATCTAGTAATTCATTAGTATAATTAAGCAATATAAAATGAGGATCGATATTTCTAAAATGGACACAAAAAGCCCCTCCGTTTTTACCTTTTTTGGGATGAGAATCAATTCTATTTTTTTCTAGAGTTTTTTCAAATATTTCTAAAAACTCTTTATCTAGACTATTAAAAACTTTCTTTAAAATTTTAATAGCTTCTTCATAATCATATTTTTTAGATTTGTTTGAGATATCAACGTTCCTTTCATGGTACCCTATATTTTCTTGACCAATTATCTTTGCAAGTAAAGAGTAGTATCTAGAAGAAATATCTAGATTTTCTTTAACCGAAGATAGAATAGAATCAATAAAATCATCATCTATTAAATCTCCTTTTATTCTTGATTCATCTGGCCTGACAAAACCACGAAGTTCATCAGAGACTTTTGCATCTTCTAAAAATGCATTAAGTTCTACCTCTGCAACATCTTCATATTTCTTTAGAATATCTTCAAATGCATCTCTTGCCTGGTTTCTAATTTTCTTATTTTTTGAGGTCATAATTGTTAAAAGTTCGGGATATGTTCTCTCTGACTCTTTCCCATTTTCAGTTTTTATTTTTCTAGTCTCTCCTAATAATAAAGATTCTACCATTTTAACCCACATGTCACATGATCCTTGTTGTTTAAGAGAAAGTATTTTTTCTTCTGGTTCTGTTAGAAGATATTTAGCATTTTGAAAAATTTCATTTAAATAATTTCTATACTCCTTTAATTCATTACATTTTAAGAATTCATCTTGTTTTTGTTGGTCGATTTTACTAAGCTCAATTTTAAAAAATAAGATTTTATTATATTGTTTTATAAGAAATTCTTCAACATTCATGAATTTCCTCCGAATTTCTTTATCATTATTATCAAGTTCTTGTTTAAGCCAGTAATAATATTCTTCATTTTTGGCTCTATTAAAATTATTCTCAAGCATTCCTAACTCATCTAAAGCCTCTTTCAATTTTTCAAAACTCTCTAAATATTTTCGATTCCCCTTCCATTTTAAGACAAAATTATCAAAAGATTCCTCGATAAACATTCTCTCCACATTAAAATCTCCATTCAAAGACTCAAAGTTCCAATCAGCTGTCATACAATAAAAGAAAGAAGATCCTTTTTATTATTTTCTCTTCCAAAAATTACTTTACCTCAAAACTTTTTATTTTCAGAGGTTCTTTTTAGCCAAAAAGAAAAGGACAATATAAATTCAATCATCGTGACTTAGAATCAGTTTCTTTTTCCCAGGGCTTTTACTTTACAAAGAAAAAGGCTTAGTCAATCATTTCAATCTTAATCTTAACTGTTCTTGGAATAGAAATACGCATAATATTATGTAAAACTTTATCGTTAGATTGAAGGTCAACAATTCTTTTATGGATTCTCATTTCAAATCTATCAAAAGTTGCTTTTCCATCACCACATGGAGATCTACGAGTAGTCACCTTAAGTTTTTTAGTAGGTAAAGGAATTGGACCAGAGATAACAATGCCCGCAGCTTTCGCTATATCTTTTATCCTATCGATAACTTCATTTAATTTATCGATATCTACACTTTGTAGCTTAATCCTTACTTTACTCATAGCATACAATAAAAAAATATGCTTTTAAATCTTACTGTTGTCAAATAACTATGAACAAAAAAAATGTTATATTAGTAATTCTATTTATAATTTCAGGCATACTCTATTATCTATGGGCGAGCTCTCAGCAGACAATGTCTCAATTGGAAACAACGAGAATCATTGACGGTGATACAATTGAATTATCGAATAATGTAAAAGTAAGGTTGTTAGGAATCAATACCCCAGAAAAGGGAATGCTAAACTCTCAGCTTCCAATATCATATCTAAACAATACTATCTTAAACAAAGAGATAACACTCATTCATCAAGATACAGATAAGTATGGAAGAATACTAGGTTACGTCTTTCTAAATAATAAAAATATTAATCAAGAATTAATCGAACACGGCTACGCTCATTTATACTATTATGGCAAAGATCAATATTATAATCAATTAAAACAATCTGAAACACAAGCCAGAAATCAAGAACTAGGGATCTGGCATAAATCTTCAAATTATCATTGCCTAAACCTAATAGAATTAAAATATAACGATGATAAATATGGCAAAGAAACACTAACATTAGAAAATAATTGTCAAAAACAAATTGATATCACAATAAAAGACGATGCAACACATATTTATAAAAGAACTCTCGATACAGGAATTTATCAAGAAAACTTCAATCACATATTCAACCAGGCAGGAGATAGCCTATATATTTGGGATAATGAAGGATTAGTAGAGTTTTATAGATACGAATAATTAATATAGACAACCATATACAAAATATTCTCAGGATATTACAACATAAATTTCAACAATTACACAAAAATAAAAGTAATCAGATTTGAAGTAATTTTTAAGAACTAATACTAATTACTCACTAACCTTAGAGCATTATTTTTTTGATTCTTTTATTTCTTTTAATTGTTCTTTAGCTATATCTAAAACAACTGAGATTGGTTTAAAATAAGGGCAAACAGATTTAGCACAATCAAATCCAATAACAACTTCTCCCTTTTCTGTATCTATTTTTAAATCTCTTTCAGTATAATTACAAGGCGGCATATTGTTTATATGCCCACCATACAATTCTACACATCCACAACTTAATGTTGCATTTTCATTTGAGGGATCAGTTAGTTCATGTGAAAACATATGAGTATTGCAACTTCTTTTTAAATAATTATGATGTATACAAAAGACATTTTCTACACCGAAACTTTTTCCTCTATAATCAAATTCTGGATTTTTCTCCCCCGAAAACCTAGCATTCTGAACTTTTATGTGATGCATATATAATGCCCGTTCATATCTTTCTTGTCTTTCTGGAGCAAGTTTCTCATCAATTGTTCCTCGTAAGTTCTGAAATCTATCTTTTGGCATATTTTATCAAATGCCTTTTACTTTATAATAATTTATTTTCTAGAAAATGTATTATATAAAGTAATAGTTTCTAAACAAAATCTTAATAACCTCAAAATCCATAAAACCTCATGACACAATACAAAATAGGTAATCTAAAACTGAAAAACCAATATTTTTTAGCTCCAATGTTAGAACCAAATGACATAGCCTTTAGACTTCTATGTAAGAAGGCAGGATGCTCTCTAACATATACGGGAATGACAAACCCATTAACAATTAAAAAACAAAATCTACAAGATAAACCAGCTTTACAATTATTCACAAATTCAGTAAAAGGAATAAAACAATTTATGAAACAATATGATAAAAAGGTTGCAATGTGGGATTTTAATTTAGGTTGCCCATCAAAGTTGTCAAGAAAATTAGGACATGGAGCATTTCTTCAAAAAGATTTGAATACAATACAATCAATCTTCAAAGAAATTCGCTCCTCAACAAAAAGACCATGCACAGTCAAGCTAAGGAAATCACCCAATACCATAGAAATCGCGAGATTAGCAGAACAAGAGAACTTTGACGCAATAATTATACATCCAAGAACAATCCAACAAGGATACTCAGGGGAACCAGATTATAAGTTTGCTCTTAAATTAAAACAATCAGTTAAGATTCCAGTAATATATTCTGGAAATGTAACAACAAAAAACTATAAAACAATCTTGAATGATTTTGACTTCGTAATGATAGGACGAGAAGCAATGGGAAATCCAGGCATATTTTTACAACTACAAAACAAAAACAAAAAAATCAAATTCCAAGATTACCTAAAATTAGCAAAAAAATACAAATTATATTATAGACAAATAAAATATCAAGCAATGAATTTTACAAAAGGTAAAAAAAACGCAAAGATTATGAGGCGAGAACTTATTCGAGCAAAAACACTTAAAGATATAGAAAAATCATATGATATATTGTAACCTTTCAACAAACCTTAAATAAGCAAAACTATTTTTCATTGAATGGGGAACGTTTTAGAAGAAAAAAATGAGGATTTAGAATATTTACTAATAATAAAAGGGGTTCAGGAATTACCATTTGCGGTAGGAAAAAATCTTTTAGCAGATTTCTTAATAGGCAGCTACAAAAACAAATCAATTTCAAAGAACCAACTCGATGAACTTCATCATTTTGGAATTCTTTCTTGGGACAGAGATAAAGTTCTAGAGTACATAAATAAGCTAATCAGAAAAAAGATGTTAGAAGAAACATCTCCAGATTATAACAAGTTTGTAAAAGTTTTAGAAGTAACATTAAAGGGACAGAATGAACTATCTAAACCAACATTCAATGATAAAAAAACATTCGATATAAAAGTTTCTGAAGTTACAGACCAAGAGAGAGAAAACTTCAAATATTATAATGACTTTTTGAATATTTATAATGACGAACAAAAAAAAGCAATAATATCAGGTGCAAATCATATTCTAACAATCGCGGGAGCAGGCTCAGGCAAAACAACAACACTAATCAAAAGAATAGAATTTTTAGTTAAATATAAACAAGTTGAACCGGAAAAGATATTAGCAATTACTTTTACAAGAAAAACACGACAAGAAATGATAATCAAATTAAATGAAATAGGAGTGGAAAATGTCAACGTTCATACATTTAATTCATTTGCAGAGAACATCTTACGTCAATACGAACAACAAATTTATGGAAGAAGAATGAGAGTAATTGGGTATTCAGAAAAGATAATAGCCGTAAATATGGCATTAGTAATGTTGGGGCTGGATGTAGAACAAGTAATAGACGACTATTTTTCATTAAAACAAAGAGAGAGTAAAACACCATCACAATTACAAAATATCTTTATGAATGACTGTTTTTCAATAATAGAATATCTAAAAATGACAGGACAAGAATTATATGATTTTAGCAAGAAAACAGATGCGAAACATCAACATAATGCACGCAGATTATATCAATTAATCAAGGTATTAGTAGAACATATGAGTACAAATAATTTAAGAGATTATGCAGATCAAATAATAGACACAACAAACTTTTTTAAAAAAGATCCATTACAAATTCCAAAATATGAACATTTATTGGTAGACGAATATCAGGACGTAAACGTTCAGCAAGTCAATTTAATCAAACTAATTAATCCAAAAAATATTTTTGCAGTAGGTGACCCAAGACAGTCTATCTACGGATGGCGAGGAAGTGATATAAATTTTATATTACATTTTGAAAACGACTTTAAAGATCCGGAAATAATTCATCTAACAAAAAACTATCGAAGTAAAAACGAAATAGTAAAGATAATGAACAATGTGATTAAAGAAATGGAATTGCCTTATCTAACCTCATTAGATGAATATAAAGATGCTGATGTAAAACTATTTAGTTTTGAAAATGAACAAGCAGAAACGAATTTTATTTTAGAATATCTAAAACAGACCCAAATTCCATTACACGAAATATTTATCTTAGCAAGAACAAACAAACAATTGGTCGCAATCTCAAATATCCTAAAGCAAAGAAATGTAAAACACATTCTAAAAACAGAACATATTCAAACAAATGTCGAAGCACAAGAAAACCATTTAACCCTTGCAACAGTTCATGCTATCAAAGGTTTAGAAGCAAAAACAGTATTCGTAATAGGATGCAGCACACAAAACTTCCCATGTAAAGCATCAGACCATCCAGTAGTAGAAATGATAAAAGACGAAATATATGACAAGGACGCAGAAGAGCTTCGTTTATTCTATGTTGCAATATCAAGAGCAAAAGAACAATTATATATGACATACTCAGGCACACAAACAAATTTCATAACAGACGAAATGATGACAATGTTAACATAGGAATAAAGGTAGTAAACAATCCATTCTTAAAAAATAGTATTGTGTCAATATTTACACAGGAAGTTGCATTAAAGCCTTAACAACATTAATCTCTAAATCTTGATTTTTATCAATAAATTTATTAAACAATTCCTGAATCTTCTCATTTCTTTCTTTTTTCTTTCCTTCAATTCCCAACAAATCACAATAAACTTTAATTTCCTTATCAGAATGATAATACAAAGGTCTCGCAATAGTATCTTTAGGTAAAGGACCACTAAAATTTCCTTTCAAAATGTTGTCAAAAGTCTCTTCTGCAACATCAGACAAATTATCATCATAAATATTTGCTTTACCAGAAGTTTCAACGATAAACTTTTGTTCTAAAATACTTTTTAATACGACACTATTAACACAATTAGACTCCTCCATTCTGAAAATCTTATCAGAAGGCATCATCTCGAATTTTCTAATAGTCTTAAAAACTTTCTTCTCAAAATAACGAATAAATTCTGGTTTCGTCAACTTTCGTTGGTTTGTAAATTCCCAAACATAGTTTGTCATAGAAATGAGGAGAAAATTGAGCTTTTATAGTTTTTGGGATAAATCATTTTTAATCATCTGTCTTCTATGACACTCTTCATCAACTCGGAATGTATTTTTGAAATATACCCCTTCTACCTCTTCGAGTACTATACCTTGATTCCTTGCACAAGAACCTAATTCTGTCACAATTATTTCTTTGATAGTATAATATTCTCCTTTTACAACTGCAAGCTCATCATCTCTACGTGCATAAACTATGGTTCCTGCTCCATATAATCCATGATAATATTCTCCCTTTAAGTATATCCTAGCAATGTCCATTATTATAGAAGAATTTATATTTTTATAAAGTTTTATTTGATCCTAATTCATTTTTCTAAACAATCTCCAAAAACTTTATTAACAATATCTTCCAACTAATATAATGAAAGGTGGACTAATTATACGAAGTAATATCAGAAAATCAACTGATTTACCAATAAGTGAAGAATTCTTTGTTGAATTTGAAAAAAAAGTCGAAGACATGTTAAAATCAGCAGAAAAACGAGCAAGAGGAAATTTTAGACGAACTTTGTTTGCTAGAGATTTATAATTCTAAAATGGAAGAACCAAAACATCAAATTGACTTTGACGATAAAGGTAATATCATTCTTAAAAAAACAGCAAATGTAAAGAGAGGAGCAACAAGTAGAGCAAGTGGTGGACAATTTGAGTTAAGAGTTCGGCACGATCTTGACGATAAAGGTTGGATAGTAGACAAATGGACAAATAATCTGGATATGGAAAAGAATAAAATAACACCAGCCAAAAGAGTCTTCAAACGATTCAAAGCCAACATGGGAGTAATGACAATAGGAACAGGATTCCCAGATTTTATAGCATTTCAACTAATGGAAAATCAATACAAGATAATCGGAGTTGAAGTAAAAATGAATGGAAAATTATCAAAAATAGAAAAAGAAAAATGCGCATGGTATTTGAAGAATAAAACATTCTCTGAAGTATGGATTGGGAAGAAGATTAAAGAAAAAAATAGAGTAACAGTAAGATACGATAATTTTAAAGAGACTTATCCAAAATATTTAATATAACCTATAAATAAATTTCAAATTAAATATAAATGATATGGAAAATAGTCATACTTTTAATTTTTTTATCAACAATTATTTCGGCAATAGAAATTACTGATATTAACTGCCCAGAAGAAATATCAACAAGTCAAGATTTTATATGCGAGTTAGATATTAATGAAGTAAATGGACTTTATGATATAAAAATCCAAATACAAGGAGGAGACCAAACAATTAATAAAATCTGGAATAATGAATGGCAACGCTCAGATTGGTATGTCACTAGATTAATAGACCAGTCAGGTCAATATAAAATAAAGCTATTAATAGATAAAGAATTTTTAGGAACAGCTAATGGTTTAATAAGAATACGAGAAACAGGTACTAAACAATACATATCTGAAAATACATTTCAATTAGAGATAATAGAAACCATTGTGGAACTGGTTGAAGAATCAGAAGAATCAGAATCAGAAAAACATAATTCAAAAACAGAAAAATCCAAAGAGCCTATAAAAAAAAAGATTTTACCAATTAGATTAAATGAAAAAAACACTACAACCACAATATCCCAAAAAGTTATAAACCTTAATTCAGATGAAAGAATAGAAGAAACGATATATGAATCAAAAAACGAGAAAATAAAGAGATATTCATTTTATATTTTTGTTCCATTTTTGGTTATAACATTAATTCTTCTATTATTCAAAAAATGGTAATAGCAATAATGATTGTAGAAATAATGGGGCGACCAGCTCCACATATAAAAGAGAAGTTAGAGGAGCATATAGGGAAATTAGATGAAATAAAAGGTACCAAAACAATAAAAAAAACTTTTAGTGAATCCAAAAAGGTAGATAAAGAAGAATTATATACATGTTTTTGTGAAGTAGAATTCAGTTGTGACAATTTTAAAACATTATCAGAAATAGTAATCGGTTTCATGCCAGCATCTATTGAAGTTGTTGATCCATCTCAAATGAAAATCAATTGCAAAGATGCAACAGAAATATTAAGTGAATTAACAGAAAGATTACATCAATATGATAACATAGCAAAACAAGTACAAGGAAAGATAAGTTATCTTAATAGCGAATTAACAGCAGCAGCAAAAATTCTAGAAGATCACGGGTTAATAAAAGATGGGAAATTAACGAAAAAGGCTCTAATAAAAAATAAAAAATAAATGTTTATTTCTTCTTTATTCCAACTTTTTTATATTTCTGCATTATCAAATAACCTACAATACCTAATGCAATAAAGATAATAATACCCCAAACCCAATTGTTCGAAGGTTTTTCTGTAGGGTTACTATCGTCAATAGGGGCACATTTAACGCCTTCAGCACAACAATAATTAATCTCTTCATCAACAGTCATATAATAATCTCCTTTACAAGTCCCTTCACAGAGAGTCCCATAAAGTTCAGCGCAAGTTTTGTTCTGATAAATAGTTGTAGCTTCAGGGTTAGTTAAAACTTCTTCTGATATAATAGATATCAATAAAGGCACAACAAGTTCATATCTTTCACCTAATTCGGTATATGAAATAGTTACATTATCTTTAAAAAAGCTTTCAATATTATACATAGAATTAATAGTTAAATTAGTACTCTCTTTTGGTCCTATAGATAGAGGAATATCTAAACTAACGAAATCTAAGTTTGTTGAAACATTTATTTTGGTAATGTCATTTACTCCTAAATTCAATAATTTGAATGTAGTATATTTTTGAATATTCTTATAAGAATTAATTACAATGTTTTTCCTCCCAGGTCTGACATTTAAAACTATCTCTTCTTCTTCCTCTACTAAAGAACTATTTATTGTTTCCAAATCAGTCAGATAAACCACAGGAATCTTAAATTTTTTATAGGTAGATATTTCAATAATCTCAAAATTAGATTTTGGTTCAATCTGTAGTGTCCTAGTACTTTTAGGATCGATAGACATAATAAATTCGTCATATTTAATTGATAACGTATCATTCCCTTTATTTGTAAGTTTAAGTTCTGGATTCTCAGCAGTAAAAATTATACCAGGAATAATTTCCAATAATTCTCCCTTATCTTCTCCAACAGTAATATTTTCATTAATGACGGCTGATAATAAATCTCCTCCAACCTCATATAAAATTTCATCAGATTGTAATATGTATTCACCTGGACCACTAAAGACAGCATATAAATAGAATATATCATTATAATGAAAAATATCAAATTCCAAATCGATTTGTCTTCGTCCTTCATAAAAATGTAGATTATTTTTACTAAGAGTATCTTTAAACTTGCCATCAGTTGAAATCTTTATTACCACAGATTCTCCAGCATATGGATTCGGAGTTAAAATTTCGATATTAGGAGCAGAATTAACAAAAGTTGCTAAGAAAATACAGGTTAACAATAAATATATAGGATTAAATTTCATTTTAATTTGGCCTCTGAGGTGGCATCGATCTCCTAGGTGGCATTGGTCTTCTGGGTGGGACTCCATATCTACTAGGTGGAAAAGGTGGCTGTCCTGGTCTAGGTGGAATTCCACCGTTCAGATTATTCCCAGAAGGATTTTTGTCCATTTTAGATTTAGATTTAAACAATAGAAGTTTAATCTGTTCTTTGTATATAATACCAATAACAACCAATACAATAACAATAGAACCAACTAGAATCCATATCCACCAAGGAACTCCTTCCTCATTATCTTGAGATGGCAACATTTTACAACAAATTTTGGAACCATCACAGTCATAATTTACGGGTTCATAATATTGACTATCACAACTGGATAAACATCTATGATTGGCAAGAATACACTCACTATCTTCATCCTCTTCTTCTGTCTCTGGGGAAACACAACTAGTAGTACAGCAAAAATCGCTATCTTTAGTTTTTATTTCCTTACTAGAACAGACCTTTCCAGTTGCACACTCTACTCCACCAGCATCACTACATAAATTTACAACAGGATTTTTACAACATGTGGTTGTAATACCACCATCACAAAAATACGAACTACCAATATCATCATCGACACTACAGGCAGATTCAGGGGTACAATAATAACCAGCATCTTCACAAAGAATCTCGCTAGAATCAACAACTCCATCTCTTCGTTCAACAGCCCATAAAATCATAGCAGTATCTAATTGCTTATTTGCCCAACAACCATTATCTGCTTGAGTAAACCAAAGAGAATCTTCAGCTCTTCTTGTCTGTTCTTGATTCATTCCTAATGCTAATAAAACTAATCCAGTATCATAATATTTACTAACTCCATTCCACCATAATCCATTGGTATTTTGTTCTTTAATCAATTGAGTAGAAATTTCAGTATTAAGTGGGTCTAATAAGTACAAGAATACATTTGGAGAAAATTGTTTGTTTTCCGTGGATGCAGCAGTAATATAAGGTAAGAAACTGCTAACATCATAACCCAACAATGAAAGAACATATGCACCCCAAGCAGTATCTTCAAAGGAACACTGAGCGCTATTAGCAGAAGATGGGAAACATTTTGATTTGACCATTATATTTGCACTACCATAAGCTCCAACTTCCTCAGTGTTATCTAAAACATAAAAAGTCTCCTTATG